>NZ_JASGEX010000209.1:0-29251 GCF_047606085.1 Parafilimonas sp.
CCCCGATTATCCCAAAGGGTAAAAAACCTTTAAAAAAAATTATTGAAGCGATTTCCGAAACCGGGACGGCCCGCTATCGCGGGCCGACCGAAGGGAAACAGGCGCGAATACAATTTTTTAAAACCATCCATCGGCACGGCAAAGCCGGTATAATGGATGGTTTGCAGTCAGTATTTCTCCATCACACCCAGGCCAAATAAAGCAAAATCATATTTAACCGGATCGTGCACATCCAGTGTTTTAAGCTGTTCCGTTAATTCAACCGCGGCATTCCAGTCGGTTTGTTTGCGCTGCAATAAATTCATGCGTTTGGCTACTCTCGCCACATGCACGTCAACAGGGCAAATCAGTTGCGAAGGTTTGATGTTTTTCCATAAGCCAAAATCAACGCCTTTGTTATCATCCCGCACCATCCAGCGCAAAAACATATTCAGCCGTTTGCAGTTTGATCTTTTCTCCGGTGTGGCGATATGTTTTTTGGTTCGCAGCGGCACATCTTCCAGGCTAAAAAAATAATGGTGAAAGCCGGCCAGCATCTGTTCAACATTGTTGCCCCATTTGGTAAATGCCGTTTCCAAAGAATCATTATGGCGATAATGATATTGCAAAAATTCAACGAAGTATAAAAGATCGGTCGCATTAAAAGTGCGGTGCTTAAATTCCAATAATCTTTTTAATCTTCCCAAATCCTCGTTCAGACAGAATGCATGCGGCTGCATATCCATCATCTCCATCAGTTCCCTTGATTTATTGATGATGATTTTACGGTTGCCCCAGGCAAAAATGCTGGCAAAAAAACCGGCGATCTCCACATCCTGTTTTTTGGTAAAAAGATGCGGAATGCTGATGGGGTCATCTTTTATAAAGGAAGGCTGGTTGTATAATTCAACTTTGCTGTTGAGGAAATTTTTTAAATTATTGACAGGTTCAATATGCATTATCCGTGCAAAAAAAATACATGTGCATAATTTAACCAAAGCCGTTTAAAAAAAGTGGCAGCCCCTGCTTAAATTGCATTTTTCTATGGATAAGTTTATTGTTTCAGCGCGAAAGTACAGGCCGCAAACTTTTGATACGGTTGTAGGGCAGCAGCATATTACCACCACGTTAAGGAATGCCATTAAAAACAATCAGTTGGCGCATGCCTTTTTGTTTTGCGGGCCGCGGGGCGTGGGTAAAACAACCTGCGCCCGCATTCTTGCCAAAACCATTAACTGCGAAAGCTTGCAGCCCGATGGTGAAGCCTGCAACGAATGCAATTCGTGCAGGAGCTTTAACGAAGGCACATCTTTAAACATACATGAATTAGATGCGGCCAGCAATAATTCGGTTGATGATATAAGAACGCTGGTGGAACAGGTGCGTTTTATGCCGCAGGCCGGCAAATACAAAGTATATATTGTGGATGAAGTGCACATGCTGAGCGCTTCGGCTTTTAACGCCTTCCTCAAAACGCTGGAAGAGCCGCCGCCTTATGCCATCTTTATTCTGGCTACCACGGAGAAGCATAAAATACTGCCTACCATTTTATCGCGCTGCCAGATATTCGATTTCAAGCGCATCACCACAAATGATACAGTTGAACATTTGCAGGATATTGCAAAAAAGGAAGACATAAAAGCAGAAAAAGCGGCGTTGCAGGTCATCGCACAAAAAAGCGAAGGCTGCATGCGGGATGCACTGAGCATTCTTGATAAAATAGTAAGTTTTACCAATGGCGAGGTAAATTATCAGAACACGCTGGAGCACCTGAATATTCTTGATGAAGATTACTATTTTAAACTGCTCGATCATTTACTGCAGCAGGATATAGGCGCCGCCATGCTGCTGTATGACGAAATAAACAGCAAGGGTTTTGAAGGCGATATGGTGCTGAATGGTTTCGCCGAATTTCTGCGCAATCTTTTGGTAAGCAAAAATGCAAAGGCCGCTTCCCTGCTGGAAGTGGTGGAAGGCATGCAGGCAAAGTATATTGCCAAAGCGGAACAGGTAAGCATGAGCTACATAGTTAGCGCGCTCAATATTTTAAATGAGTTTGAGATAAACTATAAAATGGCGCGCAATAAAAGGCTGCATGTGGAGCTGGCGCTCATCAAGCTCAACTATCTTCAGCAGGCGCTTGAACTGGTGAGTGAAAACGGCGGCGTTGTTAAAAAAAAATGGGTTGATGCACCGGTGATCTATAAAAGCAGGACGATTGAACAAGCTTCGTCAGCGCCGGCTAAACAAGCGGAAGCAAAAGTTATTATTCAGCAGCCGGTAAAAGAAAATACGCCGCAGGCACGGGTTGTTTCAAAGCCTGTTGCCCCCAAACCGGCCAACACGGTTAATGAACCTGCGGCAACATATACAATGCCTAAAAGCGCCGCCGGTAAAAACCTGCTGGAAGCTTTGCGCGAAAAAGTAGGCGCCGGTTATAACGTGGAAGAAATAAAAGATGCGGAAGCCTTAACACCGCAAAGGCTAACGGAAGCCTGGAATAATTATGCCGCCACGCTTGAGGCCCAGCCAAACAAGCATTCTACTTTTCAAACATTCAGAACGGCTAAGCTTGACGTTGAGACGGATAATTTTTTTACCGTTACCGTGCATGCGCTTACACAGCAAAAATTTATTGAGCAGGAAAAGACCCTGCTGTGCGATTTTATTCAGCGTGCATTTTTTAACCGCAGCATTAATTTTAAAGTGCTCATTGAAGCCGGCGCAGAGGAAGATATACCCATTCACCTTACCTTGAACAGCCGCCAGAAATTTGACCGCATTGCAGAGAAATATCCCCTGGTAAGAGAATTAAAGAACAGGCTGAACCTGGATATTGATTATTAGCGGTGCGCTGCAAGCGCATATCTTTTCGATTTTTTTACTTCTCCTAATCCCGTTCATGCAAGGCCGTATCAATGCATTGCAACTTCGCGGCCTCTTATCATGATCGTTTTTGATTTTTTAATGTTTTCTTCGGTTTTTGTCAAAAGCTTTATAAGCCCGAGGTCAATATGCTCCTTTTCGTTTTTAATATTGTCAACAATAATTTCAAGCACATCATTTTCGTCAATAGCAAACTTGTCATAATCGGCATTAATCATATTGCCATTAACCATAAACAGGGCAGGCTTATTTTTTAAATTGGTGTATTTATCTTTTAAAGCAGTGAGCGTAATTAGTTTAGGGTTGTAACTGCTTTTTGTTATTATATGAACCTGCCCGTTATATTTCACACCATCAATCTCAACTTCACCTTTAATAATATACAGGCTGTCAATCAGGTTCGGGCTGAGGATGGACGGCGCGCTGCTGCTGCCCATCAGCTTTTCGTTTATAAACAGGGCAGGTTGTACAGCGTTGTTTATTGTATTTGCATACACCACTTTTAATGTGCTGTCGCCTGCATTATTCTGCCCATAACCTGCGATGGCAGCAAGCATACTGAAAAGGATAAAGATTTTTTTCATGGTTTAAATTTTCGAAGTTGTTTGAAAATGGTAGCTGAACCTGCAGGTTATGGCAAACCTGGCAATAAAACTGAATATAAATTTAATGAAATGCTGCTATACCAAACACCAGAACTGTTAGAAAAGCCTGAGATTAGCGGCAGGCTTATATCTCTCCAATCTTTACCTCTCACCAAATCCCCGTTCAGGCAATTACACATCGTATTTTCTTTGCTTCGGCGGGTTGCGCATTTCCATTTCTTCCGCCGGCGCTTCCGGCGCCGGCCGGGCTGTTATTTCTTTGGCAGCAAAAAAGAAAATCACCGGTATTAATATCGAGCCCAGCAATTCGTCCCATTGCAGCCAATAACCCCACCAGCTATACACGGCCGCTTTGGATGGATCGGAGGTTTCGTATATAACCTGAACGGTTTGCCCTTCTTTAAGGTTGCGCAAAACATAACCTGCATTAACCGTGTATGCATCTTTGTTAATACGAAAAACAGCTTCAGGCACTGCCTTATTCGCGCTGTCAGCAACATAATGGATAGTGGCGGTTGTTATTTCACCATCCTGGTAATCGGGGCGGCGGCTGAACAAAATATATAAGGCAACGCAAATTATATAGAAAGGAACGATAGACTTTATCAAGTAATACATTTTATGCGAATGTAAAGCCGGCATTACCGTTGCAGTGATTGCACCCGGAGCGGCTGAACTATTTTTTCAAACCATCAATCAGAATGGTGATCATGTTTTCTTCCAGTTCTTCACCGCTCACTTTTATCTTGCTGCGGTGCCAGCTTTCAATGCCGCTTACTGCGTGCAAAACAATGAGCACGGCCGTTGATGCATCAATGCTATTGATCTCTCCGCTTTCAATGCCCTGTTCAATAATGGCGGCAAAGCGTTTGCGGTAAGTGCGCCGCTGGTTCTGGTAATTGGAAAGATAGGGATCGGTAAGATAACGCCATTCCCGGTCGCTTATATACACTTCCTGGAAATTGTTGATCATTTGCTGTATATGAAACCGCAGCAGCGTTTCCAGCTTTTCAATGGGCCGGGCGTCCGACATTTCCACTTTATTCAGGTGTTCCCAAAAAACATTGGCCACGTTAAAACATATATCGTGCAGCAATTCGGTTTTGGAACGTATATGGTTATATAAACTTGCTGCTTCAACTCCAACCAGTTCGGCAAGGTCGCGCATACTGGCAGCCTTATAACCTTTTTCGTGAAAAAGAGAAGCCGCAGCTTTTAATATTACTTCTTTCCGCGAAACATCTTTTGCAGTTCTTATTCTTGCCATCCGGCAAATTTATTTTTAATATTCCAAATAACCGTTTTGGTATCTGCTTCATGCCGTTAATCAGCCAGCGGTTTTACCATGATATTTTTGAAGTAAACCGTGCTGCCGGGGTCATGGCCCTGCAGGGCAAAACTGCCGCTTGAAATTATTCTTTCTTTCATGTCATCGGGCCTTTCCACATGATCGGGCTCCGTATAATCCACCACCGTTTTATCGTTGATTTTTATGATAATGCGCTTGCCTTGCACTTTTATGTATTCTGTAAACCATACATCATCGGGCACATATACTTCTTTCACATCCTGTATGGCGTATAAGCTGCCTGTTCTGCGCCAGTCGGTATGCGAGTTATTCACCTGCACCTCATAGCCCTTTGCCGGCCAGCCGCCCTGCTGAAACTGTGTATGAAAATATATGCCTGAGTTGGAATGCGGCTTCGTCATTACATCAGCCTTAAACTCGAAATTTTTAAAGTTGTGATCTTTTACAGGGCCCTCATAAAATAAATGCGCGGTATTGCCATTTACTTTTATCATGCCGCTGTCAACGCTGAATGTGGAAGCATTATCGCCCACCTTCCAGCCGTTTAGAGATTTGCCGTCAAATAAAGATATCCAGCCACCTTGGGCCTGTACAGTCAGGCTGAATACGATTATTGCCAGCGGGGCGCCGATCCATTTTTTCAGGAAGTATTTCATGTGCTCGAAGTTTTTACGCCGTTAAAAGTATTTATAAACAGCTGAAGGCGTTTAATTTATTTGGGTGTATTTCAAATTTTCGCAGGCCCGATATAAACATTCACTAACCCAATACTTTAGCTTTGGGCAGAAGATGAGCATAAATTCCCGGCTTTAACCTGAGCGTTTCAATAAAAAAACAAAGCTTTGGCTAAAGCCAATAATACTTTACCTGTAAACAGCCCGGGCTTAAAGGCCCGGGTTAAATTATATCGAACGCACGTTATTTATGCAACCGGGCCGGGCAGGCCGCCATGAAAAGCTTCGGCACAAGGGAGTGGCCTTTAAACTGCAGCGGGATAAAACAGACTGGCTCAGTCTCAGAGACTGGGCCAGTCTGCTAAAGCCGCCATGAATTACAACTGCCGGCCGGCAAAATATCATAAAACAGCTATACTGTTTTTACTTTTTCCATATTAGGCGCCAATGCTAAAAACATAATCATCCATGCAATCAGGTAACCAAAGCCGCAAAACAGGAACATAATAAAATAACCGGTTTCAATATGGCCAAGGCTTTTATAATGATCGAATAATAAGCCTGCGGATTTTGAGAATAACATGCCCCCGATGCCGCCGGCCATACCTCCAATCCCAACTACTGAAGCAACCGAATTTTTGGGAAACATATCGCTAACGGTTGTAAATAAATTAGCGCTCCATGCCTGGTGGGCAGATGCAGCGATGCCAATAATGATAATGGCATACCATATATGGTAACCGCCTGCATATTGTGCCGCAATTATCAGCAAAGGGCAGAATGCATAAATGAGCATGGATGTTTTGCGGGCCTTTACAACCGTAAATCCTTTTCTTATAAAATACATGGGCAGCCATCCGCCGATAACGCTTGCCACCCCTGCCAGTGTATAAACAAAAGCGATGGGCAAACTTACCTGCATGCCGGTGAGATGATATTGGGCATCTAAAAACGCCGGCAGCCAGAACAATAAAAACCACCAGATGCCATCGGTTAAAAACTTGCCTGTAATAAAAGCCCAGGTTTGTTTAAAGGTTAATAATCTCCCCCAGGAAATTTTAGGTTGTTGTTCAATTACTTCGCCTTCATCCCTGTCGCTGTGTATATAATCAAACTCCGCTTTTGATAAACGTTTTTGTTTTTCGGGAACCTCATAAAAAATAAACCAGCATATCAGCCATAAAAAACCAAAGGCGCCGGTAGCAATAAAAGCTATACGCCAACTGTAATTTATAGCAAGCCACGGTACAACAATGGGCGCTGCAATAGCGCCAACATTGGTGCCAGAATTAAATATGCCCGCCGCATAAGCCCGTTCCTTGCGTGGAAACCATTCTGCCACAGCTTTAAAAGCAGCAGGAAAATTACCGGCTTCCGTTACACCCAAAAAACCACGATAGGCCGCAAAACTCCACACACCCGTTGCAAATGCATGCAGTATAGAAGCAATGCTCCATAATATTAACGTGATGGCATAGCCTAATTTGCTCCCTATTTTATCAATCAATCTTCCGGCGCCTATCATGCCTATGGCATAGGCAAACTGAAACGCCACCACAATATTGGAATAGTCTGATTCGCTCCAGTTAAATTCTTTTTCCAGCGCAGGCTTTAGCAGGCTTATAACCTGCCTGTCAAGATAATTGATTGTGGTGGCAAAAAATATAAGCGAGCATATTGTCCAGCGATAGGTACCGATCTTATTGTTAATGTTGCCTGATGTTGCTTGGTTTAATGGCATGCCTGTCAGATTGTTTTTAATGATGATATAATGCAGGTATTGATTATTTATTTAAGATTGTTTGACCTCACCCTAAATTCCTCCCGAATGGCCGGGAGGGACTTTACAAACGTTCCTTAAGTAAACGACATTCAATACTCAATGTTCATTTTACCAACGTTTGCAATTGAACATTGATTATTGTTTGTTGAGCATTGAGTGTTTTTCTTAAGCAAACAACAATTCAATTATTTATGATGACACCAACGGAATAACCGTTTCCACACCTTTGTTTTCTGCTGATACATAGCCGGCATAAATGGCGGCTATCACATCTGCGGCCAGGCTGCTGTTGCTTTCAATAGCATCGCCATAAGCGGCCGAACGATAGAAGGCATCCATCTCATGCTGGTAGCCTGCAAACCATCCTTCATCAGGCGAAATGCACGACCAGCCCTGCTTTGTCTCAATCTTCTCCAGCACATATACGTCTTCAAAATATTTTTTATCAGGTGTATATGACTGCATGGAATTGTTGGGATTGATATTACATACTGTTCTGTGATTGGTCGTATTCACCTCAATTATATTATGCACGCCGCCCAATACCAGCTCGCTGGCAACCAGGTTGGCAAATGTGCCGTCTTCAAACACAATATGCATCATGGCAAAGTCTTCCACATCGGTATAAGAAGCTTTTAAATAACCTTCGTTCTTAAAACCGGGCATTCTTGTAATGGCGTGTGTGCGTGCCGTTATGGTTTTGGGATGGATGGGTTTGCCATCCCGCGCCCTGCCTTCCACATGCTTAAAATAAATGGCTGCGCTTAAAGGATGGCAGCCTTTGCCCATCATAGAACCGCCGCCTGAAAACTTCCATATCCCATAGGTTAATGAGTGCGAGCCGGAATGCGATTGTTCGCCACGCATGTATAAAATTTGTGCGCCGGTTTTTTGTATCAGTTCCCTTTCTTTCTGAACAGCCGGCGCATACACCCAATTCTCTGCATACATAATCTTTCCCGTGCTTTTCTGCTCTGCATCCAGCATGTTCTGTATGCTTTGCAATGCATGGTCAAGGCCCTCCTGTTTTGGAAAAGCATCGCCGTTGAAATCATCTGTGCCATTGCCAAAATATCCTGTAAGCGGCTTCTCAACTATAACATGTTTGTTTTGCTGCAATGCAGCAATAACAATGGGTTCATGCGTTACAGGCGGCGTGCAAACATGCAATACATCACTGGCAGCGATCAACGCATCCATGTCGGTAAACGCCTGTATGTTTCGCTGTGCGGCGAAAGCCTTTAAACGCGCTTCCGTTGGCGAATAAGCGCCCGCAATATCAACACCTGTACTGAATACACGCTGCAATGCATCATAATGAAATCTGGCGGCAAAGCCGGAGCCGATAATACCTGCTTTTATTGTTGTTTTGTTCATAATTCAAGCTGCGAGCCATGAGCTTCAAGCCTCAGTTTTCAATATTCAACTTCTTTTTTCTTCGTTCAAAAGTTCACAGGTTCACTTGTTCACAAGTTTATTCCCCAATTCCCCACCATTCAACTTCTCTTCCTATTTAATCCCTTCCAGTTCCTCTATCGTAAAGGTTTTCTGCCTGCCTGCATATTTCTTTCTTGTATCCGAAATATCTTTTGCTGTTATTGCAGTGCCTTTGTTATTCCAGGAGTTGCGGATGTAATTCAATACCTGCGCAATGTCTTCATCGTTATACTCATCATTCGCGCCTATGCCCGGCATATCGCCATTTATCTCCGGCGATTTATACAAATGATCAGCAATCTTCACCGGGCCGGTTAACCCATATAACACAATTGGCATTAAATGGTTTTTATTGCCCTGCACCCAGTTCGATTTATTCAATGGCGGCGCCAAAGCTGTTACGCCATTGCCATCAGGGCCATGACAGGTTTGGCAAAGCGTTGTAAATATATGCGCACCTCTCGGGTACAAAGCCGCCAGTTTTTTCTGGTTGCTCTGGTTTTTTGCTTTTGCAATATCATCTATCACTTTACGCAACCTTCTTGCAAATAAAGTTGTGGTATCGGCATTTGTTTTTACCACATCATTCAAAAAACTTTCTTCCTTGTTTTCAAGATTGCTGATAACGGCATCGGCTACGTATTTATTCGCCGCATATTTTGATGCCAACTGCAGCAGGATTTGTTTGGCGGCGGCTGCATTATACTGCTGCACATCATACATAATATAACCAATATAAGGCGCGGCCAGTGTATCATTCACCATCTGCTGCAACAGTGGTATAAACCGGTTGTAATTATTTTTATTCATTACCGATGGCAGTACGCTTAATGCCTGCATTCTTACCGGCCAGCTATTGTTTTGCAGCAAAGGCAATATATCCGCAGCCTGCAATACATGTAATCCCTCCAACGTCCATAAGGCATGCGCAACAGGAATAAAATTATCCGTTGATTTTAATAACGCATGCAGTGCAGGCGATGCAGCCGTATAGTTGCTGTCTATTATCATTTGCTGTGCTTCATTACGCACCCAGCCATTTTTATTTTTCAGTAATTCAACAAGCGCCTGCGGATCATTGCTGAACGGAACATTTCTTGCATTGCTGCCTTTCGGCACTATCTTATAAATGCGCCCGCAGTTTAAAGGATTGGTGAGCTTTCTTTCCTTTATTTCATTTTTAAGATAAGGCGTGAGATAGGTTTTATGCTGAATGATGCCGCGGTACATATCAATCACATACATAGCGCCATCTGGGCCAATATATAAATTCACCGGCCTGAAACGTTCATCTTCACTTGCCAAAAATTCCTTGTTTTGATATGCCTGTTTTCCATCAATTATATAACCTTTATCCGTTAAGATATTTCTTTTGATAAGATTGGCGGAAGGCTCGGCCACAAAGGCATTGCCATGGTAAGCTTCATCGAATAAACCACCGTTGTAAATTACCGGGCCGCAGGCTGCTGTAAAATTCACCAGCCGCAGGCTGTCATCCAAAACCCCGTTCTCATAGCCACGGTTTACACCGGGTGTTGGCCTTACGGGAAAAACCCGGTTATCTTTTACGACCGATTCTGCGTAACCTGCCACTGCTCTCTGGCTGGCATTCCATGCGCCAAGGCCCGGCATAAAATAATCGCCCAGTAAATTTTCTGAATTGGTATTGTAAAACAACCGGCCTTCGTCATCCTGCGCTATGCCCCACTGCCCGCGGAAATGCGTTCTTTCCTTCAGCCATTTATTGCCCTGCTTTTTATACCGCACATCGCTTTTGGCATTGTATATCCAGTTATCCATGGCGCGCAGCAAGCCATTCGGCTGATGCTCCACGTTGCCGCCATCTGCATAACTGCTGTCAACCAAAGTCTTGTTTACGGGCTTATCATCTTTTATATCATAATACCAGAGCTTTGGCGGTTCGGCAACCAGAATGCCGCCGTCAATCAAACACAAAGCCCGCGGCAATACCAGCGAATCCAAAAACACTTTGCTGCTGTCCATCACGCCATCATTGTTCATATCGCTTAATATCATCACCTTACCTGTTGGCGCATCTTCGCCCGTGCCAGAGGTATCCGGCATATAATCCATCATGGTAACCACCCACATACGGCCTTTGTTGTCAAACTCCATCGCCACCGGTGCCATAACCAACGGTTCCGCGGCTACCAGTTTCACTTCAAAGCCATTCTCCACATGCATTTTCTTAATGGCTTCACCAGGTTCAATCACCGGTTCATCTTCAATGCTTTTGCGGATGGCCAGCGAATCAGGCTTACCGCCTTTTCCTTCATGGTTGTTACAACTTACTAAACTTAAAAATGCAGCGCAGGTAATCAGAATCTTTACAGTGGTTCGGTAAACCCCGAGGGTTTCAAAAACCCTCGGGGTTTTAAACGCTTTTACAATGGTTACAAATGATCTCATGAATGGTTATTAATAGAATTTTACCTCACCCTCGTTCCCTCCCGATACTTCGGGAGGGATGCCCCTGTTCAAACAACGTTATATAATTTATACTTTGGCAACCTGAATGTTTATGATGCTTGTATTCATTCGATCTCTTTGAACGTCATTGGCACGATAGGAGAAATCTCCTGCAATACGGCTGTTTAAATTTATTACAACCCCCGGGGGTTTTCAAACCCCCCGGGGTTTAAACTACTATAACTTAAAATATTCCTTCGCATTGTTGTAGCAAATATCTTCCACCATTTTGCCCAGCCATTTTATATCAGCCGGCAGCTCGCCGTTCTCTACATCATTGCCGATTAAATTGCAGAGAATACGCCTGAAATATTCATGCCTTGAAAAAGAAAGAAAGCTGCGGGAATCTGTTATCATGCCAATAAAACGGCTTAATAGACCCATATTGCTTAACGTGTTCATCTGCTTTTCCATGCCGTCTTTCTGGTCTAAAAACCACCAGCCGCTGCCGTATTGTATCTTGCCCGGTATGCTGCCATCCTGGAAATTACCAGTCATGGTAGCAAACACTTCATTATACATTGGATTATTGTTATAGATAATGGTTTTTGCAAGCTTATCATTTTTATCCAGCTTATCAAAAAAGGCCGACATGCCTTCCGCCACCAGCCAGTCGCCCATTGAATCCACACCGGCATCGGCGCCGAGGCGTTTTAATAAACGTGTATTGTTGTTGCGCAATGCGCCCACATGAAACTGCTGCGCCCATCCTTTCTCATAGTTCCAGGCGCAGATAAAATGCAGGGTTGCCATTTTAAACAACATGGATTCTTCTTTTGATACGGGCCTGCCTGCAACGGCTTTTGAAAATATGGATTCGAGCTGCTGCGCTGTGCCATCAGCTTTTTCAAAAGTATCAAGGCCATGATCTGAAACGCGGCAGCCTGCTTCATGAAAAACATCATGGCGTTTATGCAATGCTTCCAGCAAACTATCGTAAGAATTTATTTCAACGCCGGATGTTGCGGATAATTTTTGCAGGTATTTTTTATACGCTTCCGCATCATCAACTGCC
Organism: Parafilimonas sp.; assembly: GCF_047606085.1. Lineage (GTDB taxonomy): Bacteria > Bacteroidota > Bacteroidia > Chitinophagales > Chitinophagaceae > Parafilimonas. The sequence goes on from NZ_JASGEX010000209.1 coordinate 12,179, forward strand.
ATTGCCTTATCCGGCCTGAAGGCCGGCAATACTTTTATGCCAAAAGGCTGTTCGCTTATTTTTTTATGATGAACAAGCGCATCAGCCGGATCATCTGTTGTGCACAATACTTCCACTTTATAGTATTGCAGCAAAGCCTGTGTAGTATAAGCCGGCAACTGTTCATTGCAGGCTGTATAAATTGATCCGGCGCTGTCACTGTTTAATAAATCTGTTATGCCGAAAGGCTTTTTCAATTCCAGGTGCGACCAATGGTACAGCGGGTTACGCATGGTATATGGCGTTGTTTCGGCCCAGGCTTTAAACTTTTCAAAATCGCCTGCGTCGCCCGTAATTAATTCTTCGTTCACGCCATTGCTGCGCATGGCGCGCCATTTATAATGATCGCCTTTTAGCCAGAGCTCCGTGATATTCTTAAACTGCTTATTGTTTGCAATTTCACCGGGCGGCAAATGATTGTGATAATCTATAATGGGCATGTTTGCCGCATGATCAAAATATAACTGCCTTGCTGTGTCTGTCTGCAATAAAAAATCTTCTGATAAAAATGGTTTTATCATTTTCAAATTCATAATTGTTCTAAATAGACCTCACCCCCAACCCCTCCCGAATGGTCGGGACAAGTTCTCCAAAGGAGAGGGGCTTTTAAATCGTGTTCATCACACCTTTAAAATAACCAACCGATTCGGCTATGCCGGGCAAAGGGTCTTTCATGTTCAGCTCATATTCAAAACTGCACATACCCTGGTAATTTATTTTATACAAGGCCCTTTCAAACGCCGGAAAATCAATCACACCGCGGCCAACATCAATAGCTTGTCCATCATTGTTTGCAGCAGTAACATCTTTTATATGCAGATCGAACAAGCGGTCTTTAAACTGCACCACAGCTTCAGCAGGTGCAAGGCCGGTGCGTTGCGTGTGGCCAATATCAATACACAAGCCCATCCGTTTATCTTTTTTGCTGATGCGGTCATACGCTTCTTTGGGGCTTGGATATAATTTATCCATCGGCCCGTGATTGTGTATGGCAATTTTAATGTTATGCTCTTTCACTTTTTGTTCGGTATAATCTATCAAATCGTAATTGGGCACACCCACGATCATATCAACACCAACGGCTTTTGCATAGTTAAAAGCGCGGTCAACTTCTTCCCTGCTCTTCATATAAATAACACCAACGGCATAAGCCGTAATGCCTGCTGCGCTTAATTCGCCCAATACCTCTTTTATTTTTTCGGGAGAACTATCCAGCGGCAAATGAAAATCTTTGATGGAAAGGTTTTTTACATTAACCCGCTGCATCATTTTGATGGATGCAGGCAGGTCAAAATTTAAAAATGTATAACCTGCCATGCCCAGCTTTAATGGTTCGTGTTTAGCTGTTTTTTCACCTGTGTTTACGGCAGCTTTTCCAAGAAAAGGCAGGGCCGCCGGAGCCGCCATGCCTACTGTTCCCGCCTGAATGAATTTTCTTCTGTTGATCATATCGTTTATTTTATTGTTGTCCGGATTATCCGCACCATATAATTTTATTTATAAAAAAATACTGTTGTCCGACTAAAATATTTTCTCCTGGGCTAAAGCCCTTTATGGGGCTGCTTTTTACTAACCCCAGGCTTAAGCCTGGGGTTATATATCTGAAACCCTTACACAATGGGCTTTAGCCCAAGTTATCCGGACAACAATGATAAAAAAATACTGTTGAACTTTTACAGAGCTAAGCATAAGCTATGTTATTGACTTAAGAAAACACTCAATATTCAATACACAATAATCAATCAATGTCGCTTACTTAACCTTTGTCTGACCTCACCCTAAATCCCTCCCGAATGGCCGGGAGGGATTTTACAAACGTTCCTTAAGTAAACAGTATTCAATAATCAATGTTCAATTGTAAGCCTCTGCAAAATCAATATTCCTGCCCGTCCGGCAGGCGGGGAATATTGGGCATTCAATGTCGTTGATTTAAGGCACAATCTTAAGCTTGTAAACTTTAAATAAAAAATAAGCAACCTGCCAAATAACCCGTGAACAAGTGAACCTGTAAACCCGTAAACCTTTAGTCAACGACATGGCACAAGCTATATTTTCTGAACCGGGTTAAGATATAATTTTATTCCGGAAGTTCTTCAAGCGGCGCCACATTGGTTGAAGAACCGTTATAACCCAGGTTCTGATTGATATGCCCTTCCACATTTGCATCTATGGCAGACTGGGGTATGGGCCATAATACATGATAGGGGCTCAACGTATATTCATCGCCGTGAATGGTATAAACCCCTTTGTTATAAAATTCTGTTACATCCATTATCCTGTCGTACCAGAAATTGCTGGTGGAGAAATTGTCCATGGTGTAGGTTCTGCCCTTATAATCCGCTTTGCCGGTTTGGGCAAAGAGATAGGCTATGCGGGTAAGCTCTACTTTGCGGTACTCCTCGTAATACAATTCCCTTGCCCTTTCATCGAGTATGGTGGCAATGGTAACATCTGTAGAAGAAACAGGCGATGCGCCGGCCCTTGCCCTTACTACATTAATATCAGCGGCTGCCGATGCCAGGTCGCCTTTCCAGTAATACGCTTCGGCCCTTACCAGGTAAGTTTCGGCCAGCCTGTACACATACCAGGATGTGTGGCCGCCATTATTTAATGTATTTTCATAATCGGGAACAAATGTTTTGTACTGAGGCCAGTCAAACCAGCACCGTATGGTATCAGAACATAAAAGGGTGCCGGAGCTGCTGAATTTCTGCAGGTTTTTTCCATAGTAGGAATCGCCCAGGTTTATTAATTCCGGGTTGTTATATACCATTTTCTCCATCGTCATCCAGTTTTGGTTGGCGTGGCGCAGGTCGTTGGCATCGTCCCATATCTGGTGGGTGCTGTACCAGGTGCCGCGGCACCGGCCAATGCCCCTGCCGTAAGCGGTTTGCAGATCGTACTCTATGCCGGTTGTTATTACCGTACCGGTATGGCCTTCAGGCGTATTATTTTTGTTAAACCAGTATGGCACGGTCTGCCTCATTAAAGAGCTGCCACCGCTGTAATCGCCATTATCTATATATCCATCCGCATCTATCACATAATATAACCCTTCTGTATTAGCCGGTATCGTTTTATTTACCGGCCTGTGCAGGTCCCATATAACGTTATAACCGGTATCAGCATATTTATCTTCCATGTCCTGTTCGGTGCCAAAACGGTCGGTCATTAATTTATATGCACCGCCATCAATCACGGCGGTGGCGGCAGCTATGGCATCATCAAAATCTCCCAGCGCCAGGTCTATTTTTGCCAGCAGGTGATAGCAGGCGCCTTTGGTAACCTCCCCTTTGTTCACGCCGTCATTCACCCATTGCACGGCATATTCCAGTTCTTTTTTCATTTCCTCGAGAATCACCGTGCGGTCCACGGTATAGAAGTCCAGCTTCGGCGTGGAGTATAATTTGCCTGCATAAGGCACATCGCCAAAGCAGTTGCAAAGCACATAATAGCTGTATGCCCTGTAGAAATAGGCGGAGCCTATCAGCGCATTCCGTTCGGCCATCTGGGTGGCATCGGTGGTGTCCCAGACGGGCACATCAATGTATGCCAGCACGGTATTGGCATATTTCAGCCTGTAAAAGCTTTGCTCCCAGAACCAGTAGATGCGGTTATGGTCTGCATCATCGTTGTCGGAATTAATGGCATCGGGCGTAATATCGAGGTTCATGTCCTGCGCAGGGCCCGATTTGTCGGTTGTTCCTTCCACGGCCACATCAGAAAATATTTCCTGGGTAATGATGGGCGCGCCATCGCCAAAAAAATCATACCGTATATTTTTCTCGCAGGCCACCAGGGCATCCTGCAGGGCTTCGGCTGTTGTATAGGTTTCATCCGGTGTGTAAAGAGAGGGCGCTTTTGGCTCCAGCCAGCTTTTTTTGCATCCGCTGCCGGCAATGATCATCATGCAGGCAGCCGCCAGCAGGCATATTGGTTTTTTATTGATCGTTTGCATTGTTTTCATTTTTTTTGATAAAGCAATCAGAGTGTCAGGTTAAGCCCGAAAGTGTATGTTCTTGGCGTGGGGCCGGCGCCAACATTCGGGTCCCATTCGGGGTCCCAGTATTCCCAGTCCGGGGCATATACCGCCGCATTTTTTACAGAGAAGTAAAACTTCAGGCCCTGTATGCTGGCCTTCTTCAATAAAGCCGGCGGAACTATGTAAGCCAGGGCCACATTATCAAGCCTGATAAAATTCCTGTTCCTGTAAACATTGTACGAAGCACTGCCGTCGCTGGAGTAAATTCTTGCGAAATCGTTTGTAGGGTGTTCCGGCGTCCAGTGCGGATATACATACCCGTTTGTACGGTCGGGAAAACCGCCTTTGTTCTTGGCCTGGTTAAAGGCAGCCATGTAACCCCAGGAAGAATAAATCAGGGCAGACAGTTCGAAATCCTTAAACAAGGTAAACGAATTCCGCAGCGACCACTGGTAACGCGGCTTTGTCTGGCCGAGGAACTGGCGATCGTCGTTTGTATATTGGCCGTCGCTGTTCACATCCTGTAATTTAAAATCGCCGGGCGACTGGCCATAGGTGGCTGCCGCGTCTTTATCGTCAGATTGATAAACCCCCTGTACTTTCAGGTCCCACACGGCGTCAATCGGGCGGCCTATAAACCAGCCATTGGTAATATCGTCTGCTTCCCGCTGGCCTGTCACATTCCCGTCTGCATCGGTCACGTCCTCCATAGTGCCATAGAGATGGGCGATTTTATTGCGGTTTAAAGAGAAATTGAAGGAAGTTCTCCAGCTGAAGTTGTTCGTGCTGATATTGGTAGAATTTAAGTTTATTTCCAAACCTTTATTATCCACTTCGCCAATATTGCTTTCTACTTCGGAAAAGCCTACCACATCCGGCAGGGCGCGGTCAACCAGCAGGTTGGTTGTTTTGCCTTTATACACATCTATGCTGCCGCCAAGCACGCCGTTGAGGATGGAAAAGTCCAGGCCGATATTGAAGGCGGCTGTCTGTTCCCATTTCAGGTCTTCATTGGCCATTCTTGTTACATACAACTGGGAAACAACGGTGGTGGTGCCATCCGGGGCTACCTCTAAGTATTTGCCGGTAGCCAGGTTAGAAATGGCGGAATACCGGCCAATATCGCGGTTGCCGTTTATGCCGTAAGACAGGCGCAGCTTGCCGTAATTAAGCCAGGGGGCTTTAAAAAACGGCTCCTGCGTAAATACCCAGCCGAAAGCTGCCGCCGGGAAATTGGCCCAGGGATATTTTTGGCCAAAGGCGGAATAGCCGTCCCGCCGCATAGACAGGGTAAGCATATACCGGTCTTTATAGCTGTAAAATACCCTGGCCATTAAGGCGGCGCCGGTGCTGTATTCATCATCGCTCGAAATTGACTGGGTTAGGGCCGCGCTCATGTTATGGTAGCTTAAAACATCGCTCGGGTCAAAACCCGTGCCTACCATGTCATTTGACCAGTACTGGTATTTTTCAGAATTGGCCAGCAGGGTTACATCCACATGGTGGTACTTATTAAAGTCCCGGCTCCAGCTTAAAATATTGTCTATCTGCCACTGGTAAACCTCGTGGTTGTTTCTTTCTCCTTCCCCGCCTATGAGCGTGTAGTCAGGGTTTTTGGAGCTATTGCCATTGAAGTAATTATAAAACTCAAATTCCGGTGCAAAGTTCACCGTATATTTTATGCCGAAGGGCAGGTTCACCTTGCCGTAAGCAATTGTGTTAAGGGTATAATACCTTTTCAGGCGGCTGGTGTAGGTGGTGGCGATAAAAGGGTTTCTGCCACCTGCGCCGGGGTCGTCATTCGGGCAGTAACGGAAATCGGTGGAATCATCGTTGTAAAAACTGCCATAAGGCGTATTGTTAACAATGAGGCTCCAGCTCACCGGTACCGAGCTTTCGTCCCTGGCCGCAAACTGGGTATTGATGCCAACGGTTAAAAATTTCGTTACCTGGGTTTCTAATTTCAGCCGGCTTTGAATGGTTGAATATTTATCTCCCACAATAATGCCTTTATTGTTTAAATACCCGCCCGACCAGTAATAGTTAAATTTATCGCTGCCGCCGGAAACGCTTAAGGTGTAATTCTGCTGCAGGGCGTTTTGAAACATCATGTTGTACCAGTTTGTGGGCGTGCCGGCCAGGTAATTTTTTTGTTCAACCGCCTGGAAGTTGAGGCGGGTGAGCCAAACCGTTACCGGGTCGCCGCTGGAAGCGTCGTAAGCCAGCCAGTCGTCCACGGAAATGTCTGAAGGCAAAGTGCGCGGGTCGTTGAACTGGTACGGTTCTTCATTGAAACTATGAATGCTGTTTTCCACATCCACACGCCAGTTTACAAAGTCCTGGCCCTGATATACCGGCTGGTTTACGCCCATGGTGGCCAAAGCGAGGTTGCTGCTAAAGTTTATGGTTGGTTTCCCGGCCTTTCCTTTCTTGGTATTGACCATGATGACCCCGCTTGCCGACTTGGCGCCATATACCGCAGCGGCGCTTGCATCTTTTAAAACATCTACGGAGGCAATATCCGCCGGGTTAATATCGGCCAGGGCGCCGTAATAGATCACCCCGTCCAATACGATCAGCGGGCTGGTGCCGGCGCTGAGGGTATTGGTGCCGCGCACCTGCAGGGAGCCGCCCGGTTTTGCCGTGCTTACCACCCCCACAGTTAAACCGGGCACGTTAGCGCGAAGGGCGTCCTGCACCGATGTGCGGTTTTCGTTTTCTAATTTGGTAACATTTACTGATGCTATGGCGCCGGTAAGGTCTTTTTTCCTGGCGGTGCCATAACCAATAACAACCACCTCATCCAGAGCACTGCCTTCGGGGTCAAGCGCCACGTTAATGGTTGTTTGCCCGTTAACCGCCACCGTTTGTGTTTTGTACCCCACAAAAGAGAAGACCAGGCTTCCCGATGCAGGCACATTTTTGATGATAAAGCTGCCGTCGTCACTGGTGACAACGCCCCATTTGGCATTGCCTTCAACGGTTACCGTTACGCCGGCCAGGGGTTTTGTGCTGTCTTTAGAGATAACGGCGCCCTTAACCAACAGGGGCGCTTGCGCCAGCATTGTTTTTGCGGCGCATGCAAGCAGCAAGGCCCCCATAATAAAGGATTTGCGTATAGTTTTTTTCATAATGCAATGTTTAGGTGTGAAGAGATAAGAAAAAGCGAAGAAAAGTTCATACGTCAAGTTTTATAGTTAGAAATTAAAAACCGATAGAATTGCCGCCATCAACGGCCAGTACAGCGCCGGTTATAAAGCGTGCACCTTCAGAGGCAAGAAAGGCAGCGGCATAACCGATATCATCCGGATGCCCCAGTTTTTTCATGGGCGTTCTTGCAAGTACCCGGTTCATGCGATCGGGATCGCTGCTTAGGGCTTTTGCCGACATATCTGTTGCTATAAAGCCCGGCGCAATACAGTTTACCCGAATGCCTTTTTCAGCCAGCTCTACTGCCAACGCCCTCGTCATGCCTTCAATAGCTGTTTTTGAAGCGGTGTAGGCAATCACTTTAGGCAGGCCATAGTGCGCCGCCATAGAGCTTATCATTATAATGCTGCCCTGCTGTACGGCAGCCATTTGCCTGGCCACTTCCCTTGTAAGGGCAAACACAGCCTGCTGGTTGGTTAAGATGATGTTTTGAAACTCTTCATCGGTTACTTCAAGCGCTTCTTTTTTCATGTTGATACCGGCATTGTTTACCAGTATGTCAATCGTGTTTGAATGTTGTATCAACTGTTCAACAAAAGCAGGAATGGCGCTGAGGCTTGAGAGGTCAATACTGATGCAGCTACAACCGTTGCCAATTTCGCTGCAGGCTTTTTGAAGCTTGCTTTCATCGCGGCCTGCTATAATAACTTTAGCGCCATTGCTTGCCAATGCTTTTGCTATGGCCAGGCCCAAGCCGCTGCCGCCGCCGGTTACCAATGCTGTTTTGCCCCGGAGTGAAAACACTGATCGTGCTGTGTTTTCAGAAGATGATGAATGATGAATATTTTCCTGCAGGGGGTGCATGTTTATAGATTTTGAATAATAAAAAATTATATTTCAGCAATGTTTGATTTTATGATTTATTGAGATGTTTTGAACCAACAATCAAACAAAGCAACTTGCACGTCATGCCCGGCTTGACCGGGCATCTGCTCTTAAAAATTTACGCCGTGTATTATTTCCTGGTTTTTAGGATTAATAGAGCAGATTCCCCCGACGCGTCGGGGGAATGACGGCGAAGTAATTGATTGATTACAGGCTGATTCAAATTCAAAACTTCTCAGGTTAAAACTCATTGCTTATTTGTTGCTATATCCAGTGCCTTTGTTGCCGTATAATATTTGGCTAACATGCCGGGCACTTCCCATCCGGGAAGCTTTTTCTCTTTTAAGTATTGCAGGTATCTTTCCATTACCTGAGCAAAATGCGCTTCGTGGCCTACATCGTATTTTTCGGGTATTACAACTTTAAATCCTTTGTTGACTGACTGAACTGTAATACCGGGATATTTTTCATTCAATTTTTCTATGGCTGTATTTAATGTATCTGCAAAATTTTTTGAGTTATTGTTTGGCCGGATATATAATACCGGCTTATAATTTTCTGCTGCGCCCTGTTTTATTTCCAGGGAGGCTTTTGTGCCTTTTAATAAGGAATAATGCGAATCGCCACCGGCAGTGGCTTTATATTCCCAGCGCGGCGTTATACGTGCATGAACACCTTTTATTACATAGTTTATTTCGCCGTTGGCATGTGTTTGCAATACGGTATCATTGGTAATATATGGCTGAAGGAAAGCAGGAAACTTATCTTCTTTTGTAATGGCTGCAAACTGCGATAAGGTAAGCGGCGTTGGCCATATACGCGCATTGGTTATATCAATATCCTTTGTAAAATCAATGATGGAATCAGGAAAGCATTCCCATTGAATAAGATCAAGCAAGTGCGTGCCTACATCTGTTATGGCATCGCCCTGCTGTCCGGGATCGAAGAACCAGTCGGGCCTTGTTAATACATTGCCGGAAACATATTTATAGAAGTAATGAATGCTTTCCATTCTTACTGCCGGATCATCTGTTGTGCCCTTTTGCAATTCGCCAAACACAAACGGTATATGTGCCAGTTCTTTTTGCAGGGTGTTTGTAATTTCAGAGCGTTCGGTCATTATATCATACAACAGCACATTGTTTTTTGCGGCTGTGCTGAAAGCTTCCTGCAGCACATTAAAATCGCCTGAATTAATGGCCATGGGTTTATCGCCCAATACATTTAAACCGGCTTCCACAGCGCGTTTTATATAATCTGTTTTTTGCTGGTTATTGCCGGCAAGCACTACAACATTACCTGCTTTTTCGCCCAGCATCTTATCAAGATAATCGCTGCCGGTATATAATTTCTCCACCCAGTGTGTGGGGTTATCTGCGCGATGGTTATATTGATCTATCAAAGCAAGGTGCGCCTGCAATTCATGGCCTTCCGGTGCATACACATGTACCACCGAATCAATTTCGGGGTACATATTTTTTTGTACCAGCGCAGCATGAAAATGGCCGGGCGCCAGCGTTATTAAGCGCACTTTACTGCTGTCTTCAGCGGATGCGTTTTCAGTTGAAGAAGTGTTGCAGCTCATGTTCATCATCAACAAAAAAATTATAGATAGATAAGTTGCCCCGTTATTAAGCAAATCAAATCTTTGCTTTTGTTTTTTGTTACTTTCTTTTATCTCATTCATTATGTTTTTTATTTGTTTCGATGAAAGATGATTTGCCAATGTTAAATAATGAATAAATGTCATTTAATTAAGCCTTATCTTGACCTCACCCTAAATCCCTCTCCAAAGGAGAGGGACTTTTATCCACTACCGGTTGGTGTCTTCACCTATCGGTATATTGATAATTGTTTTTTTATTTAGAAACAAGCGTTCTTACATCATATTCCTTATTAATCTGGTAAGGCCAGCGCTGGCTGCGCATGAGCATAAAGTTGGCTTCATCATCATTTTTAAACATTTCTTTTTCTGCATCCCAATACAGTTTTCTCTTTAACTGGAAAACAATATCATTCAATAAACACACCGTGCATGCACGATGGCCCACTTCAATCGGTGCAATATTCAATTCCCTTGTTCTTATGCTGTTCAGCCAGTTGCCATGATGATCGGTGCTGTTGATTAAATGAATTTCATTGGGCCCAATTTCAGAAGTAAGTATTTTAGGATCGCTTGCATCGAGGGCCTTTGCTTTTGCGGCGTTTGAAGCCGGATCGCTTGCCGTTACGGAATAATTACCCCGGGTAACAAAAATCCATCCATCGCTGCCAACGAATTTTACACCGTTGGGATATTCATTGCTTGCCAGCACTTTTACCGTATCGCCGTTTACATTAAAAATGGTTTCTGTTTTAAAGTTGCCATGCACATCCCATAAAGCATTGGCCGGCGGCCAGTCTGCCGTGCCTGATATTTCTATTGGGCCCGTATGTTCTGTACCAAGCCCCCAATTGGTAATATCAAAATGATGAGCGCCCCAGCCGGTTATCATGCCGGCGCCGAATTGCCGACAACGCAGCCAGCCCGGCCTTGAAAAACTGCCATCCTGCGGATGCACCAGCTTTTCTGTATATGGAACATACGGCGTTGAGCCCAGCCATTTTTCATAATTGAGGTTGGCAGGTATAGGCATTTCATGTTCAGGCGTGCTTTCTTTCGGATCATCAACCGGCAACCCCACATAAACCGTATGCACTTTGCCGATGCGGCCGTTGCGCACCAGCTCGCATGCTTTTTTAAACTGCGGCATGGAGCGTTGCTGGCTGCCTATCTGGAATATGGCGCCGGCTTTTGCAGCGGCGTCACTCAATATCCTGCCTTCGGCAATAGAAAGCGAGGCCGGTTTTTCCATATATACGTCTTTGCCTGCCCGCACGGCAGTTATGGCAGGAATTACATGCCAGTGGTCGGGCGTGCACACCAACACGGCATCAATATCTTTATTGGCAATAAGGTCTTCAAAATGTTCATAGCCTTTTGTGCCGGTGTAAGATGAGCCATTCTTTTTTGTATAAAAACCATCCACAAACTGCTGCGCTTTTTTTAAGCGGTTGCTGTCGAGATCGCACACAGCAATCATCTTCGCATCATCATGCTTTAAAACACCCGGCATATCCCATTCTGTGCCTATGCGGCCTGTGCCGATAACGCCCACATTAATAAGATTGGAGGGCGCATTTTTACCTAAGACCCTTGCCGGGACAATGGTTGGAAAATTGCTGAGAATGGCTGCGCCCCCGGCGCCTTTTAAACTGGTCTTGATAAAATTTCTTCTTGAGCCTGATGCGTTTTTTGTAGTCATGTTAAGCAAGCTTTTTATTATTTAATATGGCAGTGGATCGTTTGGTGATTTGGCATGCGCTTTTGAATAATCCAATGGTTTTTGTTTATTTAAAACCCACTGCAAACCGCCCGTGATATGTTTGCGGAACTCCGGTTCTTTGTATGTGGCGCTGTCATGCCCTAAAGACGTGTACCATTCCCTGCCGCCATCAAATTCATGGCACCATACAGAAGGAAATGTGTTGCCGTATATAACAGGCTTGCCTTTATCATCAACCGTTGAAAGGTCATGCACCATTAAAACATGTATGTCCGGGTTTATTTCTTTTGTATAATAACATTCGTCATCCCGCTTCCATGTGTTTGACAAGAATGAGGTGGAAGGATTATTATGGTCTATAATGATTTCTGTAAACGGCTGGTGCTTTGCATGGCGCTCAAACGTGCCGCCCACAAGCCTTTTGAACCAGGGCCAGTTTCTTTCCGTGCCTGTAACAGAATGAATGCCCACAAAACCGCCGCCTGCTTCTATGTAGTGCATCAGGGCAAGCTTTTGCGCATCGTTATCAAACACATCGTTATTGGTGCTTGTAAAAATGAGCGCATTGTATTGCTTTAAATTATCATCATTAAATTTTGCAGGATCGTCTGATACATCAACGGCAAAACCATTTTGTGCACCCAACTCCTGTATGCACCTTGCTGCCGAAGCAATATTATCATGCACATAGCCCTTGCCATTTTTTGTGTAAACAAAAACTTTTACTTTCTTCCAGGTAACATTATTTGCCGCTGTTTCTTTTTGTGTTTTGCAGGCGCATAATGCCGTTATAATAAACAGGAAGCTTAGCGCAATAAATTTTCTCATGTGCCAACTATTATTAAGTCAATGGTGAATTGTCAATAGTGAATAGCGGTTCAATGTCGTTTGCTTAAGAAAAATATTCAATATTCAGCTTAGGAGCTGTCTAAAAATTATTTCGTTCTTGCACGTCTTTCCCACGAAAGTGGGAATCTGCTTCAGTTTTCAAGTGCAGATACCCGATCAAGCCGGGTATGACGATGACCTTGTTGTGCTTATTCATACTTTTAAAATATATAACCATGCTTAATGGTGTTTGAAATTTCCATTTTCAGACAGACTATAACAACTCTCTTATTTATTTTTTTGTATGCTGATGGCCGGCGGCTGTGCAAAGGCCTTCCATATTGCTTCCGCTTCCCTGGCTGTTATCGTTCCATCATACACCAGCATCCTGTATTTTAATACATTGTTCTTACCAGGCTGCAATTCCCAGCTTTTTGTTTTTGTAGGGCTGAAACTAAAGAACACATCGCCCCTTCCATTCATTTTTTCAGGCCATACACGAATGGGCTCAGGAAAGTTGTAATTGGTTGGATAACTCATAAACTCAATGCCTGAGTGCCCCTGCTTCATATCGCCATCAACGGTGCACCAGCGCGCTACGGAAGAATCGGCATCCTTTCTTGTCTTACCCTCTGATGTAAGTACTTTGCTGTTGTTATCATTCCAGTCGGGTGCAGCACGGAAGCCAAAGCCGCCATAGCGGTATTGTTCCAGTGTTATCGTATCGTCTTCCGCATTATTCAGCGTTGAAGTAAAATCAACCAGCCACACATGCTTGCCGGTGTTATACACACGCACATCCCACACTTCATTCATAGCGATGGACTCATCGCCCTGCTGCGGAATATTAAACGCAATATGATTTTGCAAAGCCCTGAAACCTGCATACACGGCGCCTGCATCTTTATTGATAAAACCGGCAAAACGCACTGTGCCTTTTTTGTCGCCGAGGTTCCAGAAATCAACTTCTTTTCCTTTATATAAAACATGCGTCCATGGGTTCCAGATGCCTACGTGGTGGTAATGATCTTTGGGATTGATCTGCGTAAGCACATTGCCTGCGGGAGACCATAAAGGATGTATGAAACCGCTGCGTTTGAATGCCGTATCAACGCCAGCAGGCGGGTAATGCATGCGGTAATTATATTGCAATACGTTTTTATTATATGCCTTTATAACGAGTGCAGAATCGTCTTCCACCTGTAAGGGGCTTTGCTGCCGCTGCCTGTTTTTTTCTGCGGATAATGTAAATGTTCTTTTGGAGGAACTGGTTTGTGGTGTAAGCATCCACCATAAAAAGCGGTGATAATTTTGTTCCACCTGGCAGGGCACTTCAACCGCGCCGTTTTTACTTATTTCTTTTAATACAAGTACTGAATCGTTTTGTTGTGTTATATCATCAAGGTCAATATATACAGGTACGGCAACAGTTGCAGGTTGTGCATTCACCGTTAATGTTGCCAACTGCTGGCAATTTGCCTTAAAGCAGACAGGCGATAATATCGTAATCAGAAACAATGTACAGGTGAGACCCTTTTTCATGTGACTTCAGCAATCGTTTACAGAATGTGTTGAAAACAAATGTATAGAGATGGCAACGTGAAAACAATAGCATGGTTTTTGAAAAAATTATTGCTAACATTGCAAACGTTTCCGGAAACGTTTGCAATGTATTTTATTTAATATTCCGCTAAAAAAATTTGAAAATAATTATTGATGATGGTGTTTTGTTGTAATTTGTCCAATATGCTTAGCCCTGTTTGCTAAAAGAGGCCGCCGGGATTGATCGTGGGAAAATACAGGCGGGCAATAAGCTGTAAACGCTGCGATGACCAGACATGCTGCTGATAATTTTTCAATAAACAATTTTGTATATCTTCTATGCATAATTAAATTTTTGTGGTAACAAGCATGGGCCCACTTCACGATATAACGATTAAAGACATTGCACAGCGCTTAAACGTATCCGTATCAACGGTGTCGAGGGCATTGCGTGGCAGCACCGATATAAAAAAAGAAACGCGGGAACTGATATTGCAGGTTGCCAGCGACCTTAATTATATGCCCAACCCCATTGCCCTTTCATTAAAAGATAAAAAAACGAAAGTGATTGGCGTAATGGTGCAGGAGATAGCGAACAATTATTGCTCGGCCACCATTGCAGGCATTGAAGAATATGCCAATAAGATGGGTTACCAGGTGCTGATTTCGCAGAGCCATGAAAAATACGACCTTGAAGTGATTAATACGCACTTACTGGCATCGAGAAGGATTGACGGCATGATCATCACCATATCGAACGAAACAAAAAACACTGCGCACCTGCAGGAGTTGATTGATAAAGGCATACCGGTGGTTATGTTTGACAGGGTTTGCGCCAGGCTGCCTTCGCATAAAGTGGTGGTGGATGATTATGAAGGTTCTTATAATGCCACACAACACCTCATACAACAAGGCTATGAACACATTGCCCATTTAACCATTTCGCCCGGCCTTGCCATAACACAAAACAGGCTAAAAGGTTATAAAGACGCGCTGAAAACCTACGGGCTTATAACCAGGAAAGAATGGATTATACATTGCGATTTTAACCTGGCCGGAATGGAAAACAGCGTACGCAAACTGCTATTAAGCCCTAACCGGCCACGGGCCATTTTAAGCTCGGTAGAACGCCTGTCAATGGTATGCTTAAAGATCATGAAACAACTGGATTTAAAAGTGCCTGATGATGTTGCCATTGCCGGTTTTTCTGATAACCCTGTCAGCAGTTTTTTAAGCCCCACACTTACTGCCGTTACCCAGCCAACATTTGAAATTGGACAGCATGCTGCGGCTTTATTGATAAACCAGATTGAAACAAAAGAAACGCCCAAAGAATATACAACCATTCAGCTTAAAACCACGCTGGACATACGTGAATCATCCCTGGCAGGAAAGAAGCCCGTAAATGCTTTACAGGCATAATAACAAGCCTTGCAGAAAATCGAAGCAACAGTGTTCAAAACATCAAGTTAAAGGCGAATAATGGATGAAACAATGTTTTAAAACCTTAATAGAAATGCATCCGAAAGCTATAAAGCCTTAACCTTATTAAGCTAACGTGAGTTCGGGATAAGCGATATGTTTAAAGCTTGCAGACAGACCTCACCTAAGTCCTCCCGAATGGCCGGGACAGGTTCTCCAAAGGAGAGGACTTCCGACGCCCTAAAACTCATAAAGCATGCAAAAAATCATGTTTTTTCTTGCCCTTCTCCTTTGGAAATGCAAAGCATTCATTGAGGCAATTTAAAAATATATATGCACGAAATAAAAGGGTTGGGATGAGGTCGGAATAACAATCTAAGCTTATCCCGAACTCACGTTAAGCTATATTTTATTGCTTGCAGTAATAAGGTTAAATTTCTTATCCGAACTTTTTTCTACTAAGGTTTCAAAGACTTGCGAGACCCGGGATACAAAGCAGTGATCTTTTGTTTTATTTTCTCCGTGCTTTAGCGGTTTTGTGACAAAACATTACTTAAGACGGCTTTGTTATCCTGAATATTATGACAGCAAACCCTCCAGTTCATTCAATTTAATTTCTTCCAGCACTTCGCGTTTGGCAACATTGTTTTTTGTTTGCCATTTTATTAAACGGATGTAACCATCTGCTATTTCTATACCCGTTATATCGCCATCATCAAAACAACAGCAGCCACTGTTGAAATAAGATGGGATTATCCTGGAAAAATCAGGCGCTGTGGGGTTTACAGGCTTCGCTTTGGCTATCTCTCCTTCTATGGTTTTTAGTGCAGCATCATCTTTATTCTTTTGCGCTTCGGCAAGCCTTACATATAATCTTTCCAGGTGCGTTAGCGACATGAATACAGGCTGATGCGTATGGCCTGTTATCAGCAATACATTTTTTTCGGCGTTGCTCCATTCGTACATAATGGTGTTGTGCAGGGATTTTAACTGGTCGTTGAAGGCCGGCGTATTGGGATTGATATCGAGCAAACCCTGTACCGGCCCCCAAACAGTAGATACAAACCATTTACTAAACCAGTTGCCATCGCTTTGCAAATCTCCCTGGTGGCCATGTGTAAGATAAATTTGAAATGGCCGTTTGTTTAAAGTAGTTGCAAGAATGCAGCCTTCATATACCGGCACCTTTTCACCATAAATACTTTCCAGTTGCATCCACGCAAGCGGATCGTTTGCCCAATACAGATCGTGGTTGCCGAATATTTTTATAAACCGTTTTTGTTGTATGAATAATTTTTCTTTTTCAAACGAAACCCTGTTATGTTTTTTTACCTGGAAAATATTATTCTCCCATAATTCTTCCCCATCGCCAAGGTTGATGAACGAAAAACTTTCTTTAAAATAATAATCCAGGGCAGCAACATAACCCTGTTCACAAATTGCAAAATCATCGGCTTTATTTCTTGCGCCTTTATGCTGATCGGAGAATACAATTATTTTTTGCGAAGCTGCGTTGAAAGGAATAATCAGCCCTTTCTTTTTATCGCCGTTTAGAATTTTTGAATGCAGTTCTGTAAGCGAAGCAAATACCCTTTCTTTATCAGGCCGTGAAGAAAATTTTTCTGCCAGGCGTAAAACAGGCTTTCGAAAGAGTTTAATAAGCAGTTTCTTCATGCAGCATAAAAATAGGTTACAGATGGCAGAAGGCTATAAAAAATAAGGATTATAACAGGGCAGACGCATTAAAATTTTAAATGTATAAAAAGAGGCGTAGCCTCGAAAAAATATTGTAAAAACGGGTTTCAACCCGTTTGAAACCACCAAAATGTTGTTGAGAGCCATCGGCTCGTTACATTATGCATCCCCGAATAGTCGGGGCAGGCTGTGCCGCTGGCACTC
>NZ_JASGEX010000210.1:0-4173 GCF_047606085.1 Parafilimonas sp.
ACAATTTTGCCATTGTCAGTCCAACAGGTCCGCCACCGATAATTGCAACTTTTTTATTGTTTAGTAAATTCATTTTTTGTCTGTCTGTTGATGTTAGCACGGTCGCTCGTAAAATGGCTACTAACGGTACGGCTTGGCGATGTGGCGGAATTCCGTAATCCGTCTGCCTGTAACCGCTGCCAAATTTATAATTAAAAGTTCATTGTTTATTCTATTGCCCGGCGTTATTCGTCAGCCGGAACTGAAGCCGAATAGCGGACAAAAAGTTGAGCATATATTCGTCGCGCCGCCATATTGCCAAACCGAATGTTGCCTGCATGGCACTCGTCATTTTTCGATTTCCTTATTCAAAAGCTTTTCGATTTCAAGAGCATTACTCGGTCTAGGTGCATCAAAGTCAACAATGTTTCCTTTTTTGTCGATTAAAATAAATTTGGGAATGGCATTTGCAACGTAGGATTTCCAAACAAATCCGTCTTTGTCTATTAGCTGAAGCCAATTTGGTTTATCTTTTTCAATTGCTTTTTTCCATTCATTAACACCGTCATGAACCGCAATACTAATAAATGCGATCTGACTATTATCCTTAAATTTGTCATATAGAATCTTAAAACTTGGTGTTTCTGCTCGGCAAGGTCCGCACCAACTGGCCCACAAATCAAGATAAATAACTTTTCCCTTGAATTCTTCAAGAGTAAAAGTCTCCCCGAAGTTATTTTCTAAGGTAAATAGCGGTGCAGGTTTTCCGACTTGTGTCCGTATTAATTCATTTTCCTTCTCGATGAATTTTTTTTCAAGAGATGTTTTGTAAAAGTTGCTTTTGAGGTTTGAAATATAAGGTGCAAACCGCTCCTTATATTCATTCAGCTTTGCAAATGAACGGCAGGATTCAATATCTGATGCCATTCGTATATGCAGAACGTACTCTTTGACCTTTCCCTGATAGGTTGTTGCAATCTTTTTTAGGTTATAGTCCTTTTGATTCAGAAGCGTAGAATCTTTTTTTAAATCCAGATTTACTAAATAATTCGGCCATTCCTTAGCTATTAACCCTTGATTATAATCATTTGATATTAAATACTGTTCATTGTAAATATTTTCTAATATTTTGTGATCGAAATTATCTCTGATAAATGATACGGAAGAATCGTAACTATAATTATTTATATTTACATGAGTAACCAACATATTTAGCTTACTGAAAATGTTGTCGAGCCGCACCATTGAGCCAAAATATTTGAGGTATTCATCATGGATCGGCTTTTTGTCAAATGTTATATGATATATCGAATCTTTTAATTTCTGCTGATTGCTGATATAGGAGAGCAATTCATCTCGCTTTAACTCAAACCATAGCGTTGTGTCTTTCCGTGCCAAATAAGCTGAATCCAGCAATAGACGGTACCTGTTGCTTTCAGACCCAATGCCCGAAATGGTTTTACTTTTGAATAAAGAAGAAAAATCCTTCCCGTTTCCTTTAATTGTTAAATTATATCCGGGTGCAACAAAAATATCATTGATCTGAATATTATTCTGTTGTATGCTTGCCCGTTGTGGACCCGGTAATTTGTATGTTTTTAGATAAAATTTACCGGACTCATCAAGGTGAAGCGTGTCCATTAACCATTGTCCGTTTTTATCATGAAACAAAATTCTTAAATATTTTTCTGGGCAATTAGTTATTTGTCCTTGTATAATGAGAGGTTTTACCCCAGGTTTATTCTGTCCCCAAAGTATAATAGTTGAAAATAAGATGACAACTAAACTGACTGTCTTTTTCATGTGCTTGTTTTGTGCTTGCAGGCAACGAACAGGTATTGCTGCAGTTTGGGCATTTGAAATACGTCACGCTGGGACTGCTGCTGATAGCTGAACTGTTGCTGATGTTTTTGTGCATTAGCCAAATTTATAACGTCAAGCCAGAACTGGATCTGATTTTTTACTGCTGCCGATGCTTACAACGTCCAGCCCAAATTGCAGCAATACTTTTGTTAGCGGCTGGGCTTTTGAATTTAATACTGCCTGTGTTAATGATTAATAATTCTAAATGTCAAGTTGAAACGTGCTTCTTTTATTTTTTTCTCTTTTGGAACTGCATGTTGCCAATAATGTTGTGTCTCACCACTCATTAAAAGAAAAGTACCATGTTTTAAAGGAACTTCAATTTTTTCTTCATTGTTGTCAAGTCTTCGCAACTGAAATCGTCTTGTTGCGCCGAAGTTTACTGAACCAATAACGGGATTTTTACCTAACTCTTTTTCATCGTCGCAATGCCAGCTAATATAGTCTTCACCATCTCTGTACCAATTCATCAAAACACTATTGAAATGAACGCCTGCTACTTTTTCAATTTGTTCTTTGATATGAAGTAAACCTTTATTCCATTTGTTGGGCTGCAATGTCAAACCCGAATAAGTGTAAGGTTTATCACTATCTCCATACCAGGCAGAATATCTTGGAAGGAAAACAGGCTTGCCAAACATCTTAATCTGGTCGTGATGCCAATTAATATTTTTGAATTTTATTTGAGATAAGCTTTCTTTATCTAAACTTCTCCAGTCCGCCGTTTGCCAATCGTTCGTTTCGTTTTCTAAAAAATATTCAATACTTCTGTCGCTTACTTTTTTATCAAAGAAATGTTCGGAATAAAAAAGTTGACCATTTGGAATTGAAATGACAAAGCCATTCATTTCATCATTCCATTGATAACTGTAATTATCTTTTTGTGGAAGTTTGAATGGAAGCTCTTTGGTGTCCGGCGTTTGATTAAATAAATCCATAAATATTTCCTTTAGTAAATTTATAAATTACATCTAAAAATCTTTAGCACCATTGTTATATTGTAGTTTTCTAACCAGCTTTTACCCACAACGCGAAAAGCCTTTCCGTAAATAGTTCCTGTCTGGCAAGGAATGCTTGTATGTATAAAGCAACTTTGAAAACTATTTATCCTATTTAAAGCATTATTGTTGTCAGGACTAACACAAACAAAATAATTAGTTCCTTTTTGTGTTGCTTTTATTTTGTTTGCAAGCTGAATATAATTGAAACTATCTACGTCAAGAATGTTTGATAGCAAGTGAACTTTGATATTTGAATCGTTTGAAGTCAAATCTGCGTTTGTGATGTTATCAAGCCGCTTGTTTACTTTTGAAAGCTCAACATGATGGTTTTTATAATCAATGAAGTAGTTCAACTTTAATATGCCGCGTTTTAAAGCTATTTCAGAAGGTTCTATAAGTATTATTTTATCAACGTTTATATTCTTATTGTTTCTGATTGCATAATCGTAGAATGCAATTGATGCAAGTGCCTGACCGCAACCATAATCAACAATATCAATCGGTAAATTAGGAAGTTGAGGAAATAAATAATTAAAAGCACTCTGCAACTTATGGTAATGCATTCCTCCATAAGCAGTAATATAATTTATTAGCGTTTGTGAGTCTTGAATTATTGCAATTCCGTTATTAGTATTTAATATTTGGCTGGCTGTTAAATGTGATGATAATTGTATGTTATGTTCATACATTTTCCAAAAGTTCGGGACTGGCTGCATTATACTTGCAATAGTAGTACAATAGTCAGTTCCTGTTTCTTGCAATGAAAGTCTGTGTACTTTAAGTGCCTGTCTTTGTCGTGTAAGACTTAATTGTCGTTGCTGTTCTTCCTGTTGCCTTTGTAAAGTTGCTTGACGTTCACGTTCAATTTGTCTTTGTCTCTCTGCTGCTCTCTGTTGTTCTCTAAGTAGCCGTTCTTGTCGTTGTTGCTGTGTCTCAACAGGCTTTTTTGAAGAACTGCCGCTGTTGGCAATTGCAATAATAATAACAACAATGATGAAGATTACAAAACCCATTCGCCGTTAGTAGGGCATGTTTAACTAACGTAGGGTGTCCACGTAGCCTTGCCGCTAACGGTCAGGTATTTGTGTTCGGCGGGACGGATTTATCCGTCCCGCTGATAACCGAAGCTAAATTAATAAACTATTGCTGAACAAATTGTTGCTGCCAACAGCGTTCCGTCACGAAGAGACGGAACGCTTAATTGAAAAACTGCTGTTGAGAAAACTTACTGTCAGCCCCGCTGACACAAATACCCTTGTTACATGCATACTTAAATGAATAAAACACAGCAACACCTGAATTTTTACAAACGAAAAACGTTGCATAAAAT
>NZ_JASGEX010000211.1:0-46850 GCF_047606085.1 Parafilimonas sp.
AAAAAACGGCGGCAGCTATCTTCATCGGCATACCTGCTGAAAAATTCTGACATATTCATAGCTAATTATTTTAGACAAAAATACTAATATAATTAGCTATTTCCAAATTACGGATAGTCATTGAATAAGCCAAATATCTAAAAACCCTTCGCAGTTTCCTTAACTTTATGCCTCCATTATTTACATGCATAGAGCACTAAATAAACGATTGCTGATTGCTATAGCCGTTATAGTTGTTCTTATTATAACAGGCGGTTTCATAATCCATGGATCATCCGGCAAAGTTGATTTCAGCACGCAGGTAAAACCTATCATTAACAGAAGCTGCATCAGTTGCCACGGCGGTGTAAGAGCCAAAGGTGGTTTTAGTTTATTGTTCCGTGATGAAGCGCTTGCTAAAACCAAAGACGGGAAATATGCCATCATTCCGGGCGATGCAGATGGAAGCGAAATGATACGGCGCCTTACATCAAAAGACCCTGAAGAAAGAATGCCTTACCAGCATGCACCACTTCCCAAAGAGGAAATAGAAATTTTACGCAAATGGATTAACCAGGGCGCACAGTGGGGCAATCATTGGGCTTATATGCTTTTAAAACCGGTTGATGTGCCCCAGCCAAAGAAGTTCTTTGGCTTATTCAAATCAAAAAGCGCCTGGGCGCAGAATGAAGTGGATAATTTTATTGAAGATAAATTCAAAGAGCCTGACCTTAAACCTTCGCCGCAGGCAGATAAAGCAACTTTATTAAGACGTGTAAGCCTTAATATAATCGGCATGCAGCCATCAGATAATATTGCCAATAAATTTTTGCAAAGCAATGATGCCAATGCATACAATGAACTGGTTGATTCTTTACTGGCATCAAAACATTTTGGTGAGAAGTGGGCCAGTATGTGGCTCGACCTGGCAAGGTATGCCGATACCAAAGGATATGAACGCGATGCAGGCCGTAATATATGGCGCTACCGCGATTGGCTGATAAATGCATTTAATAATGATATGCCTTACGACTCATTCCTCATAAAACAAATTGCAGGCGATCTTTTAAAAGGCGCTACGGATGCAGATTATATCGCAACCGCATTTAACCGCAATACCATGACCAATGATGAAGGCGGTACCGATAATGAGGAATTCAGGACGGCTGCTGTACTCGACCGTGTGAATACAACATGGGGCGCTGTTATGGGCACAACGTTTTCCTGCGTGCAATGCCACAGCCATCCTTACGACCCCTTTAAACATGAAGATTATTATAAGTTCATGGCTTTTTTTAATGATACACGCGATGAAGACACGGAAGCCGATTATCCATTATTGCGCACTTATGACAATGACACATTACAACAGGAACTTTCAACTGTTGTTAACTGGATAAAGCAAAATGTATCTGAAAAAAAATCTAAGGAAGTAAATACATTCTTAAAAACCTGGCAGCCTGCTTATAACTCGCTTACCTGCGATAGCTTCACCAACAGTGAATTGAATGATACCAAATGGGCATCGTTCCGCAACCATGCAGCATGCCGTTTAAAAAATGTTGACTTAAATAATAAAGACCGCTTAATATTCCGCTACCAGGGTTGGGCGGCAGGCGGCATTTGGCAAATACATCTTGACAGTGCAAAAGGTGAAACAATTGCCATTATTCCGCTTCCGCAAACGAACGGCTGGCAGATAACAGAAACAACACTCAGGCCTTCAGCCGGCGTACATAATCTTATTTTCACATACACAAACAATAATCTTAGAAAGCCCGTTGATGCCGGCGCATTGCTTGACTGGCTATACTTTACACAGGAACTTCCCGGCAAGGATAAACAAGGTTATGCGGCTATAAAAAATGATTACTGGAAATTATTAAAGGCAGATGTTCCAACAACGCCTGTTATGATGGATAATCCGCCTGATATGCACCGGGCCTCATACATTTTTGAGCGGGGCAACTGGCTAACGAAAGGCGATAAAGTAACACCTGGTGTACCGGCTTCTTTAAACGCCTTTCCAAAGAATGCACCGCAAAACCGCCTGGGGCTTGCCTTATGGATTACATCAAAACAAAACCCTTTAACCGCCCGCACCATGGCAAACCGTATTTGGGAACAATTGTTTGGAAATGGCTTGGCAGAAACGCTGGAAGACCTTGGCACGCAGGGCAGCCTGCCAACACATACAGAACTGCTGAATTATCTCAGTTACCAGTTTATGCATGATGATCACTGGAGTATAAAAACACTGATCAAAAAGATTGTAACAAGCGCAACGTATAAACAGGATTCCAGGATCACGCCGGAACTTGAACAAAAAGACCCGCAGAATAAATTTTATGCCCGTGCGCCACGTATTCGTTTATCAGCGGAACAATTAAGGGATCAGGCACTTTGCATCAGCGGATTAATGAGCGATAAAATGTATGGCCCCGGCGTAATGCCCTACCAGCCCCAGGGTATCTGGCTGTCTCCGTGGAATGGTGCAGACTGGGTGCAAAGCCAGGGCGAAGACCAGTATCGCAGGGCTGTTTATACTTACTGGAAACGTTCTTCAGCCTATCCTTCCATGCTGGCATTCGATGGTGTGTCACGTGAAGTTTGCACCGCACAGCGCATACGCACCAATACGCCTTTGCAGGCGCTTACTACATTGAATGATCCGGCTTATATAGATGCTGCCCGCCATTTTGCTTACCGTATGCAGCAGTGTAGCAGCAATATTAAAACACAGATCAGTAAAGGGTTTCAGCTTGCAACATATCAATCAATAAATGATAAAAGTTTGAATGCTTTATTAAACCTGTACAATAAAGCGTTCGATCAATTCAGCAATAATAAGAATGAAATTCGAGAGATGACGGCTGGCATGAATGAGCACGAGCATGCGGCAACCGCAGCGCTTATTGTTGTTGCAAATGCTATATTGAATTTAGATGAAGTGGTAACGAAGAATTAATGTCTGAACCGGGATTTTGATGATTAATGGATTTTGATGATTTTTATGTTGCCGGCAGCAGTAATTCATGGCATCGCTTGTTGTGTCACTCCCTTGTACTTTCAGGGCAATGGGCAGCAAAGCTTACAATCATAATTACGGGCTTATAGCTTGCAGCCTGTAACTCAAAGCTTTGAAAATTGGAAGTCACAATTTGTGACTTCCAATTAAATAAACCTAAGGTCGCAAATTTCGACCTCAAAATAAAACGAGCTTGAAATCACATTCTGTGATTTCAAACTAAACTCAAAAAAATGGCTAAAGAAACCATGAAATTGCACTTAATGATGCCGGACGAAGCAGTAATAAATAAAATATATTTAATACGTGGGCAAAAGGTAATGCTTGACCGGGATCTGGCAGAAATGTATGGGGTGGAAACAAGAAGGTTAAATGAACAGGTTAAACGAAATAAAGATCGTTTTCCTAAAGACTTTATGTTTCAGTTAAGTTCGAAAGAGTTTGAAAACTTGATATCGCAATTTGCGACATCAAGCTGGGGTGGTATAAGAAAATTGCCATTCGCATTCACCGAACAGGGCGTGGCCATGCTATCAGGTGTTTTAAACAGCGCCATTGCTATACAGGTAAATATTCAGATCATCCGCATCTTTACCAAAATGCGGGAAATGCTTTTAACAAACAAAGACATTTTATTGACGCTGGAAAAACTTGAAAACGATGTAACCACCAACAAACAGGATATAGCAACTATATTCGAAGCATTAAAACAATTATTAACGCCACCTGCAGAAAAAAGAATAAGGATTGGATTTAAGCCAGGAGATGATTAAAACACATTTAAACAGTTTCTGCTTGAAGCCTGCAGCTTATAGCTCGCAGCTCAAGGCTCAAAGCTTACAACGTGACTCAAAAAGAATTACATAATCAACGCCTGCTGCGTGAAGCAGAAAGATCCGTGCTGCAAATGCACACGCGCCGCCACTTTATTAAAGAAAGCGCCATGGGTTTGGGCGGCCTTGCGTTGGCCGCATTGTTTGGCTGCGGGAAAGGCAATGCTTCATCCCAAATTGCATTCGATCCGGCCCATCCGCTGGCGCCCAAACTGCCGCCTTTCCCCGGCAAAGCAAAGAGCGTAATCTACCTGCACATGGCAGGCGCACCCTCACAGCTTGAGCTGTTTGATTATAAGCCAGAGCTGATGAAAATGGACGGGCAGCTCTGCCCGCAATCTTTACTGGAAGGAAAAAGGTTTGCATTCATACGCGGTGTGCCGAAAATGTTAGGCCCGCAGGCAAAATTTGCACAGCATGGGCAAAGTGGTGCCTGGGTAAGCGAGAACATGCCGCACCTGGCATCTATTGTGGATGAAGTAAGTTTTTTAAAAGCTGTATCAACAGACCAGTTTAATCATGCGCCGGCGCAGTTGCTGGTACATACAGGGTCTCCGCGTTTGGGCAGGCCAAGCATTGGCAGTTGGGTTACGTATGGGCTTGGCACGGAAAATGAAAAACTGCCTGGATTTGTTGTATTAACAAGTGGCGGCAGAAACCCCGATGCCGGTAAGAGCGTTTGGGGCAGTGGTTTTCTGCCAAGCGTTTACCAGGGTGTGCAGTGCCGCAGTGAGGGCGCACCGGTATTGTTTTTGAATGATCCCGATGGCATGGGCCGTGATTTGCGCAAAGCAAGCATTGATGCCATTAGCCAGGTGAATGCAGAAGAATATAAACAGTATAAAGACCCGGAGATACTTTCCCGCATTTCGCAATACGAGATGGCGTATAAAATGCAGATATCTGTACCGGAAGTAATGAATATAAACGATGAGCCGCCATACATTCACGATATGTATGGCACAAAACCCGGCCAGGCTTGTTTTGCCAATAATGTGTTGCTGGCAAGAAAACTGGTTGAAAAAGGCGTTCGCTTTGTGCAGTTATTCGATTGGGGCTGGGACAGTCATGGTACAGATGCCAGCCTTGCCATAGACGTAGGCTTTATTAATAAATGCCGGCAGGTTGATAAATGTATTACGGCTTTAATACTTGATTTAAAACAACGTGGCCTGCTTGAAGAAACATTGGTGGTTTGGGGCGGTGAATTTGGCAGGACGCCTATGATGGAAAACCGCGAGGGCAAGCAAAACCCGTTTAAAGGAAGAGACCATCATACCGAGGCATTTACAATATGGATGGCCGGCGCCGGTATAAAAAAAGGCGGCAGTTACGGTGAAACGGATGAAATTGGTTACAGCGCGGTAAGTGGCAAGGTTGATACGTTTGATATACAGGCAACCATTCTTAACCAGCTTGGTTTTGATCACGAACAATTCACGTACGATTTCCAGGGAAGGCCTTTCCGGTTAACGGATACAAAAGGGAAAGTGATTCATGAGATTCTTGCATAATAGCTTTACAGAGGTAAAGAAAATTATGGAGCTAATACAGGATTTGATTTAAGAAAAATAATCAATATTCAACAATACAATACTCAATATTCAATTGCAAACGCCGGCAAAATGATTATTGAATATTCAATGCCGTTTAGTTAAGGAATGTTTGTAAAGTCCCTCTCCTTTGGAGAACTTGTCCCGACCATTCGGGAGGGGATTTAGGGTGAGGTCAAAACAAGGTTAACTAAACGACATTGATTGAACATTGAACATTCCTGCCCGTCCGGCAGGCGTAGGTTATTGTATATTTCAGGAATCAATCTTAAGTAATAACATTAAACTAATACAATTAAATATTTGATGGATAAACATAGCAATAGCATCACTAAATCAAAAAATATTAAGAAGCAAAAACCGGCTTTAAAGATATTCTTGTAAATATTAAAAAAGGTATGGATGAAATTAAGCAAATAGAAAAGCAAGAGATTAAATCAATACCATTTGAAAAATTATTTGAAAGCTTATAAATCCAATACGAAATTTATTAAATGAAGCGTCGAAAATTCATTCAAACTACCACCTCTGCTACAACAGCTTTAAGGCTTTCAGCGATGAAAGCCTTTGCAACACCGCAATCAATAAATAATATGAATAATAATTTTCAATTAAAAATCTTAGCTACCAACTGGGGCTTTAACGGAACCATAGATGCGTATTGCGCCAAAGTGAAAAAAGAAGGTTATGACGGCATTGAAATATGGTGGCCAACCGAAAAGAAAGACCAGGATGAATTATTTACTGCATTAAAAAAATATAACCTCGAAGTTGGTTTTTTAGCCGCAGGCCATGAAAGTGATTTCAAACAGCATTTTCAAAGTTTTACCAGTATGATTGATGCTGCCATCAGCAACACCATTCAAAAACCTTTGTATATAAATTGCCATTCGGGCAGGGATTATTTTTCGTTTGAACAGGGCAAAGCATTTATTGATCACACAACAGCATTGCATCAGTCAACCGGCATAAAAATCTGCCATGAAACGCATCGTTCAAGGCTTATGTATGCAGCGCCGGTTGCGAGGCATTATCTTGAAAATATTCCAGGCCTGCGTTTTACACTGGATATATCGCACTGGTGCAATGTGCATGAAACTTTGCTGGAAGACCAGCAGGATACCGTTGCCCTTGTTTTACCAAGGGTAGATCATGTACATGCACGCATTGGCCACCAGGAAGGCCCGCAGGTAAACGATCCCCGTGCACCGGAATGGAGTGATGCCGTTAAAGCGCATTTTGCCTGGTGGGATAAGATTGCTGAAATGAAAAAGCAACAGGGCGATACGCTTACCATACTTACAGAATTTGGCCCGCCGAATTATTTGCCCACGCTTCCCTATACACAACAACCCCTGGCCGATCAGTGGGCGATTAATGTTTATATGATGAAGGCGTTGAGAGAAAGGTATAGTTAGCTGCGAGCTTTGAGTAATAAGCTACAAGCTGTTAGCTGCACGCTGCAAGAAAGAAACTAAACCACAATCAATATGAAAAATTTCAAACAATTAAGAATATGGCAAAAAGGTTTTGATATTGCCGTAAAATCTTTTAAACTAACTGCTGTTTTTCCAAATGAACAGAAATTTGGAATTGCTTCACAAATAACAAGAGCGGCAGTTTCAATCCCCTCAAATATTGCAGAAGGAAGCAGCCGAAGCAGTGAAAAAGACTATAACAGGTTTCTTGAAATTTCTCTTGGTTCAACGTATGAATTAGAAACTCAATTATTAATTTCACAAGCTGCAGGATTTGGTAATAATAATTTTTCAAATGAAATCTTATCTGATATTGTTGAAGAACAAAAAATGTTGATAGGATTTATTAATAAACTCAATGTCTGAAAGCGTGTAGCTTGCAGCTAACAGCTTGTAGCCTTCTTCTTTATGATCGAATTCCTCGGCCATTTCCATCCACTGCTCGTTCATTTGCCTATTGGCATTTTACTCATTGCCTTATTGCTGCAATGGCTTTCGCGTAAAAAGAAATATGCAGCATTACAACAGGCTGTACCTGTAATATTATTGACCGGGGCAATTACAGGCTTGTTTTCCTGCATTACCGGTTATTTACTTTCTATAAGCGACGATTATGATAAAAACCTGGTAAACTGGCATACCTGGATGGGTATTGCAACCACGCTCACGGCTTTTGTATTGTATGCAAGGGAAAAGAATGATCAGTTTAAAATAAATAAAACATTTTTGTCTGTTGCCCTTTTAATTCTGATAGCATTAACGGGCCATCTTGGCGGCTCGCTTACACATGGTTATGATTATTTATCAAAGCCACTTAAAAATATTTTTAATAATGACGCCATTGAAACAACAGCAATAAAACCTATTGCCAATGTGCAGGAAGCGCAGGTGTACGCAGATGTTATCAAACCCATCTTTCAAACAAAATGCTACTCCTGTCACGGCCCTTATAAACAAAAGGGCAAATTAAGAATGGATGATAGCCTGAAATTAATGAAAGGTGGAAAAGACGGCGTTGTAATAGAGCCCGGGAATGCTGATGCCAGTGAACTTATAAAAAGAATGTTGCTGCCTGCGGATAATGATGACCACATGCCGCCGAAAGAAAAACCACAGCCAACAGAAAATCAGCTCGCATTAATACACTGGTGGATAGCAAACGGTGCGTCGCTTGATAAGAAAGTGAGCCAGCTTCCGCAGGACGATAAAATAAAGCCTGCATTAACTGCTTTACAAAACGTAAGCCCCGAAATAAAACCAACATCTGACCTTCCTTCTTCATCTGTTGAGCCGGCTGATGCAAATGTTATCAAACAACTGAAAGAAAAAAATATCCTGGTGTTGCCGGTTGCTTTAAACAGCAATTATGTTTCAGTTAGTTTTATTAACGATACAATTGTTGATGATAAATATCTGCAACTGATAACAAAACTCAGTAAGCAACTGGTATCTTTAAAATTAAGCAATACAAATATTAGTGATGATGGCTTAAAAACAATTATGCAATGCCATAACCTCATCAAATTATTTTTAGACAATACGCATATTACAGATGCAGGTTTAAAAAGCCTCGTCACGCTCCAAAATCTTCGCTATTTAAATCTTGTAAACACAAAGGTTTCTGCACAAGGCATAAACCAATTGAAAACCTTACCTAAACTAAAGTCAGTTTATCTTTATAAAACACTTGTTTCAAAGCAAGACTGGCCGGGCTTGCAGCAAGCGTTCCCAAAAACACAACTTGACAGCGGCGGTTATATTGTGCCCGCATTAACCACAGATACCACCACCGTTAAGGTAGAAATTCAATATTGATTTCGTTAATGTATGGTGATGTTACTTGTGTAATCCGGCTTGCACATAACTAAATTTCCCAGGGGACAAAACTTTGTTTTAATTGCAAGCTATCAAAACCATTATAGGTCATGCAACAACAGCCGCGCCGCCGGCAATCCATTGACGTTTTCAGGGCCATCACCATGTTCTTTATGATCTTTGTAAACGATGTGGATGGTGTAAAAAATATTCCCGAATGGATAAAACATGTGAATGAAAACGCCGACGGTCTGGGCTTTGCCGATACCATTTTTCCATCTTTCCTTTTTATTGTTGGGCTTTCCATTCCTTTTGCTTTAAATAAACGAATGCAATCCGGCGAAAGCAAACCCGCAATCGCCTTACATATCTTTCTGCGTTCAATCGCATTAATTATAATGGGCCTTTTTCATGTAAACCTTGAAAACTATAACAGGGATGCTGCTTTACTACCTGCATCAGTATGGGAAATATTGATCACGCTTGCATTTTTTCTGATCTGGCTTGATTACAAGCCACCCGCCGGCAAAACCAAACAATATATTTTACAGGTTGCGGGCATTATACTTTTAATTGTAATGGCAGCGCTGTATAAGGGCGATTCACACAATGGCACTATCTGGATGCGCCCGCACTGGTGGGGCATTTTAGGATTGATAGGATGGGCATATTTAACCTGCTCACTCATTTATCTTTCCGGCAATGGCAAATTGAAAATATTACTGGTTGCATTTGTTTTCTTTCTTATTTATACAACCCTCAATCAAACAGAAATATTAAAACCCGTTTCAGGTATATTAAGGTATTGCTGGTTTCTCAACGGCGGTTCTGAGGTTTCGTTTATAATGAGCGGCATTATCGTTTCTGTTGTTTACAGGAAAAGCAGTAACAGCAGCAGGCAGCAGTTTTTTATATCCATGCTTATTGCAGGTACGTTCATGATAATGCTTGGCTTTTTATTAAGGCCATTTGGCGGCATATCAAAAATACACGGCACGCCATCGTGGGTAGGCATTTGTACAGGCATAAGCATTCTTGTTTTCAGTTTATTGATTTATTTAATAGATATAAAGGGAAAAGCTGATTGGTTTAATATTATAAAACCTGCCGGCACCAGCACTTTAACCTGTTATCTTATACCCTATTTCTTATACGCCTTTATGGTTTTATTTCATCTGAAATATCCTGTATTCCTCGCCGAAGGCATTGGCGGTTTGCTGCGCTCTTTTGCCATTGCTTTCATTGTCATATTTATCACAGCTTTTCTTGAAAAGAAAAACATGCGACTTAAAATATAAATTTCTCCTGTACATGATTATTGTTTTTGCCAGGAGGAGCCTTTGATGAAATTCTTTATGCCTGCCTTTTATAATTTTGGCCTGAAAAATTTCATGGCGGTTTGTATCACTAAATGAAAACACTATCTCCCAACCTCTTCGGCCTGATATAAAACAACGTTTATTGTTAAAATTCTCCTATCATGTAATTTAAACGATTAAATTATCGCATAAATGTCTGTTTTGCCAAGCCAAAGATTACATTTGCTGAAACAATAATTTACATGAAGCTCTTCGTTACGGGATTCCCCAATGATTTTGATGATACTGATTTAAAAGAAATGTTTGAACTGTATGGCACGGTGATCTCCGCAAGATTTGTTATGGATCGCAATACCGGTAGGCGCAAGAGCTTTGGCTTTGTTGAAATGCCCGACAGTCTTGAAGCATTACAAACTATTGAAGCGCTTGATGGCGCCGGCATTAAAGGCAAAAAACTTTCTGTAAAAAAGGCTGAAGAAAGAAGTGCTGACGGTGGCGGCGGCAGGGATAATTTCAGAAGTAGCGGTGGCAGGGATAATTTCAGGAGCCGCGACAGGGATAATGACAGGGGCGATTTTAAGAGAAGGTTTTAAGCCAGCATCTTTTCACTTTTCAGCATCTGAATTTGAAAATATTTTTGAGCGAAGCCTGCCGGCTTTATAACCGGCAGGCTTCGCTTTTATTATCCGGAACTATTTAAGCAGGTAAGTATAAAAGCAAAAATTGAACAGCCGTTATAGGTAATGTACGGCTGAAAGCCAGGCTGCCGGTTTCACCGTAGCTGAATTAAAGAAATACTTATTAAAAGGAAATCTCCCATAATTCTTATCAGCACAATATGCATTGCTGTTTGTAATTTAGGCTCGTGAAACGGCACACCAAAACAGATACAATACAATTACAGCAGCAACTTGCAGCAGGTGATGAAGCTGCGCTGAAAGCATTGTATGGTTTGTTTGGCGGGCGCCTGCTGCACTTCGCGTTCGCAATAGTGCATAACCGGGAACTGGCCGAAGAAGTTGTGGCCGATGTTTTTATTCAAACCTGGAAAAAACGCGAAAAAATTGCAGCCATTGACAACCTGCTTTGGTATTTATACATTATGGCAAAAAATATCAGCCTCAATTATTTACGCAAAGAACGAAAACAGAAATTTGTTGAGATAGAAGTACTGGGCCTGCCTGCTTACACCATAGAACCGCAGACTGTTCAGCATTTGATTACCAAAGATTTTTTGCAAAGTATAACCAGGGCCATTAATGAATTACCCCCCAGGTGCAGGCTTATTTTTAAACTGGTGAAAGATGATGGGCTAACCTATAAAGAAACGGCTGAGTTACTCAATCTCAGCATTAAAACTATTGAAAACCAAATGGGCATTGCGCTCAAAAAACTGCATACCACCATACAGGCTTTAATGCCGGTATATGCCAGGAAACAACAGCACTGAAACCTTTTTTCCTGAAAAAATAAAATCCTTTTGGGGGTATCAAAACATTTTCTGTGTTTATTATTCAACCAATTGGAAATTAATGAACATAGAAAGAATATGGGTGTTACTGGCAAAACGCAAAAGCGGCGAAGCTACGGATGAAGAGCTTGCCGAACTGAACGATTTGCTGCACCGGGAAGCGGGAAACACCGAAAACGAAATAGTGGAAAAAATTTGGAACGCGCCGTTGCAACCTTTGAATGAAATAAAACCGGAAGACCTTTGGAACAAAATTGAAAGAAGTACCGGGAAAACAGTGGCAAAGCCATTTGATGCAGGAAGGATATCAACATGGCTGGCCGCTGCCGCAGTTGTTACTGCTGTAATTGCCGGGGTATTTTTACTTGGCCCGAAAAAAGAAAACAGTGTTGCTTTCAGCCAAAACATTACTACACAGCCGGCATCTAAAAAGCACCTCGTTTTGCCCGATGGAACAAATGTATGGCTGAATGGCAACAGCGCATTAAGCTATAATGACAGGGTATTTGGCGAAAGATACCGTGAGGTAAACCTAACCGGCGAGGCCTTTTTTGATGTAACCAAAGATGCGGCGCACCCCTTTATTATTCATGCATCTTCCATTAATATTACGGTAAAAGGAACGGCTTTTAACGTAAAGGCTTTTCCGGGCCAGAAGAATGTGGAAACCTCCCTGGTGCGTGGCCTGGTGGAAATAACAACCCGGCAGGACCCGGAACGGAAAATTTTGCTCAGGCCCAATGAAAAAATATCTGTTTCCGCAGAAAAAGAACCGGTTAAGCAGGCTGAAAATAAAACGGAACAGCCGCTTTTTATAATCACAAAACTGCATACAGATGAAAAGGATGTGTTGCCCGAAACAGTTTGGATGAACAGTTCGCTGGCGTTTGATAATGAATCGCTGGAACAACTGGCGCCCAAGCTGGAAAGCTGGTTTTCCGTTACACTGCATGTGGATGAGAACATGAAGGAGGCGCATTTTACCGGCACCATTACCAAAGAAACATTGCAGCAAACGCTCGATGCTATGAAGCTGTCATCGCCGTTTGGTTACGAGATAAAAAACAATGAAGTATGGATTCATAAATAAACCAAAAAGTTTTTCTAACTATTAAAATGCTATACATGCCAAAATAAAACCAGCAAAAAAGGAGATGCGGCAACATCTCCTTCAAAGCTAATTACGGGTAACGTTAGTATTATCAGGCACTTACGTACCCATTTTTTCACTTTCAATTTTTAAATGTATGAAAAAAGTGCTTATGGGCAATTTATCCGTTGCCCGCAAGGCAATCCCAAAGTTTTTACTGTATATGAGATTAATTGCTTTCTTTATGCTTGTAACCTGCCTGCATGTTCATGCAAAAGGCATTGCCCAGACCAAAATAACGGTCTCGCTAAAGAATGCACCCATTAAACAGGCTTTGCTTTCCATTCAAAAAAGCAGTTCTTACCGTTTTATTTATAATGATGATATATTGCCGCACGGTATTACAGTTACGCTTACCATGAAAGATGCAGATGTGCGCATTGTAATGGATTCTGTTTTAAGCAATACCGGCCTCACTTACCGCATTTTGGATAATAACCTTATTGTTATTACCCCCAGGCAGCAAAAGCCGCAGGCTGATCCTGTAAAGGGCAATATAAAGGTTCAAAATAAAAATGGCTCGCTAAGCGCCGTTTCAAATGTTTCAGTAATTGAAAAAGGTACCAGCAATGGCACGCGCACCGATGACAATGGCGACTTCTCCATTTCGGTGAGCAGCCCAAACGCAACACTGCTCATTTCTCATGTGGGTTATGTTTCGCAGGAATACCCGTTGAACGGCCAAACCACTATTGCCGTGGTATTGCATGCAGATGAAAAAGAACTGGGCGAAGTGGTGGTAACCGCGCTGGGCATAACAAGGCAGAAAAAATCGCTGACCTATGCCACCCAAAGCCTGAAAGGAGAAGAACTGAGCAACTCCCGCGAAGTGAATATAACCAGCGCCATGAATGGTAAGGTGGCCGGTTTAACCATTAATAAAACCAACTCCGGGCCGGGCGGCTCCAACAGGATTATCTTCCGCGGTAACCGCTCCATTGGCCGCACCAATCAGCCGTTGGTGGTGGTAGATGGTGTGCGTATTGATAACTCCGCCAAAGCCTCCGCCGATGTGGCTTTGTTTGGCGCAAGGGATGATGGTGATGGCATTTCCAACATTAACCCTGATGATATTGAAAGCATGACGGTTTTAACCGGCGCTTCGGCAGCAGCGTTGTATGGTTCCGATGCTTCCAACGGCGCTATCATCATCACTACCAAAAAAGGTAGGATAGGCAAGGGCATTGGCGTACAAATATCCAGCTCCGCATCTATGGAAACGCCCCTCGTGTTGCCAGACTTTCAGAATAAATATGGCCAGGGCGATGCGGGTGTTTTTGTGCCGGCCAGCGCCAATAGCTGGGGCCCTGCAATGACCGGGCAGGATGTAACGGACTGGACAGGCAAAACACAAGCGCTTACCCCGCAGCCAAACAATGTGAAAGATTTTTTTCGTACCGGAACGGAGTTTATTAATTCGGCTGCCATTTCTGCCGGCACCGAAAAAGAGCAGACTTATTTTTCTTATACCAATACGTTAAGCAATGGCATTTTGCCGAATAACAGTTACAAAAGAAACAATGTGCTGTTAAGGCAAACCACGCAGATTGCAACAGGCTTGTCGCTCGATGTTAAGGCCAATTATATAGCGGAAGATGTGAACAACAGGCCGCTTACAGGCGCCGGCAACCGTATTACATCCACATTGTATGCCATGCCGAGAAGCCTGCGCCTCAGCGACATCAAAGATTTTGAAACATTTAATGACGATGGCACTTTAACGCAGAATTACTGGGGCGCCGCTACCACCGCTTTCCAAAACCCATACTGGAGCGCTTACCGCAATTTATACACCCGCAAGCGCGACCGCTTTATCGGCATGGCCGCCCTGCGCTACCAGTTAACGCCGGAATTAAGCATACAGGCAAGAACAAGCCTTGATTATTATACAGACATTGGGGAAGAAAAAGATTACGATGATACATACTGGTTAACCGACTATCCCGGCCAGGGCAATTATGTTCTCAACAAAGAATCGAACAGGCAGTTTAATAATGATGTATTGTTGTCGTACACCAAAAATCTTACTGATGAATTCAGCCTCACGGCCAATGCCGGGGCCAGCATTGAACAATATCATTTTGAAAGAACAACCCTGAATAACCAGGGGCTTAATGCGCCGAATATTTTTGCCACTTCCAATGCCGTTTCATTAACGAACAGTGTAAACAATTATATTCCTTACTCACCGCTTGCCCGCACGGAAAAACAATCGGTGTATGTATCAGCGCAATTGGCTTACAATGATTATTTATTTCTTGATTTAACAGGCCGCAACGACTGGAATTCTACCCTGCCTGTAAAAAATGCCTCTTATTTCTTTCCCTCTGCGGGCTTGAGCGCATTGCTGAATGAGATGGTTAAATTACCTGCCGCCATTTCAGCCTTAAAGCTGAGAACATCTTATGCCTTTGTGGGAAATGGTACAGGGTTTAATGAACTAAAACCCGTTTACACACTTACAGCCGGTGGCAACGGAGGTTTTTTGCTGATTGACAGAACGCTGCGCAACGCCAGCCTTAAACCGGAGGAAACACATTCTTTTGAGGCCGGGTTAGATGCCGGTTTTATTGATGACCGCTTCGGTTTTCAGGCCACTTATTACAACACCAATACCATCAACCAGATATTAACGGTGCCTGTGCCTGCAGCATCGGGCTATTCCACACGCATTATCAATGCCGGCAAAATACAGAACCAGGGCATTGAATTGCTGATAAATGCCCAGCCGGTAAAATTGAAAGGCTTCAGCTGGAAGATGCAGCTCGTTTTTGGCTCCAATGTAAACAAAGTGATCCGGCTCGATTCCCTGCAGCCCGAAGTATCGCTTAGCTCACCGCAGGCCCTGGGCTCTATTGTGGTGAAAGAAGGCCGCAAATATGGCGAGCTCTACACTTCCAGCCTTCAGCGGGATGATGATGGCAATATTGTGGTGGATGCAACAGGCAGCCCCCTGCTGGTAACCGACCAGACTAAATATGCGGGCAATTTTAACCCGGACTGGACGGCAGGTTTTTCCAATACATTTCAATACAAAAACTGGTCTTTGTATTTTTTAATTGATGAAAGAAAGGGCGGCACCATCATTTCCGGTACGCAGGCATTAATGGCATCGGCAGGCACATTAAAGGCCACCGAAGCCAACCGCGAAACCGGTTTTGTAATCCCCAATTCTGTAACGGAAGACGGCAGCAAGAACACGCAGGCCATCACAGCGCAGGATTACTGGATGCAGGTGGCCGGAAATAATATCGGCGAGCTCTTTGCTTACAGCGCCACTAACATCCGTTTGCGCGAAGCAAGTATCAGTTACATATTTGCATCAGCAAAACTGGCAAACACTTTCATTAAAGGCGCACAGCTTTCCCTGATAGGACGCAACCTGTTCTTCTTTAAAAACAAAGCAAAAGGCATTGACCCGGAAAGCGCTTTGGGCACAGGCAACAACCAGGGCATTGAATACGCTTCGCTGCCCAGTACGCGCGGCTTTGGCCTGTATCTGAAATTCAATTTTTAATCTTAATCAAATTGAAGTATGAACAAAATCCTTTCACAAAATATATATACAAGCTGCATAGCATTAATAATGCTTTGCCTGCTTTCAGCAGGCTGCACCAAAAAGTTTGATGAGATAAATACAGACCCAACTACTTTCAGCAGCCTTACACAGTCAACTATTCCCAATGCATTTGCCAAGGCAGAATACCAGGGCATTTATGGTGACCCGGGCATTTACCAGCTTGCCCGCAATTTGTTTGTTGATTTGTGGAGCCAGTATTACGCCACTATTGATCCCGGTGTTTCACCAGACAGGTATGTGCAGCGTAAAGACTGGGAATTTTACCAGTGGCTATCCATGTACAGCAGCGCTTACCCCACTTTAAAGCAGGTAATTGAGGCCACTGAAAATACCGATCTGCCAGCCAATGCAGTTGCCAAAGTGTGGAAGGTGTATATCTTTCATTCCACTACGGATTTTTATGGGCCTGTGCCTTATCTCGAGGCCGGCAACGGGCAATTCAACATCCCGTACGATGCGCAGGAAGATATTTATTATGATATGTTTAAAGTGCTTGATACGGCAGTAGCGGCATTGCAGGCTGCTGACCAGACAACAAAGCCTTATGGAGATAACGACCTGATCTTTCACGGCGACATACCCAAATGGATCAAGTTCGCCAATA
The DNA here is from genome assembly GCF_047606085.1 of Parafilimonas sp. Taxonomy (GTDB): domain Bacteria; phylum Bacteroidota; class Bacteroidia; order Chitinophagales; family Chitinophagaceae; genus Parafilimonas. The sequence goes on from NZ_JASGEX010000211.1 coordinate 16,811, forward strand.
CATTAAGGCTTCGCCTCGCCCTGCGTATTTCTTTTGTGGATGCAGCCAAAGCGAAAGAAGAAGCCGAAAAAGCGGTAGCCGCCGGCGTTATGACCTCCAATGATGATAATGCCATGATGGATGTATCCACCGCATCGCCCAACGGGCTGAACTTAATGTCGCCCTGGGGCGGCTTTCGCATGAGCGCTTCTATGGAGAGCTATTTAAAAGGCTTCAGCGATCCGCGCCTGCCGGTGTATTTCAGCCCGGCGCCCGATGACAGTGCGTATCATGGCATCCGCAACGGTTTATCGGTTTCGCAACTAACAGGAGCCGACCCGGGCGGGGCAGGCGATAACCTTTCCAATATCGGCCCTGATTGGAGCGCTGACCTCTCCGCTACCAATAAACTAACGGTCATGTATGCCGCCGAAGCGTATTTCTTAAGGGCTGAAGGCGCAGTGAACGGTTGGGATATGGGTGCTACAGCAAAAGATTTGTATGAACAGGGCATAAGGCTTTCCCTGGCGCAATGGGGCGTGGGCAGTGCAGCGATTGAGAAATATATTCAAAGCACATCTTTGCCGGCTGCACCGGGTGATTATTTGAGCTCTCCGGCAGTGTCAGATATCCCGGTGAAATTTTCTGATAACACAGAAACGCAACGACAGCAGATCGCCACACAAAAATGGCTGGCGCTGTTCCCTGATGGTATTGAGGCCTGGGCAGAAGTGCGAAGAACAGGCTACCCGGTGCTTTACCCGGTGGTAAATTCAGACAACCCGGATGTGCCTGCCAGCGAAATGATTAAACGGTTTACATTTATTGACCTGGAATATGAATCGAACAACCAGGCTGTGCAAAATGCCTTGCCTTTACTGAACGGGCCGGATAAAAACAATACGCCTGTTTGGTGGGATGTGAAATAAGAGCAGCCTTCCCTAAACCCTCTTCAAAGGAGAGGATTTTGACCTTCCCGGGTATTATAAATGCTTATAAATAATTCAGGCGGGCTCTTCCTGCCCTTCTTCTTTGGAGAACTTGTCCCGCAATTCGGGAAGGGTTGGGATGATCAATGCGGGTGGCGATATATTAACGTGAGTTCAATATAAGACTTAGTGAAGAAATTTGTAGGTAAGAGAATCCCGAAGGGATTAAATTTTAATAGCCCCGAATTTCATTCGGGGGAAAATAAAGCAGGTTTGCGCTTGAATGCCGGCGGGGTTCAACCAAATGATGCCAATTTACCACTGGTGAAACCGGCGTCTATTCATATTCTAAAGCCCTTTGGGCTTATATCAAACTCACGTTATATTATTGAATAAATACAATGGCAGAAAATAGAACACAGCGTTTTGTTACGCTGGATGTATTCAGGGGAATAACCGTGTGCTTAATGATAATCGTTAATACGCAGGGCGGCGGCGCTACGCCATTCGCGCAAATGATGCATGCCGGATGGAATGGCTGCACGCTTACCGATTTGGTGTTTCCTTCCTTTCTTTTTGCTGTTGGCAACGCAATGGTATTTGCCGGCAGGAAATTTGAAACAATGCCTTCAAAAGCGGTTTGGCATACAATAATAAAGCGCACGTTGCTGATATTTATTATCGGTTACCTGCTTGCCTGGTACCCGTTTATTGGCTGGAACGGCGCAGGGAAAATATGGTGTAAACCGTTGGCTGAAACCCGCATCATGGCTGTATTGCAGCGTATCGCCCTGTGTTATTTTATTGCTGCGGTTGTTGTTAAATATGCATCGCAGAGAAAGGTGGTTGTCCTTTCAGCAGCATTGCTGTTTTTGTATTGGGCATTGCTGTTTTTGTTTGGCGACAAAGGCGCACAATTAACTATTGAAGGCAATGCCGTGCGCAAACTTGACTTGTTATTGATAGGCGAACAACATATATATAAAGAGCAGGGGATCGCGTTTGACCCGGAAGGTTTATTGAGCACTATTCCCGCTGTTGTAAATGTATTGACAGGTTATCTTACAAGTGCATTTATTGTGCGCAAAGGCGCAACGTATGAATGCATTGCCAAACTGTTGATGGCCGGCCTGGTGCTTATATTTACCGGCTTGTGCTGGAACACGGTTTTTCCCTTCAATAAAAAATTATGGACAAGTTCCTATGTATGCTATACAAGCGGTATTGATATAATCGTTATGGGTTTATTATTTTACCTGATAGAATGTAAACAATGGAAAGCAGGTGTTTATTTCTTTACTGTCTTTGGCAAAAACCCGTTGTTCATTTATGTATTGTCAAACCTGCTTGGTGCATTTTTTATGCTGTATGTTTCAAAAGATGTGGTACTGGCTGACTGGCTGAGCGAAAACATATTCCAGATAATAGCGCCGGGCCCTTTTGGCTGTTTATTGTTTGCAGTAAGCTTCACTTTTATTTGCTGGCTTGCAGGTTTATGGATGGACAAAAAGAAAATTTATATACGGCTTTAGCACAAAGTATCATTCATGATTTTCAAAATCAATGGTGTTTATATTATTGTTTTATTAACCGGCTGCTTTTTGTTTGCCGGCTGTACAAACAATAACGAAAAACTTTTTACCATACTTTCTGAAAGCCGCACCGGCGTTGATTTTGAGAACCTGCTTACAGAAAATGAAGCAGCCAATGTTTTAAACTATACTTATTTCTACAACGGTGGCGGCGTTGCTGTTGGCGATATAAATAATGATGGATTGCCCGACCTGTTCTTTACAGGCAATATGGTTGCAAACAGGCTGTATATAAACAAAGGCGGCCTTTCATTTGAAGATATAACTGCCAAAAGCAATGTTGCTTCCATGCAGGGCTGGTGCACCGGCGCAACAATGGTTGATATAAACAATGATGGCTGGCTTGATATTTATGTTTGCCGTTCCGGCGATATAAATCCTGCAAAAAGAAGAAACCTTTTATTCATCAACAACAAAGACCTGACATTTACTGAAAGCGCCCGGCAATATGGCCTGGCTGATGAAGGTTATTCAACACAGGCTTCCTTTTTTGATTATGACAAAGATGGCGATCTTGATGTTTTTATAGCCAATCATTCCTTAAAAGAATATGCGTACGATGGATATAATGATGCTGCGCTCCGTTCAGCATATAATAGCGCATTTGCCTGCAGATTATACAGGAATGATGCAGGGCATTATAAAGATGTTAGTAAGGAAGCAGGCATTACATCAAACGTGTTTTCATTTGGTTTAAATGTAATGGTGGCAGATTATGATAATGATGGCTGGGAAGATGTGTATGTTGATAATGATTTTAATGAAGCGGATTACCTGTTCATAAACCAGCATGGCAGTTTTAAAGAAGATGCCCGCAACCGGCTTGATGCAACATCGTTATATTCCATGGGCTCTGATGCGGCTGATTATAACAACGATGGTTTTACCGACCTGCTTACGCTGGACATGCAGCCAGAAGACAACCATAACCAAAAAACACATAATGGCGCTGAGAACTGGGATAAGTTCCAGGATCTTTTTAAAAACGGTTTTTATTACCAGTATAGCCGAAATATGCTGCATAAAAATAATGGCGACGGCACCTTCAGCGAGATAGGCCGGTTGGCAGGCTTATCCAATACGGATTGGAGCTGGGCTGGTTTGTTTTGCGATTTTGATAATGACGGGTTGAAAGATGTTTTCATTACCAATGGTTATCAAAAAGATTATACTGACATGGATATGATAATGTACCGTGCCGGTATTATGATGCAGCAAAGAAATGGCGAGCCAACAGCATCATTGCAGCAGATACTGGATAAGATGCCGTCGCTTGCTGTGCCCGATTATATTTTTCGCAACGAAGGCAACGATTCATTTTCTAACAAGGTAAACGATTGGGGCATAAATGATGCGCATGTTGCAACCGGCGCCGCTTATGCCGACCTTGATGGCGATGGCGATATGGACCTTGTTACCAGCAACATAAATGCGCCTGCAACCATTTACCGCAACAATGCAAACAAATTAGCCGCAGGCAACCATTTCTTAAAAATAAAGTTGCAGGGCAACAATACAAACATAAATGGCATAGACGCTACCGTTATACTGTATTGCAATAAAGATGTTTATTGCCAGCAGCAAATGCCGGTACGTGGTTACCAGTCATCGGTTGATTATGTTTTGAATTTTGGCACCGGAAGGCATGATGTGATTGATTCAATTAATATAACCTGGGCTGATGGCAGGCGCCAAAAACTTGCAGCCATAAAGACCGGCCAAACAGTTTCTTTACAATATAAAAATGCGGTTGCCGACAGCTTATATGCAAAGCCCGTTTCGCCAGTTATCTTCACAAAAGAGGCATTGCTTTCTTACATGCATACAGAAAACGATTTTAATGATTTTGCCGTACAAAGCTTATTGCCGGATTACCGCTCGCGCAGCGGGCCATGCATAGCGAAAGCAGATGTAAACGGCGATGGGCTTGAAGATATTTTTATTGGCGGTGCAAAAGGTTATGAAGCAAATCTTTTCCTTCAAACAAACGATGGGAAGTTTATGTATAAAGAAGAAAAAAGCATTGCAGCAGATTCTATGCATGAAGATGCCGCCGCTATATTTTTTGATGCAGATGGAGACGGTGATAAAGACCTTTATGCAGCGTCTGGCGGTTATGAATTTAATGAACAGGACAGGTTGCTGCAGGACAGGTTGTATCTGAATGATGGTAAAGGGAATTTTACCAAATCAATAAAAGCCTTGCCGGCATTATATGCTTCCAAAGGAACGGTTGCTGCAGCAGATATAGACAATGACGGGGATACAGATATTTTTGTTGGCGGAAGGGTTGTGCCGGGCAAATATCCTTTAACGCCGGAAAGCGCTGTGCTTTTAAATAATGGCAAGGGCGTTTTTATAAATGCAACAAACAGCGTTGCTTCTTCATTGCAGCATGCCGGCATGGTTACAGATGCGGCTTTCATTGATATTAATAACGACAAACAGCCAGACCTTGTAATTGCAGGCGAATGGATGCCCATAAAAATTTTCATCAACCAAAAGGGAAAGCTTACCGATGCTTCAGAGCAATACATACATTTTGCTTCAAACGGCTGGTGGAATAAAATAATAACGGCAGATTTTAATAATGATGGCTACACTGATATGGTAATTGGCAATGTTGGTTTGAACACGCAGTTTAAAGTCAGCGCGGATGAACCGATGACACTGATGTATAAGGATTTTGATAACAACGGCAGCATTGACCCCATACTTTGTTATTTTATACAGGGCAAATCGTATCCTGCAGCTTTCCGGGATGATCTGACTGACCAGTTGCCTTATTTAAAAAAACGTTTCACCAGTTACAGCAGTTATGCCGATGCCACCATCAGTGATATATTTTCAAATGAAGAATTAAAAGATGCGCAGGTGCTGAAAGCGCAAACCATGCAAACCGTTTTGCTGCAGAATGAAGCGGGCAAAGCCTTTGCACAAAAAGAATTACCCATACAGGTGCAATATGCGCCGGTATATGCCATGGCTGCAACAGATGTAAATGATGATGGCAATACTGACCTTATACTGGCAGGCGACAATTCTTTTACACGCATAAAATTTGGTAATTATCGCGCTAACCATGGCATAACTTTACTGGGCGATGGCAGGAATAGTTTTACTTATCTCCCACAATATAAAAGCGGCTTGAATATACGGGGCAGTGTGAGAAGCCTGCAGGCCGTCAGCGCAAAAAATAACTTGTATGTTTTATTTGGAATGAACAACGATACTTTGCAGGTTTATAAATGTAAACATACCGTTAACCAACCATAAATTGTTTTTATGAAGAAGTATTTTTTGCTGCTGTTTTTTTCCATTGCTGCGTATATGCTTATGGCACAGCAAACCATTACTTTAAGCATGCTGCAATTGCAGGATAAGATAAAAGGTGGCTGGGCCGGGCAAACCATTGGCGTAACATTTGGCGGCTTATATGAATTCAGGTATAACGGCACGTTTATACAGGATTACCAGCCTTTGCACTGGGATATATCTTTTATAAAAGAAAACATGCTGAACAATGCAGGTTTGTACGATGACCTGTATATGGACCTGACCTTTGTTGACGTGTTTGAAAAATATGGCCTGCATGCGCCGGTTGATTCATTTGCCAACGCCTTTGCGCACGCCGGTTATAAACTATGGCATGCCAATCAGGCTGCGCGTTATAATATTCTCAATGGCATTAAGGCGCCGGCGTCAGGTTATTGGGAAAACAATGTTCATGCAGACGATATAGACTACCAGATTGAAAGTGATTATGCAGGATTAATGAGCCCTGCTATGCCCAACACCGCTTCAGCCATAAGCGATAAAATCGGCCATATTATGAACTATGGCGATGGATGGTATGGCGGTGTTTTTATTGGCGCCATGTACACACTGGCCTTTGTGTATGATGATGTGGATACAATTATATCCGAAGCATTGAAAACGATACCTGCTCAAAGCACCTACTACAAATGCATAAGCGATGTTATACAATGGCATAAACAATTTCCCAACGACTGGAAGCGTACCTGGTATGCATTGCAGGTGAAATGGGCAGAAGATGTTGCATGCCCGGGGGGTGTTTTTGAGCCATTTAATATTGATGCAAAAATAAACTCGGCTTACGTTGTAACAGGTTTGCTGTATGGCAACGGCGACTTTACAAAGTCGCTGGAAATAGCAACACGTTGCGGGCAGGATGCCGATTGCAACCCTTCATCTGTTGGCGGCATACTTGGTACAATACTGGGCTATAACAAAATTCCTGCCTGCTGGAAAAACGGCTTGCATGGTGCGGAAGACATCAATTTTAAATACACGGATATTTCCCTTAATAAGGTATATAATATTGGTGTAAAACAGGCACTGCAAAACATTGCTGCAAATGGCGGAAGCATAAGCGGCGATAAAGTGGTAATTGCGGTGCAGCAACCAAAAGCCGTAAAACTTGAGCAGGGTTTTGCAAACATTCACCCAAAAGATAAAATACCATTTGAACAAACTATAGATAAAGAAATAAGCTTCAGTTTTGAAGGAACAGGTTTTTGCCTTGCAGGCGAGGCATTAAAGAATAGTGATGCTTTGCCTGAACATATATTTATTGCAGACTTATACATTGATGGCAATAAAACAGAAACCGCCTGGCTGCCAACAGATTTTACCACACGCAGGAACGAGCTGTTTTGGAAATACAATTTGCAACCCGGCAAACATACCGTAATGATACGCCTGCAAAACCCTGCTGATGGCTATGCTTTAAAAAGCTGGTTTTATATTGTGTACTAAATTCAATGTACACTTTTACAATTTATGTTTCGGCGTTTTTAATAGCTTAACGTGAGTTCGATATAAGATTTAGTGAAGAAATTTGCAGGCAGGAAAATCCTGAAAGGGATTAAATTTTAATAGCCCCGAATTTTATTCGGGGGAAAATAAGGCAGGGTTGTACTTGAACCCCGATGGGGTTCAATGAACTGGTACCGATTCACCGCCGGCTATTTATATTAAAACCCTTCGGGATTATATCGAACTCACGTTAGCTTAACAAAGAACCGGGGGCAACAAATTGAATAACACCCGTATGTACGGGGACGGAAAAGGCCGGGGATGAGGTCACTCAGTTCTTAAACTCTTCGCCGGATTTGCCAGCGCTGCTTTAATGCTTTGAAAGCTGACGGTGAAAATGGTAATCAGCAACACCGCCAGGCCTGTAATTAAAAACACCAGCGGAGTTATACAGATGCGATATGCAAAGCTTTGCAGCCAGTTATGCATCAGCAACCACGATACCGGGAATGCAATCAATAAAGATATGCTTACAAGTATGACAAAGTCTTTCGACAACATAGCTGTAATACCTGCAGTTGATGCGCCAATGACTTTCCGTATCCCGATTTCCTTTCTTCTTTTTTGGGCAGTGAAAGCAGCCAGTCCAAACAAACCCAAACAGGAAATGATGATGGCAAGACCAGCAAAGTATTTTGATAAAGCAGATACTCTTGTTTCGCTTTCATATTGCTGCTGATAAGCTTCATCCAAAAAATTAAAGGTGAATGGAAAGCCGGGATTATAGCTTTGATACAAGCGTTGTATAGCATTAATGGTTGCCTGCTGGTTAATGCTTTTAATGCTGGCAACAATGGTGTTAAGCTGCGGCGCCAGTCTTATAAACGAAGGCTTTATTTCGGCGTGCATGGACTCAAAATGAAAATCTTTTACCACGCCTATTACCTGCAAATTTTTGCCTGCATATACCACCATTTTTCCCACAGGGTTTTGTAAGTGCATTGCATTTGCGGCGGCTTCATTCAAAATAATGGCGGATGAATCTGTGCCGAAGTTTTTGGAAAAGCTCCTGCCTTCTTTTATATGCATGCCCATCGTTTCTACAAAATCATAAGCGGTTTCAAAGCCCTCAAAATAGGTGTTGTCATCTGCGGGCCTGCCCGGCCAATCCAAACCGGTTGCAAAGCTGTGGCCCACCATGCGATGGTTGGTAGCGCTGGCATCCGCAACGCCTGGAATCTGCTTTAGCTCCGCAATAAAGGCATTTTGTTTTTTGGCAAGATTTCCTTCTGCCGATATGCGCAGCACATTGTTTTTATTATAACCGGGATCGGCGTTCTGAATGAATTGTATTTGCTGGTAAATGATGGATACAACAACAATCAGAACAGTAGATAACGTGAATTGAAAAACAACCAGCCCTTTTCTTGATAACAGCTCTGCTGCGGAGGTATTGAGCTTTCCTTTTAAAATAGATAAAGGATTAAACTTTGAAATATACAGTGCCGGGTAACTGCCTGCAATAAAGCCTGTGATGATGGCAATGCAAAGAATAGCAGCGATCATTTGCCAGGTAATATGCAGCGAGATATTTTTCCCTGTTATTTGATTAAATGCCGGCAGCAGCAACGCTGCAGTAAAAATGGCAAACAACATGGCGGCAATAACAAGCAAGAATGATTCGGTAAGAAACTGAAATACCAGTTGACCTCTTTCTGCACCCACCACTTTTTTTATGCCCACTTCTTTAAACCTTCGTGCTGCTTTGGCTGTGGAAAGGTTCATGAAATTGATGCAGGCAATTACTATGATAAATACAGCCAGCAGCGAAAAAAGCTTTACATATTCTATTCGTTCGCCGCTTTGCACATTGCCGTTGTAATTGTTGTGCAGGTAAACATCAGAGAACTTCATGGCAACCACTTTTGTTGCCGTATCATTTGAATTTTTATTGATGATGTTTCTTACGTTTTTATTGAAAGCATTTATATCGGCCCCGGGCTTCAGCATCATATAGTTTAACGGGCCTGTATTACGCCAGTAAGTAACCCAGTCTTTTATGGTTCTGAAATAATCAAACGACAGCACAAAATCAAACTGCTGCGAAGAATTTGCCGGCATTTTTTTGAATACGCCTGATACAAAGAAGGTGGTATCGTGGTCAAAGCTTACAGCTTTACCAATAAGATTATGGGTAGTGCCGAACAGCTTCATCGCAAGCTCATCACTCAACACGATGGAACTGTTACGGGCAAGCGCATCATTACGTTTGCCATCAAGCAGCGGAAAAGAAAAAATATTGAAATAATCTTTCTCTGCATACTGTCCGCTGGCTTTGATATTCTTATTGTTTGCCGAAAGCGTGTTTTGAGCAAACCAACCGGGTGGCGCTACAGCCGCTGCATATTCAACACCCGGCACAGAAGCTTTCACAGCATCGCTTAATTTGCCCGACGACTCTTCCGTGTAAGCAACATCGCCATTGCTGTTGCTTCTCTCTTCAAACAGCTTGTACAGGCGGTTGTCGTTCGCAAATATTTTATCGTAGCTCAGCTCATCGCTTACCCATAAAAAGATAAGTAAGGCACAGGCAAGTCCGGCGGATAAACCCAATATATTCAGCAGCGTAAACTGTTTATCTTTTAAAAGATTCCGCCACGCAATTTTGAGGTTTGTTTTAAGCATAAAATCTTATTTCTGATGTTTGATTTATTGATGTCTGATTAATTTAATGCAGCGTTTTTATGTTACGGGCTTGGGGGTTTATGGCATCGTTCCCTGTGTCATTCACTCGTACTGCATTTTCATAGTAGCATTGTTTAAAGACTGGCTCAGTCTCAGAGACTGAGCCAGTCTAAAACCCGGATTCATTGAAGGTAAATAAAGAACCGGAAGTACAGGCGGGTAACACAACGAAGCTCACTTCATGTACTGTAGCTTGTAGCAAAAAAAATCTTCCTCATTTTCAAATTCATTACTCCGTTCTCAAACTTTTTACAGGATTCGCAATCGCAGCCCGAAGGCTTTGAAAGCTGATAGTGATTAATGTAATCATCAACACAGAAAGCCCGGCAATAAAAAATACAAGAGGCGAAATGCTTACACGGTAGGCAAAACCCTGCAGCCAGTTGTGCATCATCCACCACGATACCGGAAATGCAACGAGTATGGCTATCGCAACCAGCTTTAAAAACTCCACAGATAGCATACCGGTTATGTTCGCCGCCGAAGCGCCCATTACTTTCCGGATGCCGATTTCCTTTTGTTTTCTTTTGGCGGTAAAGGTGGCTAAGCCAAACAAGCCTAAACAGGAAATAAGGATGGCAAGCCCGGCAAAATATTTTGATAAGACCGCTACTCTTTGCTCGGAAGCATAGAGCGCATTGTAATCAGCATCTAAAAAACTGTAATCAAACGGAACACCGGGATTATATTGCCTGTACAGGTCTTGCAGCTTAGTAATTGTTACCGCTTCATTGTTCCTTTTTATCTTCACCAGTATGTTGGAGCCATCCTGGAAAGTGGTGATAAAACAAGGCTTGATATCCTGGTATAACGATTCAAAATTAAAATCCTTCACCACACCGATAATGGTTTTGCGCTTGCCAAACAGTATCACCGGCTGACCAACCGGATTGGTCATGCCCATGGCTTTTACAGCCGCTTCGTTGAAGATGACGTTCGTGCTGTCGGCACCGAATTTTGCATCAAATGAACGTCCGTCAATAATGTGCAGGCCGGCGGTTTCAATCCAGTTATCACCCACATACATACCGCTGAATTCAACCTGTTCATCTGGCTTTTTTGTCTTCCATAATACCTCCGTAGTGGTGCCATGCTTTCCCAGCAAATCGCCAAACGAACTGGAAGCGTTCACTACACCGGGAATCTTTCTTACCTCAGCCAAAAAAGGCTGCATGTTTGTTTTTAACTGTCCTTCTTTTTTAAAGGTAATGATATTATCACGGCTGTAGCCAAGGTTCTTTGTATGCACCAGGTTCATCTGGTTATAAATCACTATTACACTGATGATAAAAACAACAGAGATGGCAAACTGGAAAACAACCAAACCTTTTCTGACCAGCAATTCGCTGAATGACGAAGGCAGCTTACCTGCCAATACCGTGATGGGATTAAAGCCGGAAAGATATAACGCGGGATAACTGCCTGCAATAAACCCGGTTAATAACGTTACTGAAAGAACAGCCAGAATTTGTGATGCATCAACATGCAAAGATAGTTGCTTGCCCGTGATTAGATTGAACTGCGGAAGAATGATAAGCATGAGCACAACGGCGAACAAAAGCGATAAGAACGCCATGATAACCGACTCGCCGAGGTATTGCAGCACAAGGCTCTTTTTTGTTGCGCCAATTACTTTTCGTACTCCCACTTCCTTCAGCCTGCGCGATGCCCTTGCCGTAGAAAGGTTCATAAAATTCACGCAGGCAATCAGCATTATAAAAAGTGCGATCAGGCTAAAGAGTTTTACATACATCATGCGGCCGCCGGCAGCCTGACCGTTCTCGTAACTGCCGTGCAGGTAGCGATCTGAAAAGCGCTGGGCGAACAGGGTGTTTGCATCTGCATAATCTTTACTGTTTTTTGGTATATTGAGCTTTTGAGCGATATAATTTTTCAGCTTTTCGTTGAATTTTGAAACATCATTGCCTGGCTTTAGCAGCACATACGTATTGGGATCGCTATTGCCCCACTTTAAAAGATTGGGACGGCTTTTTAAAAACAACTCATAGTTAAACAGTAAATCGCTTTTTATGGAAGAGGTGGAAGGCAATGATTTAAAAACGCCGGTAATATGGAAGTTGCCACTCAGGTCTGTGCCGGCGCCTTCGTTGGTCCAGTCAATCGTTTTACCGATGATGTCTTTATTGCCGTGAAACAGTTTATCAGCCAGTGCATCAGATATAACAACCGCATTGGCATCGGGCAATAACTCATTCTTGTTTCCATTAATTAATGTAACAGAAAACACGTTGAAAAAGTCCTTGCTCACATATTCTTCATCAGAACGTATGTGTGTATCGCCCACGGATAAAATGCCTTTTGATGTGAACCAGGATGCAGGCACAACGCTTGCGGCATAAGCCACTTCCGGCATGTCCTGCTGCAGTGATGAAGCCAGTATGCCCTGTGTGTGCTCAATGGTTTGCATACCCGCCGCATCATCAGGAATATTTTGCATTACCTGATACAACCGGTCATCCTTTTGATTGAATTTATCAACCTGCAGTTCATCGCTTGTCCACAAATAAATAAGCAGCGCACAAGCGAGACCGCTGGCAAGCCCTGTTAAATTAAGCAACGTAAACAGGCGGTCTTTCCAGAGATACCGCCAGGTGGTTTTGAAATAGTTTTTGAACATAAAAGTTGATTGTTTTGATGAAGCACGCTTGTAAATCTTTCTTATGAACAGACATGGGTCAATGGTTATGCCATAGTTAAAAGCTATTGTATAACAATGATTTAAATAATTACGATGTTACGAAACCGTTCGGATTCGAACACTAGTTGTGCATAAATGAACCTGACTACGATGCTAAACGCATTATTAACTGCACGCTGTTCAATCAGTAATAAGCTGTTTCTTAAGCCAGCTCCATATCAGGTGAATTTTCGTTAGCAGCCATTCTCCCTTTTCCGGGAGCGGAAATAAAAAATGGCGATCATATTAATCCTCCCCTGTTCAGCATAGTCTCCCCCGATCACGGGCAAAACCTTCCGTTGATTCTGCGTTTGCAACACCAATAGCTTCTTTGTGGTGTTGATGGCCAGGCGAAAGGAACCCGCGTAAAATCTATTAAATTATTTTTCTTACAAATTGTTTTTTGCTATTATAAGCTGCTTTATTTACAGGGAAGCAGCAATGAAAGCCTGCGCATTTGCCCGGTTCGCTTTCTGCAGACATAAACCCGTTATGGGCATGCATTATTTTACGGGCAACTGCGAGGCCTGTACCCGAACCTCTATAATTTTTTATCATGTAATTTTTCGAACATCAAAAAAATTCTTTTCGCATCCTCATCAGTCAAGAAGAAAATCCTTTTCTCGTAACCAGGAAGTTTCTTTAGATTTTTTATTGCAACAAAGGCTTTCTACCTCCACAAATGAATTGCTGTATTTGCCGTAAGCTCCTTGTTTTAAATTCTTTTTAAAGGCATCCAAATATTCTTCACTGCTTGCCCTCGTCAAACAGATAATAGACAAGTCTCAGCTTGTCAAAAGGTCTTAATGTTCTGCTTAAATAAAGAAGATTTTTACCATTAGGAATATATAAACCAAGTATCACAGCAGCACCTTCTTCGGCAGTATCCTTTATTTTTCTGCGGCTTCCTCGAATTTAACAACCTCCGGCAATTTTCCTTCTACATAATTTGATTTAAAATGGCTTATGATTATTTCGGCAAGTTTTGCAGAGCTTTCATCTGGTAATGAAATATCGTGTGTTGCTAATGTATTGACAATTTAAGTTATGAAACGTAGTGTTTCGACAGTTTATTATCTGTATCCTGTCGGGTGAACTTCCATTCTATCAACCGTATAATGAATGCCGGAAACAGGCGCCTCTGTTGTGATGCTTACGTAACCATTTTTATCCCTGCTGATAAGCGGAGCTGTAACGTGTACAGGTTCTTTGAATAACCCAAAATCACTCAGGGCTATACATACCGGCACGAATACCCTTAGCCTCAACCTGCCTGCTGTTATATTATTGGAAAGGCGAATAAGCCGCATGGCGCCAACGCTTGTTGCTGCAGCTATTTGCTGCCATTTACCCTCTTTATAAGTATCTATCCTAACACTATCAATGCGCTGACCAAGTTTTATATTCTCCCTCAACCGGATTACATTAAAGGTTTTTGGCTGGCGGAGGCCTATCAGCAGTTCCGGGTTTGTAACACTGTCGTCTGTTGCCCAGTAAGAATAGCGGTCATTGTCCATCAGGAACTTTGTACCATATTTAAGATGGTTATTGCCTCTTATATTGCTCGCTTTGAAGGTGGCCTGCTGTGCCAGGTTTACAGAACAGTATAGCCAGCTTTGCCAGGCCTTTAAAATTCATAATTTCTTTTACACTTATTGATAACTTTAAAATAACTAAGGCCATTTGCAGCTTAAATTATAATTGATCAGCTCCTGCATTTTATTCAATGCATTAACCCATTTATTCATAATAATTGAAAATCGTAAAGAGATGATTTGAACCGGCTACATTGCTCACAGATAGAAATGATAACCCTGAGCTCACCAATTTGAGTTTTGCACCAAAGCAGTATTTATACTCAATTCATTGGCTGGAATTGCGAACAAATAATCTCTGTTGGTATTAAAGTTTCGCTGTTCCACCAAAACATGGCTGTTATAATCGGCTCTTGATGAGTTGAAGTTATTTAAGATGCCATAAGCTGGCCCCGGCATCACGTCTTCAGCTATCTTCCATCTCCTGATGTCGAAAAAGCGGTTATCTTCCACAGCGAACTCTACGTGCCGTTCTCTTCTGATTAAAGACCTTAAGCTGCTTTGGTCGCCGGCAGTTATCTGTGTAACGGCTGGCATATCAACACCTGACCGCTGCCTTACTTTATTAATGGCATCATAAACACTCTGATCTATTTCCCCTGCTTCCACTTTAGCCTCTGCATAGGTTAGCAGCACTTCAGCATAGCGCAATAAAACAATATCGTTATACGAGTTGTTATACCAGTCGCCGCTAATGTCTGCAGGAACATATTTTTTATAATAATACCCAGAGAACGAAGCGTTGTTGTTTCCAAGAGCGTCAATTGATGTTGATTGTGTTATATCTATTGTTTCACCGTTTACTTCTGTTCCTGGTATAACTATCGTTAATTTAAGGCGCGGATCTCTGTTATCAAAAGGATTATCGGCATCATACAAAGGTGATTCGCCTATGGTTTTACCATCTGTGCATTCATAAGCATCTACCAGCTTTTGTAAAGGAACAATCTGCGACCATCCGCCAAGTGTGGGACCGCCTATCCATGTAGCAAGTGCTGATGGATAGGTGCTTTTTATATACTGCGCAGAGAGAATAATCTCCGGGCTGGTTTTATTAGTGCCATTAAAAAGGCTCAGATAGTCATCATCTATACTGTAAACGCCCATATCCATTACAGCTTTTGCGTCTGTTGCCGCATCAGCCCATGAATCATTATATAACTCTACTCTTGCCTTCAAGGCCAGTGCTGCACCTTTGGTAATTCTGCCTTCGTCAGATGAGCTGTAGGTAGATGGCAAATCATCAGCTATATCATCCAGTTCGCTAATA
The DNA here is from genome assembly GCF_047606085.1 of Parafilimonas sp. Taxonomy (GTDB): domain Bacteria; phylum Bacteroidota; class Bacteroidia; order Chitinophagales; family Chitinophagaceae; genus Parafilimonas. Next base: position 32,398 of record NZ_JASGEX010000211.1, read on the forward strand.
ATAAATTGCACTACCGAATCTTTTGATGTTCTCGCCACATTAAATTCCTCCGTAGATTGAATGTGTGTAATTAACGGCACATCACCATACATACCTGTTAATTGCTGATAAGCATAAGCCCTTAAAAATCTTGCCTCTCCTTTAAGCCTTGCAAGCATGTCTGCTGATATATCGCTTACTTTATCAATATTATCTGTAACATCATTGGCTGCTGCTATCATGGTATAAAAATGGCTCCAGAAATGTTCAAAGTAACTGGTGGATGATGTGGCGCTTCCATTGCCTACATACTGCACGTCGTTTGGCCAGTTCGACCAAGAATAGCTGTCGTCTGTAGCGCAGGATATAAAAGATTCATAATCTACATCTCCCAGATACCTATAAATGTTATTTACTGCACTTACCGCATCCTGCTCAGTTTGCCAGTAGGTGGTATTTGATAAAGTTGTTGTTGGTTGCTTATCCAGCTCTTTTTTACAGCTTACTGCAATAAAGCACAGCCCAACTATAATAAATGAAAAAAATTTGTTCATGATTTTGAGAGATTTAAAAATTAATATTTAAACCGAATGTGAATATTTTAACCTGCGGATAATATCTGCTGTCGTTCGGTGCTTCCGGGTCAATATCATGCGGAAGCTTCGAGAATGTAAGCAGGTTTTGGCCGCTTGCATATATTCTTGCCTTTGTGATGAAGGATTTTCCTATCCAAGCGTCAGGCAAAGTGTAACCAATCTGGGCGCTTTTTAAGCGCAGGTAAGCACCGCTTTGCACCCAAAATGTAGAAGGCTGATAATTTTGCTGGCTGGTTACTAACCTTGGAAAAGCAGCATCTGTGTTGCCTGGTGTCCAGCTGTCCTCATGTTCAGTTTTAAAATTCCCATCGGTGCTTGTAGGTGCTTTTTCTATCACCAGTGTATTAATAGTTACTTTACCAACGCCCTGTAAAAAGGCACCTAAATCAAAGCCTTTATAGGAAGCACTTAGGTTGATGCCATAAGTATAGCGGGGGATATTGCTGCCGAGATAAACTTTATCTGCATCGGTAAAGCTGCCGTCACCATCAATATCCCTGTATATTAAATCTCCGGGGCCTACATTGGATGATATAACAGCATGTTTATCCACCTCGTCCTGTGTTTGAAAAATGCCATCCACTATGTATCCGTAATAAGCACCTATGGGTTCGCCAACTTTGTATGCAGTAGTTATGTTATTATCATTTGTAGTTAAATAGTCTGTTCCCTTTAAATCAACAATTTTGTTCTTAACATCAGCCAGGTTAACACCAACAGTGTATCTGAAATCTTTACCAATGTTATCATTGTAATTTACACTTAGTTCCCATCCTGTATTTTTAACCTTGCCGGCATTTTGATAGGTGGCAGAAAGGCCCACCGATTCAGGTATTCTTAACTGCAGCAGTATATCATCAGTGCTTTTGGTATAATAATCAAAGGTTAAGTTGAACTTTTTAAACATGGCAATGTCTAAGCCGCCGTCAATCATCTTCGTTGTTTCCCATGTTAAACCGGTGCTGGGAATAGCGGAAAGACCGGTTGTAGTGTTAAGTGAACCTCCAAACGGATAACTGTTCAGAGTATAGCTTGACTGGTAAGGATAATTACCAATGGCATCATTACCTAATTTACCCCACGAACCTCTTAATTTCAACTCCTGTATAAAATTTACGTTCTGGAAGAAATCTTCTGATGAAATTTTCCATCCTGCAGAAACAGAAGGAAACCAGCCCCACTTGTTGCCGTCAGGAAAGCGGGAAGAGCCATCGCGGCGGATGTTTGCTTCTAAAAGATATTTATCGTTATAACTGTAATTCAATCGCCCAAAAGCTGAAACAAGAGAATAGGCGCTTGAATATCCTGTAGCTTGCTGCCCGTCGGCAGCACCTGCATTAATTTCGTTTAATGTACTGTTTGGCAGGCTTGTTCGGTAACCGGATAAATAATTCGTATTTTCCATCAGGTTAGAAAAACCACCCAATAGTTTTATATAATTCTTACCCAGGTTTTTTTCGTATTGTACTAACCCCTGATAATTTTGAAATGAGTAACCAGTATAAATTTTTTCAACCTGGTTTTGTCCGAACGTATTGGTTTGTGTGTTGTTGGGATAGTCAGTATAATAACTTAGTGCAACAGTATGGTAGCCATGATAGGATGCATTATAATTTCCGGAAGCAATTCCGCTGATCGTTAATCCGTTTACAGGCTTAAAATCCGCCCTGAAATTAGCGCCAAATAAATTTTCATTATAACGATTTTGACCACCTTCCGTTTGCAGGCGTATCGGGTTATTGCCACCACGCACAATTCCCCATGTTCCATCCGTATACTTATTTACCGTAAGCGGATTCACAACTGCACTCTGGCCAAACTGATACCATCCCTGGTCAACACCTATGGCAGTGCCTTGCGGTTCCTGTGTACCTGAAAAACGACCGGATATATCTGCATTAAAGCTAAGCTTGCCGCTCACATTTATATCGGTGTTTAAACGCAATGTAAGCCTTTTAAAATCCATATTTTGCACAAGGCCATTCTGGTCAAAGTAGTTGGTAGAAAACCTGTATTTTACCTTGTCGGAACCTCCATTTACAGAAAGGCTGTGCTGCTGCTGAAAACCGTTGCCGGTTAATATATCTTTTAACCAGTAATTATCAGGATAAATGTTTACATCTCTGTCAGGGTCGCTATAAGCATCTATTTGATCTTGCGTATAAATAGCGCCGCTGCCGGAATTTTCATACATAAGGTTAGCCATTTCCATAAACTTCTGAGCCCCTACATATTTTGCAAGGCGTGCAGGCGACTGCCATCCAAAGTAGTTTGTGTATGAAACTTGTGCTTTGCCGCTTTGGCCTCTTTTCGTGGTAATAAGGATCACCCCATTGGCAGCCCGAACACCATATATTGAGGCAGATGCAGCATCTTTAAGAACTGATATTGATGCAATATCATTTGCATCAATATCATTCAGGCTTAAACCTTCATCATACCTCACACCATCCACTAAAACCAATGGACTATTATCGTTTAATGTACCAATACCACGAATATTAATAGTTCCCTGGTCGAATCCGGGCTGGCCTGATGTTGTTGTGATGGTGAGACCTGGTACCGCTCCCTGCAAGGCAAGAGATGTTTGCCCAACCGGCTTCCATTCAAGATCTTTTGAACTTACGCTTGAAACCGCACCTGTTAAATTAACCTTCTTCTGGGTTCCATAAGCAACCACAACAGTTTCGTCAAGTTCGTTTTTAGAGGGCATTAATTTTATAACCAATGCTTCTCCGGAATTGCCTTTTATTGTTATTTTTTGTTTTTCATACCCTGTATAAGAAATTTCAATAACATCCCCTTCAACACCATCTAAGCTGATTATCCCGTTATTATCTGTTGAACCTCCCGCTTTTGTGCGGCTGTTCATTACCGATGCGCCTTGTAAGGGACTATTAGTTGCGGCATCCTGTACAATTATTTTTATTGGAGGAGAAGACTGGGCCAGCGCTTTTGCAGCCACACTATCCCCGGTTTTATTTTCTGAAAGAACGACTTGTTTCTTTTGAGAAAGCACAATTGTCTTTCCCTCAATCATGTAATCCAGCGGCTGGTCTGCAAAAATTTCTTTCAGAAATTTTTCCAACGGCATTGCTTTAGCCTTAACGGTTACAAGCTTTGCAACTTCCATTGTTTTCCTGTTTGAAAGAAACACGTAGCCTGTTTGTTTCTCAACTGCCGAAAATACCTGTTTTAATTTAAGGTCCTTACCAGTGATGGTTACACGCTGCGTATTGCCTACAGCATGCGCCTGTACAAAAAAAATGGTGAGTAAAAAAGCAGTCAATTTCATTACCCTCAACATTTTAGTAAGGCTTTGGCTTTTTTGAAAGCAAGCCGGAAGCCAAATGCAGATTTTTTGCATAAATTGCAATTGATTTGGTTGTTAAAAAATTATGGTTTGATGTCCTTTTTTAAGATAACCGAATTATTATAACCCGCAGCGGGAGCCAACCAAAGCGGGTTTTTTTCTTCAGCGTCCTAATAAATATTTCGTTGATTATTTATTCCATAGCATAAATTTTTTTTGCTTAAAGCAATAGGCATTTATGATGTTACAATAAGCGTTCTTCCCTGAAGCACAGCATTTACATTCAGCTTTTTCAATACATTCAATAAACCATTTAAAGTTACATCTCGGGTCATTTTTCCTTCCAGTTCAATATCGGGTATAGCACCGCTATATTTTACCTCTATGTCATACCAGCGTTCCAATTGCCGCATAACTTCTTCAAGAGATACATTTTCAAAATTGAAAAAACCGTTTTTCCATGCCATCACTTCTTCTTCATTAGCAGGTTTTACAAACACGGTTCCTTCTCCTGACAGGGCCTGCTGCCCAGGTATTAAGGCTTTTTCACGGTTTCCAGCCGTCATTTTTATTTTGCCTTCCAAAAGCGTGGCAGTTATGTTCGGTTCATTATCGTAAGCATTTACATTAAAGTGTGTGCCCGTAACTTTAATAGTTGCCTTGTTATTTACATTCACTATAAAAGGCATTCCGGCATTTTTCTCCACTTCAAAATATACCTCGCCTGTTATGTCAACCTTCCTTTCGTTTCCTGAAAAAGCAAGCGGGTAGTGCACAGAACTGGCAGCATTAAGCCAAACCCTTGTGCCATCAGGAAGTTTTAACTGGTATTGCCTTCCATTAGGCGTAGAAACTGTATTAAATTCCTGTTGCGCCCCCTTGCCTTCATACACAAGGCTGCTGCCAACAACCTTTGTTTCCAATGCACCCTGAGATATAACAAAATCTTTTTTAGCTGTGTCTAACAATATCTGTTTTCCGTTGGCCAATGTTAAAACAGCCCCCATGCGACCAGGCAGTATATCCCCGGCTTTCCTGGGCTCAACTATTGCTACGCTACTTTCCCTGCCATCAAAGAAAAAATAGCTTATTGTTCCAATTATCAAGACAACAGAAGCAGCGGCTACCCATTTCAAACGCCATGAAAAAAGAGTACGCACCGGGATTGCTGCAACATCAGTGTCACCTTTATCAACCTGAACGGCTTTTTGGGCAAGCCGGGTGAAAGATTCCAGATTTGTTTCCTCATTTTTTTCAAATTGAAGATTTTCAGCTATCACTTCTGTAAACACAGGCTTATTGGCAGGTTCACTTATCATTTTACGCAGCTCTTCCTTTTCCGGGTTTGTTGCCCGGTTGTTTACATATTGATCCAACAAATGTTTTAATCTTTCTATACTCATTCCTGATATTATCATTAAAGACCTCTGAATTTGAGAACAGGGGTCATTGCTTAAAAAAAAATCTATAAAAAAAACGATAGGAAAATAAAGCCTCTTTCATTAAGCTTCTGCCGGATAATACGCAGCGCGGTTATAAGTGTTTTTTTCACGTAATCTCTGGATACCCCTAAATCGCTGGCTATTTCAGGCAGCGTTAATCCTTGTTCCCTGCTCATGCGGTAAATGGATTGCTGCTTTGGGGAAAGTTTTACAATGATATTTTGTACCTCCTGCTGAATTTCCCGGAAGGAAACGTCTGCCTCTGTTTGGCGCACTCCGTCTTTTTCACTCTTGCTTTTAATGAGCGTGTTTGATATTTCTGTATAATTAGTTGTTTGCAGCATGTAATTGCGCAAGTACCGATAACATTCATTTGAGAGGATCCTGAAAAACCACGCACGTAAATTCTCAACACTTTCCAGCTTATCACGGTTGAGCCAGAATCTTATTAAAGCCTCCTGTATTACTTCCTTTGCAGCATCTTCAGATTTTAATAATTTTAAAACATATCCTGTGAAATGAGGAAGTGTGTTTACATAAAATTCATTAAAGGCGTTTTCATCGCCTTCCGCGATTCTTGTGAGCAGATCTTTTTCGTTAATAGATTGATTGTTCGACAATGAAAAAATTTTGGCTTACGGTGCAAACTATTATAAAAAACTGCATAACACAATAGGAGTTCCAATTTTAACAGGCAGAAGGAATTATTTATTATTGTTAAAAGCAGAAGGAATTTACTGTCATGCATGTTTTGAATATTTAGCGTCAATTAAATGGAAAGGATATACGGGCCAAAAAACGTGGTTGCTCATACATTCCCCAATCGTTTAAAATCGCTTGCAGATATAGGCTAATTCTGCTTTCAAGTAATGTATATGAAAGTAAAATAATGCTGATAAGGTAAAAGATATAGAGATCGGCAGTTGCGGATTATTACTTAGAATATAAAGGCCAGTTTTATTGAAAAATAATGAGCCTGATATAAAACAACAAGTTTGTACAAGGCTGATCTATGAATTTCTTTAATACAGCCTCGATTATGAATGATGATGGCTTCGTTTATGGAACCCTTTGTTGGGAGGCAACACCCAACAAAGGGCAGGGATAAGTGATTTAGTATATGTTGATTTTAACTTTAAAGCCGACAATATTATTTGAGTATTTTCAGATTAATGTATTTATTTATGTCGTTATACTTAAAACCTTTTGTTTGCATCTCTTTTATCCAGTCAGATGTTACATCATGAATTTTCAAAGCAATAGCATCACCAACAGAAATATCTTTATATCAATAGCTGTAAAAGATTAAGGAATTACATTCTGCATTTTTAAAAAAATCGCATCATCCAGTGAAATATCTTTATAATCCTTTTTTTCTTTCAAAGACTTTATATAATCAGGCTGTACGCCAAGTATTTTTAGTTTAACCAGTTTTTTAACCTCGATATTTGGGTAACCGATTTCTCTGAACGACTTAACAAATTCCGGTTTAACACCATGTCTTTTCATAGATAGAAGCTGATCTGGTGCAATATTCTTATAACCGATTGCTGCAAATTGTTTCGCATCTTCAGGTGTTACACCCCACATTTTCATAGATGCAAATTCATCTGGGGTAATATCTTTATAACCAATCGCTTTAAATTGTTTTACATATTCGGCTGTTACACCCATTATTTTCATATTAATCAGTGTTTGCAGTTCTATATTTTCCAACCCTACCTCTTTAAAAGAATTGGCGTAAGCTTCATCCACATTCATTGTTTTTAAGCTTAGCACATTATCTGCTGATAGACTGTTGCTTTTATTTGATTTTGGCAATTTAGCAAGATAGGTTTTATCAATGCCTTGCGCTTTAAAGGTGATTAATTGATCCATAGAAATATCTTTATACCCGGCATCTTTAATTTCTTTTACGTAAGCACCTGTTATACCGAACTCTTTTAAAGTAATAAGCTTATTTGCTTGAATATCTTTCACACCATTTTCTTTTATAGAAGTTATGAACGGCTTATCAATTCCAAATACTTTTAGCGCTATCAGGTTATCTTTCTGAATGTTTGTACAACCTGCATCTTTCAGCATGTTCACATATTCTTTGGTAATATTCCAAAAAAAGAAAGCCATAAGGTCATCATCGTTTATCTTACTTATGCCTTGCGTAAACATAAAGTTTGCAAATGTTGCATCAGGTGCAAAATGGTATTTTCCCATACCCTGGTTGCTATCAAACTTGCCATTAAAATTCATAGTACCGGCTTCTCTTGTAAGTTTAAAATCGCCTTTTGCGTTTTTTGGAAGATTCGGGAAATCGCTTAATAAAAATTCTGAGTTGCTTTCATTTTGATGATCATTTTCATCTTGTGCAAAATGCAGATTGACTTTATCTCCTTTAATAGTGGCAAACCAATAACCTTCATGTTGTATATTGCTGTCCGTAGGTGAGGCATGCTTTTCGGTTTTGGTAATCGCAGTATTTCGTGCGGTGGCAACAGGTTCATTCAATACACTTGCGAACAATATCAATAAAGGAAAAAGGAAAAAATATTTCCATGTTGAATGCACACTGGATCTTTTGGCGTTCATCATAACAATGCGTTTTTTTAATAATGATTGATTATAATTGGTGGTAAGGCGAAGCGGGAAATGCGGTGCTGATACTTTTAAAAGACTTAACTGGTAATTTGCTTTTTCGACGTGGTGTTGTATCATCATTTGGCTATCTGTAAGAAATTCCAGATTGTTTTCTATCTCTTTTCTATACTGCCATGCAAAAGGATTAAACCATTAAAAAATGAGTACCAATTCTGCAAGCAGAATATCCAAACTGTGCCGTTGGTGTATATGAATTTTTTCATGCTGTAGCACCTGGCTATATACATCCCATTCATATTGTCCCGGGTTTATAAAGATATTGTTCAAAAAAGAGCATGGCGCGTTATTACCTTTAACTTCCACAATGCGATATTTTCCATCCCTTACTACAGAGTTACTATACGCTCTGTAAAAGAGAGCAATAATTTGTATCAAAAAATTGAAACCAAAAATAATTACACCAAACCAGTATAGCCAAAACATCCATTCTATAAACTGATTCCATGAAAATCTATTGACTGTTTTTTGAACAGAAGTAACTTGTTGCACTGCATTATTTGCAATCGGCATCGCATTTAACCGGATGTTGTTTGCAGCATGAGTTTGGTTTATTTTAATAGCAGCTACGGCAGGTTTTCTAAAGGACAATTGCTTGGGCAGATGCAGCAAGGGCAAACTAAATGAAATCACTAAACAAGCTATCAGCATATACCGGTTTAAGTTATAAAACGTTTCCTTTTGTAATAGAAATTTATAAAAAGCAAGGCATCCTGTTAAGATCAATCCTACATTAATGATATATGGTATCATTTGTTTGATTTTATCATTTTAAAAATTTCTTTCAGTTCTTTTTCGCTTAAGTTTTGCTCTTTGGCAAAAAAAGCAAGCATGCGCGGATAGGAACCGCCAAAGTACTGTACAACTATATCTTTCATTGTATGTTTCTGGTAATCTTCCCTGCTGATGACAGGATAGTATTGATATAGGTTTCCTATTATTTCATGGCCTAAAAATCCCTTATCTTCCAGAATTTTTACAATGGTTGCCACACTATTATAATGTGGTTTGGGGTCAGGCAATCGCGGAATAATCTCTTTTATAAAAGCTTTGTTCAATTCCCAAAAAGCCTGCATGATCTGCTCTTCGCGTTTAGCCAGTTTTACCATAATTCAAATTATTATGCAATGTCACTACTAATAAATTAGGAATAAAACTAATTAATTAGGAATTCTAAAAAATTGTATAAAGCATGGTTTATCATATTTATAAGCAATATCCCCGGCATCTGCCGCAAAGCATGCAGCGTTTGATTAGTGTCTGGCATACCCGCCAGTTGAGGCAACACTTTATTTTGTTAAATCAGCCCGGAAAAGTGTTATTCCTGAAATTGCAGTAATTTTAAAATCGTGAAAAGAACAGAAGATATATTACCATTGCCCCGGTACGCCTTTTGGGATGTAAATCCCGAAGCCCTGGATATTGCAAGGGATAAAAGGTTTATTGTGCCAAGGATATTTGAAAGGGGAAAACTGGATGACGTTCTTTCCACTATTGTTTTATACGGGAAAGAAGAAACCGGAAACATTTTACAAAGCAATAAATATCTTAACCGTCAGGGACTTTTTTTAGCACATGCTTTATTAGGTCTCCCTTTAGAAGGCTTTAAGGCGTATGTTATACTTAAACACAATTGATCCCGCATTATATAAAGTTCTTCAGGATCTTTGCCGGTTACACGAATTATCAAATTTCGTTCTGGTTGGCGGCACTTCACTGTCACTTCAAATTGGTCATCGGAAATCAGATGACCTTGATTTTTTTACAGATCGTTCCTTTGACATTTTCGAGGTAAAAAACGCTATTCTTCAATATAACCCAGGGATAATATTACTGGATGAAAAGAAGCATGGCTTCAGTTGCAGTTTGCCATTACACGGCAACCCTGCCGATATGCGAAAGCTCGACTTGTATAACTGGGCTGTAAAATTTATTCGCCCTGTAAAACAGGAAGGCGGAGTGCGTTTAGCAAGCCTGGAAGATATAGCCGCCTTTAAGCTGGATGCGATCTGCCACAGGAAAGAGAAAAAAGATTATGTGGATATTGCCATTTTATCAGGAAAATTTTCATTTGGACAGATGCTTGATTTCTACAAAGAAAAATTCCCTATGAACGATAAAAGAATTGTTCTCTCTCAAATATTGGACATTGATGGTTGGGAAAATTCTGTTGAACCTGTTATGCTGATTGATATGTCTCCTGAAAAAGCTTTTGGGCAGATAAAGGAAAAAGTTATCGCGTTTTCTGCAGAACAAATCAAGGCTAAGGGTGAAAAGGATGCCGAACGTTTAAAAAGAGCTGCTGAGTTACTTAACAAAAAAGGGTAGAAACGCATGCCAATACGCGAAGATTGATATTTAAAAATTCGTATAATCAGCCTTATTTAACCTCGTCTTCTTCCCTGAAAGCGGTTCGTATCAGCAGCCGTAAGTTCTGGTCATAAGTAAAGTATTTATACAGCCAGTTTATAAATATCTGCACCCTGTTCTTTACGCCTAATATCAGCATCAGGTGAAGGCTCATCCATATAAGCCAGGCAAACCATCCGCCAAAATGCAGTTTGGGTTTGGGTATGGGTATATCCACCACGGCAAGATTTCTGCCCACTGTAGCCATAGTGCCTTTATCGTGGTATTCAAATTCCGCCTGCAAATGTTTATTGCCATTAACCTGGTGTATTAAATTAGCCGCAAGGTTTTTTCCCTGGTTAATAGCCACGTTTGCCAGTTGCGGATGGCCATGCGGATATTGCGGCGTTTCCATGCAGGCTATATCGCCAATGGCATACATATTTTCTGTGCCTTCCACTTTATTATAGCGGTCTACCTGTATGCGGTTGCCTTTTACAATAAGTGAGGCCTCAATGCCCGCCGGAACATTGCCTTTTATGCCGGCCGCCCATAACAAGGTTGTGGTTTGTATGGTTTCGCCCGTTGATAAAACGGCTGTCGTGCCATCATATTCTTTTACCGTGGTTTTTGTTTCTACGGTTACGCCCAGTCCTGTTAAATACTTCCGGCTTTTTTCGCTGCTTTGTTCACTCATCACGGCCAGTGTTTTGGGACTGCCTTCAACCAGTATGATCTTCATTTCCGAAAAATCAAGCTCGGGATAATCTTTCGGCAAAATATACTTGCGCATTTCAGCAATGGCGCCGCTCAGCTCAACGCCTGTAGGGCCGCCGCCCACAATAACGAAGGTCATGTATAGTTCGCGTTCCTGTTTGCTGGTTGCAAGCAATGCGTTTTCAAAGTTTTTGATGATATGGTTGCGCAACTGCAATGCTTCCACCGTTGACTTCATGGGCAGTGCATTTTCCTGCAGTTTTTCATTGCCAAAGAAATTGGTTGTGGCGCCTGTAGCCAGTACCAGCACATCATAATCAAACGCGCCTATCGTGGTCACTATTTTATTTTCAGCCTGTTTTATTTCAAGCAATGACGTAAGCCGGAAGCGCACATTTCTGGCTTTCTGAAAAATTTTACGCAAGGGAAAAGATATATTGCTTGCATCAAGTCCCGACGTTGCCACCTGGTAAAAAAGCGGCTGAAACTGGTGATAATTATTCTTATCAATTATCAATACTTCTATGTTTTCTTTATTTACGAGGTTGCGGGCAAGCTTTAAGCCGGCAAAGCCGCAGCCAATAATAATTACACGCATAGTAATTGTTGTTTTACAAATATTCGTTTAAAAAGCAATGCTTTAACCGAAAGTATAAATGCATTATTTTTTTATTGCTTCTTTTATGTCAATTTCCATGCTTGAATTTATTTTAAGATATGATCGCTTTGTATCTTTCGCGCAAAAAACAAGTTATGATAAAGAGAAGGCGCCTGCTGCAAATGGGCGCAATGGGTTTAAGCGTTTCAATGGCCCCAAAACTGTTTGCGGCAAATAAAAGCATGGCTTTTGTAAAAAATGTTAATGGCAAAAAGCCGTTGGTGATATCTACCTGGGATGCAGGCATCAGCGCCAATAAAGCAGCCTGGGAAATATTAAAAAAGAATGGCCGGGCGTTGGATGCGGTGGAAGCGGGCGTTATGGTAACCGAGGCGGAATTGCATAACTGCTGTGTGGGGTTAAATGCTTATCCTGACCGGGATGGCCATGTAACCCTGGATGCTTCTATTATGGATGAACAGGGCAATGCCGGCAGTGTTTGTTTTTTGGAAAGAATTAAACATCCTATTTCTGTTGCCCGGCGGGTTATGGAAAAAACGCCACACGTAATGCTGTCCGGCAGCGGCGCACAACAGTTTGCGGTAGAACAGGGTTTTGCGCTTGAACCGGACAAGCTTAGTGATGATGCTAAAAAAGCGTATGAAGAATGGCTTAAAAAATCTGAATATAAACCTGTGATCAATATAGAACATACAAGAGGGCAGAGTGCCTTTGCAGCGCCGCCCATGCGTTTAAGCAATGGCGCTTTTAATCACGATACCATCGGCATGATAGCTATAGATGCGCAGGGAAATGTAAGCGGCAGTTGCACAACCAGCGGCATGGCGTTTAAGGTGCATGGCAGGGTGGGCGATTCGCCAATAATTGGCGCCGGTTTATTTGTGGATAATGAGGTGGGCGCTGCCGTTTCATCAGGCCTGGGCGAAGAAGTAATGAAAGTTTGCGGCACGCATATCGTTGTGGAAGCTATGCGGCATGGCATGGCGCCGGAAGACGCCTGCAAATTTGCTGCTGAAAGAATTATGAAAAGGCATACCACGGAGGAACTGAAGAACATACAGGTTGCATTTATCGCTATTAACAAGCAGGGAAATTATGGCGGTTACGCCATTCAGAAAGGATTTAATTATGCCGTTTGCTACGCGGATGATCATAATGCGCTCATTGATTCAAAATATTTATTGCCCCAGCCCTAAAGAGAGAAAAAGATTGCGTATTTTTTATGAAGCTAAACTTTATATACACTTATTACTCCCCTTCAGGGGACGGGGGTTCAGGGGCCGTGGGCTTCACACTTGAGATCGCTGTATTTAATATTCAATCAGCTTTGCTTGCCGAAAATGCTGGCGCTGACAGAATTGAATTATGCGAGAACCCTTACGATGGCGGCACCACGCCGTCTTACGGAACCTTAAAAAGGGTAAGGGAAAAAATATCAATTCCTGTTTTTCCTATTATCCGTTCAAGAGGCGGCGATTTTTTTTATACAGATGATGAGTTTGAAGTGATGCGGAAAGATGTATTGCTATGCAAAGATCTGGGATTTGAAGGCCTTGTAATTGGCATGCTGCATAAAGATGCAGGCATAGATAAGGAGAGAACAAAACGTTTGGTTGAATTGGCTTACCCGCTTGACGTTACTTTTCATCGTGCATTCGACAGGGTAAAAGACCCGCTGCAATCGCTGGAAGAGGTTATTGACTGTGGCTGCCAGCGCATACTTACCAGCGGCCAGGTACCCAATGCTTTTAACGGGAAAGCGCTTATTAAAAAATTAATTGAGCAAGCAGATGGCAGGATCATCATTATGCCCGGAAGCGGTGTACGAAGCGCTAACATTAAACAGCTTGCAGATTATACCGGCGCTGTTGAATTACATTCATCAGCAAGAAAAAATATGCCTTCCGAAATGGAGTTTGTGAATGCTGGCATGCAGGAAACATTATATAACATTTCTGTTGATGAAGATGAAGTGCGGAGGATGAAGAAGGAACTGGGAAGTAGTAACTTGGAATTGGGATGAACATTCGCGAAGAATTATTAAAAGAAAAAAATCATAATAAAGAGCAGGCTTTAAAGATTACAGCCTATGCATGCTCCTCACCTGAATATTTTAAAGAATTGATGCAATGCTTTTTATCAGAGGAATACAGGCTTGCGCAACGCGCCGCATGGAGCGTAAGCTGGGCAGCGACACAAAACCCTGCGCTTATTCAGCCTTATGTACAAAACCTCGTTGAAGTATTGCAGCGCAAAGATGTGCATGATGCTGTTATAAGAAACAGTGTGCGCATTCTTCAGCAGATTGAAATACCTGAAACGCTGCATGGCAAATTAATGAATAACTGTTTTGAATTAATTGAATCGCCTTCAACACCTGTTGCTATAAAAGCATTTTCGCTAACTACTTTATATAATCTTTCCAAACATTATCCCGAAATTAAAAACGAATTAAAGCTGGTTATTGAAACTGGTTTCAATAACGAAACTGCTGCTTTTAAAAGCAGGGGCAGGGAAATATTGAAGTGGCTTTCCTGATACCAGGCAGTTTTGTTGGGCGTTTGCCTGATTGAAAAAATCATAACGCAATTGAAGCATTCTGTCATTTACCGGATTAGTAACAGATAACAATGAAACCGAGCATGATAATTATTCTCACACAACCTGTCCCGAACCAGCTTCGGGAGGGGAATGCCTGCCTGCCGGTGAGGCAGGTACATAGCGAGGTTCTCCCGAAGCAAGTTCGGGACAGGCATGAGACCATTGAAAAAACAAACTTGTACGAA
>NZ_JASGEX010000212.1:0-20903 GCF_047606085.1 Parafilimonas sp.
CCGAAAGCTTCCCGCCCATCTTCAAAATAACGTATGTAATGCCCGTGCCAAACCATGCCCAGCGGGTCTGCCTCATTAAAACGAACGTTCACTTCTATCTTCTCTGAAAGTAAATTGCTCATGGTCTTATCCCGGAAATAATTTTAACGGCATTAAGGGCAATGCAAAATATATGGAGTATAAATTTAAAATGCAGTAAAGATTTTAACTGCCGTATTTAGATTTCCACTCACTGTATTTTTTCTTTTCAATGGTATCAATCACATCTTTAAAAGCAGAAGCCCAGTAATTGCGGAAAGTAAAACCGCCAAACCGGCTTACAGAACCCTCCACCCGGTCTGTCATTAAAACTTTCCTGCTTTTCATGTCAATAAGCGTAACCCATACAGCCGCTGCCTTTTTTGATTTGCTTAAAGCCTCAGTAACGAAGAGCAAACCTATCCCGCTTTTATCGCCAAAGCTGTAGCCGCTTACTACTTTTGCCACATCGGATTCGGTAAACCTGTGAAAATCGCCGGTATTGGTGGACTTGATGGCTTCTGCATTGGCGCTTTCATTCTTTTTGGCCACATATCCTAAATCGTGATCAATCTCGCTTTTGTGAAAAGCGCCTGCCAGATCATATTTTTTGGGCTCGTTTACAATAACATCGTTAATGCCGGTAAACTGCCGGTCGCGTATATCCGTTTCGTTTGCAGCAGCATCGTCAATAAGGCGGGTTTGTGTAAAATCTATGCCCAGATAGAAGACCGGTGTTTCGCTGTTTGTAAAAACATCTTTTAAAGTTTGTGCGAAAGCGCCGTTAATCCCTATGCAGGCCGTAATAATAAGTGTAGTGATTTTGTGTTTGTAATTCATAGTAATACAATTTTGTTGATATACTGAATGTTTATTGGTAAACGATAGAGGAGCAAAATAAAATGTTTAAATTTTTGCGGGCATCGGCCTGCTTTTAATAATGTGTAATCTATTCACGGCTGCATCGTTGTATCCTGTGTTTTTATAAGGATAGCTTTTAGTAAACCCCGCTGCCAAAATTATGTTTTCTGATGAAGAACTTCTGATAAAACTGCAGTTTCTTTTTAGGCACAGGCTTCAATTTATGCATGCCTGTTTGCAACACTAAGAAAATAACTTCATAAGATAAAACCATAATGCCTCCGCCCCGCACACAAGACGGGGACGGAGGCAAGAGGCACTGGGGAAAAGGCATTAGTTTGAAAGAAAGCTTGTTTGCAGGGCTCTCATTCCAGAAATGATTTACAACAACAGTAATATATGCCTGTAATGGTGCAAATAAGAAATGGATGTAAGTTGAACCATAATTATGCCTGCATACTCAAACAGGATTTGGTTTGCTTTTCAAGAAATTTTCTTTCAATGCTGTTTCATTCGTACAAGTTTTTTTAATGGTCTCATGGAACCTCGCTATGCACATTCCCCTGTGTGAGAAAAAATTATCATGCTCGGTTTCATTCGTATATATTTATTTTTTCAGTTGTCTCATGCCCGCCTGACCGGCCAGTCGGGCAGGGAACGCCCTGATGTACATTCCCCCTATGTGTTGAATACATTTTACATGGGCGTTTCATTAATTATTAATCGCCGGCAGATTTATGCCGGCAGGTTTTTCTTTGTTAACAGCATCAAAAGCCTGTTCAAGATCTTCAATTAAATCGTCCGCTTCTTCCAGGCCAACAGATAAACGTATTAAGCTGTCTGCAACGCCTGCGTTTCTGCGCCTTTCAGCAGGAATGGATTTATGCGTCATGCTTGCAGGGTGGCACAACAGGCTCTTTACGCCGCCAAGGCTTTCTGCCAGCTTAAATAACCTGGTGTGGGTAACAAAATTAACTGCCGCTTGTTCTGTATCATTCTTTAATGTAAAAGATACCACGCCGCCAAAGCCTTTTGCCTGCCGCTTTGCGACGGCATGATTGTGATGTGACTGTAAGCCGGGATAATATACTTTATCAACAGCAGGATGCTGTTCAAGATATTCGGCAACAGCCTGCGCATTAATGCAATGCTGCTTTACACGAAGATGCAGTGTTTCAATGCCGCGAATTACGAGCCAACTGTCAAACGGTGCTAACACAGCACCGCCTGCATTTTGAAGAAACTTTATTTTTTCGCCAGGCACTGCATCTTTTGTTATCACAAGCCCGGCAATTAAATCGCTGTGGCCGCCGAGGTATTTGGTTGCAGAATGCACTACAATATCAGCTCCCAGCGTAAGAGGCTGCTGTAAGGCGGGTGAAGCAAAAGTATTATCCACGCAAAGTAAACACGAATGTGCCTTCGCAATTTTTGCAATAGCTGCTATGTCTGAAATTTTCAGTGTAGGGTTAGTGGGCGTTTCAATCCATATCAGCCTTGTGTTGGGTGTAATGGCATCAAACACATTGATGGCATTGGCGCTGTCAACATATTTTACGCTGATGCCAAACTTCTCATACACCTGTGTAAACAGGCGGAATGCCCCACCATAAATATCATCAACGGCAATAATTTCATCGCCGCTTTTTAGCAGCTTCAGCACTGCATCAATGGCTGCAAGGCCGCTGGCAAAAGCAATGCCAACGCTGCCGTTTTCAAGCTGCGCAATAATTTGCTCCAATGCAGCGCGTGTGGGATTGCTGGTTCTTGAATAATCAAAACCTTTGTTTATGCCTGGCGCCTCCTGCACATACGTGCTTGTTTGATAAATGGGCACTGCTATAGCGCCTGTTTGTGCATCAACAGGAATACTGTGAATGGTTTTTGTTGCGTTACTCATAAATTCCTCCTCTCCCAAAAGGGAGTGTTTTTGCTTCGCAAATGTTTAAGCTGCAAAGCGGTTAAAAATTTTGTTTAGACAGATTTTTATCAGGAGAAGCGTGCGTAACCGGCTTGATTGCCCTTTCACGGAGTTGGGTCATAATAAAAAAGCCCAACGGATAAGTCTGTTGAGCTTTGAATATAGTGCAGCGATGCTATCGCAAACAATTAAACTTTTACTCTGACTTATCTCTTCCCGCTGTTAGCGGGGTGGAGTTGGCACCTTCTTACAAGTGAGTAGCTTGTAAGGGTTGCCAAGGCTTCATCGGGCCAGTCCCTCTGCCTTTCTTGATAAGTTTTTAAAGAACTTCCGCAAAAAAAAGGCAGGAAATTGAAAGCGCCAAATAATTTTTTGATGATACAATAACAGTGTTTTATTCCCCAAAAAGGCCGGCTTGTCAGAACTTCCAGAAATCATAATAATTAAACCATTGTTCAGGATAAGCTTTCACTTTATCTTCCATTTCTCCGGTAAAATCTTTCAGCATTTGCGGAATAGCTTCTTTCTTATCATAAGCGGAATAGTCTCTGGCATGAGTTGAAAAAAAATGATAATGAAGCGCGGTTTCCTTCAACGCAAATACATAAGCAACCGGCACTTTAAATTTTACAGCCAGCAAAAAAGGCCCGAGCGGAAATTTAGCGGGGCTGCCCAGGAAGCTGGCTTCTATTGTCTTATTGCCTTCCACAAAACGGTCGGCATGCATGCAAACAAGCTCATTGTTTTTAAGCGCTTCGTTTATTTCAAAGATGTGCGAGAGATCGTTTTTTATAACAATAATCTTAGCAGAAGTTTCGCCGGTAACGCTTTTGAGGTATTCTTTTATTTTTTGATGTTCGCCGTCAAACATTACAATATTAATGCACGTGTTTAACCGTTTTAACAGATGCCCTGCAATTTCCCAACTGCCTATGTGGGCGCTTAACAGCAGCCCGCCTTTTTGCAGGGCTGTTATGTTGCGCAGGTTTTCTTCGCCATCAAAATTGAAAGTGAAGTCTGCCCCTGCGCCGCTCATGATGGCGATCTTATCAATCAGTACCTGGCCAAGCCGGTAGTAGTTTTTGTATAATTTAAGAAGAGCGGAAAAGCGGCCGTAATGCAACCGCCGGCGGTAAAAACCGTAAATAACAGAAGCAGCTTTGAACGAGAAAAGAAAGTAATACAATGCAACAACCGAGAGCAATGCATAAGCCGGCCTTACGCCAAATTTTTTTATGGTCGCTACAAAAATGCCGTATCCTAACGTGGTGCCTTTGCTCTTGCCTTGCCAGGATGGCATTATACAAGCTGTTTTGAATTTACCTTCGAAATGATGTAATCATAAAAATCGCTGAAGGTATTTACATCCAGGAAATCGCCCGGTTTTACCTTGAAATGAAAATTGTTTTCAATTACAACCACCAGGTCTATATAATCAAGGCTATCCAAATCGAGTGTTTCCTTTAAGTTGCCCTCCGGAACAATTTTTCCTGGTTCCACTTCAAACTCTTCAGCAAGAAAATTGTTGATCTTCGCTACTATTTCTCCATTACTGTTCATGGCAGTCAAGGTTCAGTGTTTTGTTACAATAATTGATGAATTCGTTCCTCCAAACCCAAAGGAATTGCTCAAAAATACATTTATATTTTTTTCCAGCGTGTTTTTTACCAGATTCAATTTGGCGGAGTCTTCATCAGGATTTTCAAAATTAATATTAGGCGCTATAAAATTATGCTGCATCATAAGCATAGAGTAAACTATTTCGCTTGCGCCAGCCATCCAGCATTCATGCCCGGTCATAGATTTGGTGGAACTTACATAAGGCCGGCTATTACCAAAAACCGCATTGATCGCCCTGGCCTCACTGGCATCGCCGGCCTGTGTTGAGGTGGCATGCGCATTGATGTAATCAATTTCAGCAGCCAGCAAACCAGCGTCTTTTAATGCCATTTGCAAGGAGCGAACCGGGCCGTTCACCGTAGGGTTTGAAATATGTTCGCCATTAGAAGAAAAACCATAACCGATCATTTCACCCAACACAGGCGCGCCGCGTTTTTGTGCCGATTCAAGGCTTTCCAGAATAACCGTTGCAGCGCCCCCGCTTGGCACAAGGCCATCGCGGCTGCGGTCAAAAGGCCTTGATGCTTTTGCTGGTTCTGATTCATGCGTGGAGAATGCCCCAAGTGCATCGAAATTGCCCATGGAAAGATGGTTTATCTCCTGTGCGCCGCCGGCAATAATGCAATCCTGCAAACCCGTTTTTATAAAAAGATAAGCCAGGCCAATGGCATGTGAGCCGCTGGCGCAGGCCGCGCTCACGGTGAGGTTGATGCCTTTCAGCTTAAAAATGGTGGAAAGGTTCATAGTAACGGTGGAATTCATGGTTTTGAATACAGAGGCCGATCCCACCATCATGGTATCTTTTTTCTGCCGCATGATGTCAACGCCTTCAATAACGGGTTGGGCAGAACTGTCATTACCGAACAAAATGCCTACTTCCTGTTCATGCATATAATCTTCATCAAGCTTTGCATGCTGCAATGCCTCCAGCGTAGATATATATGCATACTCACCCTGTTCAGGCAGCATAATGCGTGAACGCCTGTCGAGCAGGTGTTTCAGGTTAGGCCTGTCCACCCAGCCGGTAAGGCCGGAACGGTAACCAAATTCTTTACGCACCGGGTCGAGCACAATGCCTGATCTGCCCTGGTATAAAGCATCCCTTACCTCACCGAGGTTTTTACCGATGCAGGAATAAATGCCCAAGCCTGTTATTACAACTCTGTTCATAAGCCTCCATCCCCTAAAGGGGAGTATGCCCCAACCCTGAAGGGAGTTTAATTTTTTTTAATTATAAAATCATTATTATTATGTGAATCGAATTCATTACTCATCATTCACAGCTTAAGTATATAACCCCCCATTTACCGAAATTACTTCGCCTGTAATATACGCTGCCTGCGGTGCAGCAAGAAAGCCTACGGTGTAAGCTACTTCTTCAGGTGTGCCAAAACGGTTAACCGGAATTAATGATTTTAACTGGCCTTCATCCAAGCCCTGCGTCATATCTGTTTTAATAAAACCCGGGGCAATGGCATTAACGGTGATATTTCTTTTGCCCACTTCCTGCGCCAGCGCTTTTGTAGCGCCGATAATGCCTGCCTTTGCGGCTGAGTAATTCACCTGGCCGGGCATGCCTTTTATGCCGGAAAGCGAAACAATATTGATGATGCGGCCATAGCGTTTCTGCAGCATGCTGTTCAATACAACCCGCGTTACATAAAAGAAACCATCAAGGCTTGTTGTTATAACCTGCTCCCACTGGTCGTCGTTCATCCAGAACATCAACGCATCATCCCTTATGCCGGCATTGTTCACCAAAACTTCCACAGGGTTAGCTGTATTTTTTTCAATCCATCCGCCCAATATATTTTTTATGGCTTCTTTATCCGTCACATCAAATGACAGCAATTCGCCTGTTGCATTTTTTTCTTCTATGGCCTGCAAAGTTTTGCGGGCTTCCTGTTCATTACTTCTGTAATTAATAATAACATGATAGCCCATTTCGGCCAGCTTTATGCAAACCGCTTTACCAATACCTCTTGAACCGCCGGTAACCAATGCAGATTTCATTCGTACAAGTTTGTTTTTTCAATGGCCTCATGGAACCTCGCTATGTACATTCCCCTGGTGTGAGAAAAAATTATCATGCTCGGTTTCATCCGTAATATATTTCCCGCAAATTTATTTTAAATATCAGCATTTGCCGGCAACCCGGCGTTTATAAACATGAAAGGGTCTGATGTTTCAAAGTAATTTTTAACTTCCGCAAGCTCTTTATACCTAGGCATATCGTTAATAAACTTAGGAAATATTTTCCTGATGGCCGTATAAACCGCGTTGGTTTTTGAAGAGAGCTGGTCAGCGCAATGAAGATAATCCACAGCCTGTAATACAGTCATCATTTGTATGGCCAATACTTCAAAAGAATTATCAATTACTTTTTTGGTAATCAGGGCTGCATTGGCGCCCATGCTTACCATATCCTGGTTATCATTGTTATTGGGAATGCTGTGCACATACATGGGGAAGGATAAGGTTTGATTTTCTGCCACGGTTGATACCGCGGTGAACTGCACGCCCTGCATGCCGAAATTATAGCCCGGCACGCCCAGGTTTACAAACGGCGGAAACTTCTGGTTAAGCTTATCGTTCAGCAGATAATTCAACTGGCGCTCGCTGAGCATGGATAGCTTGGTAACAGCTATTTTCAGCTTATCCATTTCGAGCGAAACATAGTCGCCGTGAAAATTGCCGCCATGAAATATATTATGGTTCTCATGGTCAACAACAGGGTTATCGTTTACTGAGTTTAGCTCATCGGTAACAATTTTTTCTGCATGCCGTATGGTATCGAAAACAGGCCCCAGTATTTGTGTAACACAACGCAGCGAATAATACTCCTGCACCTTGTCTTCAAATATCTCTTTCTGCCTGATGGCATCCGATTCATACAGATGCTCTTTGCGGCTGCGGATGAGCTTGCTGTCGCAGAGGATATCCCGCATTACAGCGGCCACCCGGTTCTGTCCTATATGCGGTTTTACAATATTCAGTTCGTAAGAGAAATGATCTGAATAGGCGCCCACCACTTCATTGGTTAGTGCAGATAACAGGATGATCCAGTGCAGCAATTTATTGGCCTGCAGAATGTTTATCATGCCAATGCCTGTCATGGCCGACGTTCCGTTCAATATGGCCAAACCTTCACGTATATGAATAGTAAGCGGCTGAATATTGAAGCGGCTGAACACTTCCGCCGTTGATTGAATTTCATCTTCCACATATACTTCGCCTTCACCAATTAGTGTAAGTGCAAGATGGGCCAGTTGCACCAGGTCGCCACTGGCGCCCACACCGCCATGCTCATATATACAGGGAACAATATTTTTATTGATAAGCGTAACCAGCAATTCCACCGTTTCCCTGTGTATGCCCGAATAGCCCTGCATCAGGCTGCTTAAACGGGCAATGATTACTGCCTTGCAAAGCAAAGGCGGCAAAGGTTTGCCGCTGCCTGAACTATGGCTTCTTATTAAATTGTATTGTAACTGAAGCGTCCTGTCGTCACTGATCCTGTACTGGGCCATTGGCCCGAAACCGGTGTTAATTCCATAAATAACTTTCTCCGTTGAAAATTGTTTCAGAAATTCAAAATTCTTATCAATTTTTTCAAGCGCTTTCGTATTTAGCTCTATTTCGCTCTCTTCAAAAAGGATTTTTGAGAAATCTTCCAAAGAAAGAACCTTTCCGCCAACTTCTGTCATATCAGTAAATCGTTTGGGCTACTACATGTGTGGGCAAAGCAAATAAAATATAAGCAAACAGCAAATTTTTTTAAACGGGGCGCAACATGCATTCGCATTACATACAGATTAAGCCTTTGGCAGCAGCCGCAAACATGATGAAGTTAATAATTATATAGTAAAGAAATCAGCGCAAAAAATAAATCCCGCTTTCAGATGATGATGCCTGCAGCAATATTGCAGCAGCATATCATAGTATTTTTTTAAACAAAAATCAGTAGCAATGAAACTGACATACGCTGCCTTTATCTTATTTACGCACATTTTATTTTCCGCCTGCAAAAAAGATAGCAGCGGAAGCAGTAGCGGTGACTATTACATGAAGTTTAAGCGTGATGGAACAGAAATTAAAATGACCTACATCCCACAGGCATTTTTCACAGATGTTTCTTCCATAGGGCTGTACAACTGCAGCCTTGAGGCATTTACAAGCGATGGCAAAACAACCCTGATATTGATGATATATGACCCATCGGCTATAGCCGCAGGCAAAACTTATATGCAGGATTATTTTCCTTCAGTTGCCATAGTGCAGGCACAGATGGCTTATACAGATGAAACAGCCACCGGCTATTCATCCGGTTCAACTATATCAGACCCTGATGCGGCCTGCATCATAACGATTAGTGAGCTTACCGATACTTATATTAAAGGCACCTTTTCAGGCAAGCTGCTTACCAGCGATTATAATGGAATTAAGTATGCCATTACCGATGGTGCGTTTTACCTGCCAGTAAAAAAGGAATCGGGTTTAATGCTTAAAGCAGTAATATGCCCAGGGCAAACGCATCTAAATTGCAGAAAGAGCCTTATGCCCGGTTTTATTTTGTAAGATCCTGCTTTGGCGGGATCAGGAGATGTCTGTAATAAGAGGAGTGCCGTAAGCACGGTATATAATCTTTCAAACGGGTTGAAACCCGTTTTTATAGTGCGCAAGGGATAAATTAGTGAATAATATTTCTTTGTCAGACCTCACCCCCTAACCCCTCCCGAATGGTCGGGACAAGTGCTCCAAAGGAGAGGGGAGCTAAAACCGAACAACACAAAATCACTTTTTTACACCATGCAGAGTATACAATATTTTTCGAGGCTACGCCTCTTCTTATCCAGTTTAAAATTTAGATGCGTTTGCCTTGGTAATATACTAAAAGCCGGCCTTACAGGTACAGGGGTTGCATACTGATATTTCTACGCCAGCAACTCCTTCGTTTTTTTTGTGATCATATCGCCGATAGCACCTTTAAAAAAGGAAACAGCAAATGGTAGGTCGGAATTGATCTGCACATTGGAATCGTTAACAGTAATATCACCGGCAAGATCAAACCCTTTGGCCTTAAATTTAAAATTGCCTTTATTATCCTGCCAGTTTTCCTGCACATCAGAAACAATATCTTTCTTCTCTTCTTTTAAATTAGAGAGCAGGTTTTTTATTCTTGTTAAAGCCTCTTCTTTGGAAAGGCTGTGCGGTATATTTAAATTTAGTGATGACATAGTTTGCGAAAATGTGTTTCTTCTTTAACAACAGGAAATTTATTATTAACAACTATCAACATTGTATCTTTTCAAAAATGATGCTGAAATTAAAAAGCGATTGCTGAAGTTTACACAATATCCAGATCTTTTACCTGAACTTTATATTTCTCCGGCAAAACCAAAGCCTTAAATGCCTTATCAAGATTAACGGTTGCTGATAATTTATATGCAGGTATAATTAGGCGCATCACAGAAAAATTACTGAAGCCCAGTAATTCATGCGCCCGTTTTGGCACCAGCAATTTTTGCGCTTCAATCAGTATGTAATAGCGGAAAGCGCCCAGGTGTTTTTTATATTGCCTAAACAAATCTGTTGTGAAATTCGTTTTAGCCAGATCGTTTTGAAGGTGTTGCGCATAATCGGTTTTCCAGGCATCATAATTATGCGGCAATGCTTTTAAGTGCATGCGCTCGCCTACCCTGTAAAACACATTAAACACTTCTTCTTTTTCCGGTGCGGTTAATTTTCTTTCCAGCAATTCATAAGATGCAATGGAATAATGAATGAGCATGTACAGCACATCGCGGTAAGCCCAACCGGGTATTGTTGCATTCCTGCTTTGTTCAACGGCAGCATGAATACCGGTGATCTTATCAATGGCTTTTAAAGCATCATCCCATTTTGCAAAAATGATGGCGCGGGCATACGTAACAGTTGAAAACAACCGGCCAATAGGATCGGCGGGCAGCTTACCTGTAAAATACAGCCAGTCAACAGCTTTGTTCAGGGAAAACTCTGCAGCAGAGCCTGCAAATATGAACATGACCGTATCGGCCCTGCCCCAAATTTTTTTACAATGGAATTGGGTTCAACAAAAAGTGCTGCTGTTTCCTCAATGCACATATCAATTATTGCAGGCAAATATCTTTCATCTTATCAACTTTCAGTCATACGTATTATTTAAATTAAAGTGAGTTCGGAATAAGCAGAGGGCAGCACGTCATGTCGACGTCAGGAGACATCCCTCGAAATTCAACCAGCTGAAAATTCATGAGACCTCTCCTGACGTCGAGGTGACGGTTTAAGTTCGTGACAAAAAACAAACAGTATAATGTTCAATCAGAATCCCAATTTCTTATCCCGAACGCACATTAAATTAATTGCTTTTACAAAGCGAAGGCCTTAGGCAGGATTTGCCTAAAGCCTTTTGCCCAACCTGTTTATTATCTACCATAGCCGTCAACTTAGGAGAAACACGATCAATGAAAGACCCCGAATGGGGTTTAATTTAAATAGCCATCGGTGGCACCGGTGGGCAAATGAAATGGTTTTGATATTGAACCCGCCTCGGCGGGTTCAACAAAAAATTCGACATTTTTACCGTGAGTGAAACTCACGGCTATTCAAATTCAAGCCCTTTGGGCTTAAGTTGACGGCTATGATCATCTCCGAAATCAGTTATTCAGAAAATCTATCTTCTTAATCAGTTTCCGGTTAGCGCGTTTATGCATTAAATTGTAAATTTTGGAATAGATAACCGGCAATATCAATAAAGTAAGTATGGTTGATGTTACCAATCCGCCTATTACAACAATAGCGAGGGGCTTTTGTGTTTCGCTGCCAATGCCGGTGCTTACGGCCGCCGGCAATAAACCAATGGCAGCCATTAAAGCGGTCATTACAACAGGCCGTATGCGGGAACGCACACCTTCTGAAATGGCTTTGTTAACCGGCATTTTTTCTTCAAGATTTTTCCGGAAAACACTTATCAGTATCACCCCATTCTGAATACAAACGCCAAACAATGCAATAAAGCCAATACCAGCGCTTATACTAAAATTGATGCCTGTTATATGCAGCGCCAGTATGCCGCCGATCAACGCAAAAGGCACATTTAAAATAGTAAGCACAGCGTCTTTTGCATTGCCAAACGTGATGAACAAAATGAGGAAGATAGCCAGCAAACATAAGGGCACTACGCGCTGCAGGGTAAGGCTTGCCCTTTGTGCATTTTCAAACTCACCATTCCATGTTAAAAAGTATCCTTTCGGCAAATGTACATTGGCATTTACTTTTTGCTGCGCCTCGGCAATGGTGCTGCCCAGGTCGCGGTCGCGGTTGGAAAATTTAACCGCGATGTACCTTGCATTATTATCACGGTAAATAAATGCAGGGCCGGTAAGCATTACAATGTCTGATATTTCTTTCAACGGCACTTTGGCGCCGTTTTGCGCCGGCACCATCAGGCTCTCAATTTTTTCCTGTGCATCGCGGTATTCAAGCGGGTAACGGATGCGCACATCAAACCTTCGCTCGCCTTCGTATAATTCTGTGGCAGCCTTGCCGCCTATGGCCATTTCAATTACCAAGTTGGCATCTTCTGTATTTACGCCATATAAAGCCATGCGCTGCTGGTCCAGTTCAATGCGAAACTCAGGCTGGCCAAGATTTCTTAACAAGCCCAAATCATTAATGCCATTCACTGTTTTTAACTGGCCCGCTACCTGTTTGGCCAGCGAATCCAAAGTATTAAAATCGGTACCAAAAATCTTTACCGCAAGTGAAGCATTTACACCAGCCACCGCTTCTTCCACATTATCACGGATGGGTTGCGAATAATTCAACACAATGCCCGGTATTTTAGAAAGCTGTTCATTCATGGCATCAATCAATTCATCCTCCGTCAGTTTTCTTTTCCATTGCTCATGCGGCAGCAGATCCACCTGTATCTGCACATCAAAAAAACCTTTGGGGTCTGTGCCATCATTCGTCCGGCCCACCTGCGCGAGTGTTTGTTTCACTTCCGGAAATCCACGCAGTATGTCTGTCATTTTATCAGATAGCGTTCGGGATTCATCAAGCGAAACGCTCATGGGCAATTCTGCTTCCACCCATAAGGCGCCTTCATTTAAAGCAGGTAAAAATTCTGTGCCGATGAACTTTACGGAGAAGAATGTTATTGCCATTATTATAACAGCGATGAGCAAACTTGTGTTCTGGTATTTATATGTTTTATTGAATAACCTGGTAATATTCTTTTCAAAAAACAATACAACAGGATTATGCTTTTCCTTTACATTTTTACGAAGCAGGATGCTGGAAATGGCGGGCACGAATGTTAAGGTTAACAGCAAGGCACCCAGCAAGGCAAAAGCCAGCGTATAAGCCAGCGGGGAGAACATTTTGCCTTCTACTTTCTGGAAAGAAAATATAGGCACAAGGCAGGTGATGATAATAAGTTTGGAGAAGAAAATTGACTTGCCCATTTCAGTACCGGTATTTTTAAACAGGCCCAGCTTTGCCAGCTTATTAAACTTCTCCATGCCCATTTCCCGCGCTTTCTGATCGAGCACCACATATAAACCTTCCACCATTACCACCGCCCCGTCTATGATAATACCAAAGTCAACAGCGCCAAGGCTCAACAGGTTTGCCGACATGCCTTTTATGCGCATGCATATAAAAGCAAACAACAACGATAACGGAATGATGATGCTCACCGTTACCGTTGTGCGCCAGTCGGCCATAAAAAGAAATACGATAACGGTTACGAGTATAATGCCTTCGGCGAGATTATGCAGCACGGTATGCTGGGCAAAATCCATAAGGTTAGTGCGGTCGTAAAATGTATCAATCTTTACACCGGCCGGCAACACATTGTTATTAAGGTCTTCTACTTTTTCGTGTATGGCATCAAGCACTTTGGAAGGGTTTTCTCCCTTGCGCATTACGATGATGCCTTCAATCACATCAGGCTGCTTATCTCTTGTAACCCAGCCCAGGCGCGGCTTCCCGGCTTCCTTAACCTGTGCAATGTTTTTTACAAGCACAGGCACGCCATTTAAATTGGTTACAATAATATTTTCTATCTCGCCTATGTTGTTCAGCACGCCAATGCCACGCACAACATAAGCCTGGCCGTTGCGTTCAATAACATCACCGCCCACATTAATATTGCTTTTCTGGATAGCGCTGTACACATCGAGCGGCGAAAGATTGTACTTGGTAAGCACATCGGGGTTTACGCTTACTTCAAAGGTTTTTTCTTCGCCCCCAAAACTGTTTACATCCGCAACGCCGGGCACCGATTTAAACTGGCGGTCAAGCACCCAATCCTGTATGGTGGTTAAGTCGCGTATTGAATAGGTATTGCTTTTTAGAGTATAGCGGTATATTTCGCCGGTGGGGCCATAAGGCGGCTCCACTTCGGGCTTTACGCCATCGGGCAAATCGGCGTTGCCTATGCGGCTAAGCACCTGCTGGCGCGCAAATGCATCATCCACATCATCATCAAAAATTATTCTTATGTAGGATAAGCCGAAGGCAGATGTGGAACGAAGGTTTGCTTTCTTCTGCACACTGTTCAGTTCTGTTTCGAGCGGGATGGTGATAAGCTTTTCCACTTCTTCTGCACTGCGGCCGGGCCATTGTGCAATGATGATGATTTGCGTATTGGTAACATCAGGAAATGTTTCGATAGGCGTGTTGTTATAACAGGCAAAGCCTATTACCGCCATTACACCTGTAAGAAAAAAGATGAAGTAGCGATGCCTTAACGAAAAATATATGATTTGTTTAATGAACTTGTTCATTGTAATGAGTTGTTGGATATTAAGAATCCATATTGATAAATACAGGTTGATCTGAATTTGAAACCAGCGCTGCCCAATGATATACAGTACAAGTGTTGCGACGCAAGGGACGATGCCATAGAATAATTTGCCGGTATCATAACAACAACCTTAAAACTCAGAATTCAGTGCCGTATATATAAGCAACTGGTTTTTTGTAATGAGCTTGTCGCCGGGTTTTATATCGCCGCTAATAAAGGCCTTGCTGCCCGAAACCTGCAGCAGGTTTACCGGGTTAACCTTGAGGCTGTCGTTGGCATAGTAGCTGATGATATAGTTTTTACCATTATCGGCAATAAGGCTGCTGAACGGAATGCACAGCGCCTGCTGCGATTGCCGGGTGGCCACCGTAACTTTTGCAAACATTTGCGGCTTGAGCGTAAGGCCTGCATTGCTGAGGCTGATGCGCACTTTCATGGCTTTGTTTTCAGGATCGAGCACCTGGCTTACCTGGTCTATTTTCCCTGTGTACACTTTATTGGGAAAAGCGAGCGTGGTTACCTCTACATTATCGCCTTCATGCACCCGCGCTATATCGGCTTCAAAAACGTTGGCCCATATCCATACATTTTTGAGATCGGAGATGGTGAAAAGATTATCGCCCATATCGCTGCGGATAAAATCGCCTGCATTCACCTTCTTCTCCACCACATAGCCATCTATGGGCGCCACCAACTGATATACGCCGCTCGCCGATGAACGGGTGCCGCTGTTGATGCTGATAGACGACTGGATTTTTTCTTTTGCCGATAAAGCTTTCTGGTAATTCTGCCTGGCTTCGTTATAATCTTTTTCGCTGGCGATGCCGTTTTGATATAAGGACTGCTGGTTTTCCATTTCGCGTTTGGCAATAGCAATGTCTGCATCGGCGCCCGATAAATCTGCATAATTGCCGGCCACATCAGCGCTGCGGATAACAGCAAGCACCTGCCCTTTTTTTACTTTATCGCCCAGCGTAACTTTTGATTCAGTTACCTGGCCGCTGCTGCGTGGAAACACTTTAATTACATTGTTCTCATTAAAGCTTACCTGGCCACTTAACGTTAGTGCGTCGTCAACATTGCAGGTAGTTACTGTATCAATGGCAATCATTTTAGCCATTGTATCACTCAGCACAAATTTGCCTGGCTTGGGCGCTTCCTTTTTTTCGTGGCAGGAAGCCGCGCTGGTAACGGTTATAATCACTGCGCTTATTGAAAGAAATCTTTTCATTCGTACAAATTTTATTTTTCAATGTTCTCATGGAACCTCGCTATGTACATTCCCCTGTGTGAGAAAAAATTATCATGCTCGGTTTCATTTCGTAAATATTTTTAGAAATTATTTTATTACATCAATGCCTGTTTCGTAATTGAGGGCGTCTGTCGCCAATGCAAGATTCAGTTGTTGCTGCAGCAGTTTATCCTGCAGGTCTTTATAATCATTAAAAAAATTAATAAACTCGAGGAAACTTACCTGCCTCGCTTTATAGCTGTTAAACATGCTCTGATACAGGCTTTCATAACGCTGAACAAATTGCTGCTGTTCCGGTGTGTTTAGAGTGAGCGCCAGCTTTAGTTTGTTATATGCATTCACTACATTATTCTGCAGTTCGGTTTCAGCATTGCTTTGTATGGCCTGCTGCTGCTGAACAGCGGCACTGGCCGATTGTATATTGCCTTTATTTTTATTGAACAAAGGCAGGGGCAGTGAAACGCCGATGCCAAAATAATCCGGTGCATAATTGGAAAGCCTGTCGTAGTTAGGCGTAATGGTTACATCCGGCACACGCAATGCTTTTTGGTATGCCAGCATTTGCTGCTGGTAAATGGTTTGCTGCTGCTGCATCTGATAATAAGGGTTGTTTTGCTTTGCCTGTTCAATTAATATCGAAGCATCTTCCGGTAATAATACCTGCGGCATTGAATTGATGTCAGGCTTAATAAAAACATTACTATTGATGTGCAGCAGGGTTTTCAGATCCGCTTCCGCATCTGCCATATCGCTGCCCACATCTATCATATCCTGCTTTAATAAAACAACCAATGATTGCAGTTGCAAATAATCTTTTTGTGAAATATTACCGGCATCCAGTTGCTGCTGCATCGCAGCAAGCAGTGTGTTTAACTGTGCCTGCTGCTGCCGGTAAAAATTATAGCTGCCAAGGCTTCGTGCAATGGTGTAATAATCAATATGCAACTGGCTCCTTAGTTTTCTCACCACATCCTGCAACTGCAGTTTGCTTATTGCAGTATTGGTTTGTGCAGCCGCAATGAGTTTGCCGCGCTTGCCTGCTGTTTTAATCAACTGGTCAATGCCGATAAAATACTGTGCGCCGGGCGAACCATCAGGTAATTTTTTATAAGGAAGAAAGTTATGATTGGCCATTACTACCTGGTCTGTATGAAATACCGGGTTATCCCAGTATTTCGCCTGCATTACCTGGGCTAATGCAGCATCCACATTGTAATGGGCCGCAAGAACAGAAAGGTTGCTGTCAAGAAAAATTTTTTCGGCCTGCAGTAAAGAGATATGTAAAGTGTCTGTTTGATTGCTGTATTGTGCATGCAACTGCAAACACAGCATTATTAAAATGCACGAATGCATTATTCTGCCTTTAAAAGGCATGCGTAAAAAAGGTATCACGTTAAAAGTTTTTGGGAAATAAATGATAAGGCAGGCTTTGAACCAAGCCATGTGTGTTACCAAAAAAGTTAAGTGCTACGCCTTTGGAGGGGGAGGATTGATTTCTTTAAAAAAAAGAAAGTCGTAATCTATTTTATGCGGAAATAAATATTCCTTATTTACCGGCGATGTGGCTTTTGCTTTAAAAGGCTGAAAAGAAAAATTGTTCAGGTCAATATGTTTGGAAAACGGGAAATCTTTATGCCCGTCGTTTGGATATTCAGGAAACTGGTTATGGTGCTTTAGGATAATCTCACCAATATATTCTGCAACGCAATTAATTTCATTATAATAAAAAATAGTATGCTTTTGCTGCATCCAGCTCATGTCCTGCGCATAAATACTTATATTAAGTATTTGGAGCGCTACAACCAGTGCTATACATTTTGCAAAAGCTATTCTCAGTTTCATTTCGCTGCACAAGGTTACTGCAATTTCACAAACCGCTTTGTTAACAAGTATAAAAATTACATAATGTTGCCTGAAATGACTGCAACAACGGGTGCATGACTGAACAGGTGTGAAGCGAAAGGTTTAATTGCCTGTTTAAAATCATAAAAAAATAATAAGGCTTTACAATTTGCTTAACCTGTCAGCAGCTTCTTTTAAGGTGGCCTCTTTTTTTGCAAAGCAAAAACGTAATACATTATCATCTTTCCCTGATTGATAAAAACTGCTCAGCGGCACAGCCGTTACACCATATTCTTTGGTTAAACGAATGGCCAGCTCCATATCATTTTCATCACTGAACCCTTTATAACTATAACACTGGAAATAACTGCCATGGGAAGGAAGCGGCTTAAACTTTGTGGCCAGCATACGATTCTGGAAATAATCTCTTTTGCGCTGAATAAAATTGCCCAGCGATAAATAGGCATCTTCATTATTTAAAAAATCAGCCAATGCATACTGCACAAAACTGTTAACACTAAAACAGTTGAACTGGTGCACTTTCCTGAATTCCTTCATCAGCAGGGGCGAAGCAATGCAGTAGCCAATTTTCCAGCCGGTGCAATGGTATGTTTTGCCAAATGAAAAACATACAAAGCTTCTTTCCATGAGCTCAGGATATCGCAAAATACTTTGATGCGCAAGGCCATCGAACACCAGGTGCTCATACACTTCATCGCTTACAATAAAAATGTTTTTATGTTGCTGAACGATAGATTTTAATTGTTCAATATCACCTTCATTTATTACAGCGCCTGTTGGGTTGTGCGGTGAATTAATAATGATGGCTTTTGTTTTGGCTGTGATTTTTTCATGCACTTCATTCCACGGAATACTATAAGCGGGATATTGCAGGGGAATTAAGACAGGCTTTGCACCGTTAACAAGAATGTTGGGGATATAACTATCATAAGCAGGTTCAAATACAATTACCTCATCATCTTTTTCCAGCATGCTGGTGAGCGAAGTATAAATAGCATACGTGCCGCCCGGTGTTATGGTGATTTGCGCATCCGCATTCACATTGCTGTCATATAATTTCTTTGCTTTTTGTGCGATCTTTTCGCGCAGCAACGGCACACCGCACATGTGCGCATACTGGTTATGCCCCTGCAACATGGCTGTATTTACCAAGCTTATCAGTTCTTCACTCATCATAAAATCAGGAAAGCCCTGGCCCAGATTAATGGCATTGTGCTCCAGCGCCAACTGGCTCATTATAGTGAATATGGTTGTGCCGGTATCGGGGAGTTTACCCCCATCCCCCAAAGGGGAGTATAATTTTAAGTTCACAAGTTTGCGAGTTTAAATGTTCACAAGTTTACGGGTTTACAACAACCTTTCAACTTAATCAACTTATCAACCAATCAACTACTTACGCAACAATGCTGCCGTATTCTTATCATCCTTTACATTGTTCATCTGCCTTAATATCCATTTACTTTTCCAGCTTACAAAACGGCTGGCTGGTTTTACGGAATATATTTTTGGATTGGGAAGACATGCAATAACCATAGCCGCTTCGTTGCGCGATAAATTTTTAGCAGGCTTGCCAAAATATTGCTGCGCTGCCGCTTCAATGCCAAAAATGCCTTTACCCATTTCAATGGTGTTAAGATATACTTCGAGTATGCGGCGCTTGCCCCAAACCAATTCAATCAATCCTGTATAAACAGCTTCCAGCGGTTTGCGTATATAACGTAATATGCCTTCGCCCTGGAACAGAAAAACATTCTTTGCGGTTTGCTGGCTTATGGTGCTGGCAGCAGCACCCGCCGCTCTCCTGTTTTTTGAAGGATCGTTATCCATACTTTTTGAAATGGCCTTCCAGTCGAAACCATTATGCACCGGAAATAACTGGTCTTCGCCGGCAATGGCAGCCAGCTTTACATTGGACGAAATATCATCCCAGCTTACATAATCTCTTTTTAAACCATACCCGCCAACCCAGTTTGTAAGTTGCGTAAAAGTTATGGGCGGCATCAGCCATTTACAAATCAATAAATAAATGAGAGAAAGTATAAATCCATAAAGAATTACTTTAAAGAAACGACGCAGCAATATTTTGAACCTGGATTGCTTTACTGATTTCATTCAGGGCCGAAAGTACTATTAAGATGGTTTTGCGCTGATATATTCTATATGATATTTTTTACCGATGATATAGGTTGATTTATGCGTTAGCCCCAATACGACACCCACCGCCAGCACACCTGCTGCAATACTGACTTTAGGCAGGTTGTCTGAACCAAAAACGGGCTCGTTTAAACGCAATGTGTTAATAATATTCAGCAATAAATAGCCGCCGCCTCCAATATCAAATATCCATCCGTTCTTCACATACCCAAAACCCCTATCTTCTTTTGGAAATGCTTTTAGCTGGTTGGGGTGCACAGCCATCAACCCAAAATAAGTGGTGTCTAAAAACGGCAACCCAAGCCGGTTAGCATACGTTTGTACCACATAAGGGCGCAGGTATAAGCTATCATCCTGTATTTTATATATCTCCGCAGTTACCCAGTTGCCGTTCTTCAACTGTCCATAGAAATAATTTCCTTTAAACCAGCTTTTAATAACCTTATTATTTTTTTTAAGCTGAATAAAATCAGACTGTGCGAAAGAAGAAGTAAAGGCTAATGCAGCAATGATTACGAGTATGCAGCGTTTCATTCGTACATATTTGTTTTTTTAATGGCCTCATGCCTGCCTGTCCGGCAGACAGGGAACCTCGCTACATCCATCTGATGTGAGAAAAAATTATCCTGCTCGGTTTCATTTTTAAAAATACAACGCCGCCTGGTAATGGCTTGTTAAAGGTTGCCTGCATGTGCATTCCGGATAAGCATGGTAATAATGATAGCTATGCCAAAGCCGATTAATATGAAACCGGAAACACGATTGATGATATGAATATTATGCGGGGTTAACTTCAGCCGTATCTTATTTGCCAGTAATACTTTGGTGGTGTCTGCAGCCAGGTTAAATGCCAGCGTGGTAAGAAAAACGATAAAACGGTATTGCCCGGGATGTTCCACCAGTTTTGAATCCGCCGTTATGGTTGCGGTAGTGGCAAACCAAAATAACAGCGCCCCCGGGTTTAATGCATTCATAAAAAAACCGGAGAAAAAAATACCTGCCAGATGATGGGTGCGCAGGTTATTTTCTGTAAGCATCCCATTTGCCGTTTGCACCTTGCGAAAGAAAAAATTATAAATGCCCAAAGCCACCAGTAAACTGCTGCCGGCAATGCCGATAATGAGCTCATGCT
This sequence comes from Parafilimonas sp., assembly GCF_047606085.1. Classification (GTDB taxonomy): domain Bacteria; phylum Bacteroidota; class Bacteroidia; order Chitinophagales; family Chitinophagaceae; genus Parafilimonas. The sequence continues at coordinate 20,654 of NZ_JASGEX010000212.1, forward strand.
CTAATACCGCATCAAACAAACTGGTAAACATATTGCAAACGACCACAATGAGCACATCGCTCACCGATACGCCTGCAATAAATGCATAACCGCCGCGATGGCCATTATTGAGACTTTGTTTAAGGATAGAAAAAATTACAGGACCAACAGACACACTTAACAGCAAGCCTAAAATTAATCCCTTCACTAATGCTTCAAACATTATGAAAACTTATGGTACATTAATTGGCGGCAAAGTAAAGAATTATTC
>NZ_JASGEX010000213.1:0-3684 GCF_047606085.1 Parafilimonas sp.
AGAGATTTGCTGCTAAATGGGATCCGATCGTAGCTAACGCATTTCAATTCAACCATTGTTCGATTAAGAGGGACGATATTGCCTGTTTTCTTCTAACCTCTCTTATTTCAATTCAACCATTGTTCGATTAAGAGTGCCATTCATCCCACTGCCAGAGAAGTAAGTATAATTTCAATTCAACCATTGTTCGATTAAGAGATTATTAACAGATGAAAGCCAATATTATTGTATTAAATTTCAATTCAACCATTGTTCGATTAAGAGTAAACCAGTTTTTTACTTTAGCTGCATCAATAAAACATTTCAATTCAACCATTGTTCGATTAAGAGATAGTTTGTTGTTAATTTTTATCGTTCATAATATCAATTTCAATTCAACCATTGTTCGATTAAGAGCCGCCGCACCGACGACTAAAAAAGCCTGTTTTACAAGGCTTTCAAATTGTGAATATATAAAATTATATAATAAAAAGTTGTCGCTGCCCGATAACATGATTTTACCCCCGCACCGACAACTATTGAGAACAAAATAGTTATATCAACTTTTCGCTTTTACCAATATGTCAGAGAGCTGCTGAAGCAATTATAATTCCCGGCCGACGACTACAAAAATGTATCCAGCTCATTTTTTTCCTTACCCACTATTTCTTTTTCAAGCCATTTGGCATCCCGGCTTTTAAAAACAATCATACTGTCTTCCTCTTCCTGCATTATCAGTTTTGCCCTGTGCTCCAATTCTTTCAGCTTCACTTCGGTTATATCACCTTCAAATACGCTGTTCTGAATCCAGTTCAGGTACTGCCTGCACAGTTTGAGCATTTTGCCCACTCTTTTTTCACCAATATCATATACCAGTATCACGTACATATTACCACCAGCTTTTAAACGGCTTATACTCTTCCATGTTCAGCAAATGCTTGGTAAGCTTATAGCATTCCAGTTTTACCAGGTGCTTATAACTTACACTCCGGTTTAATGTACGGTGCTTAATGGTTTCATTCAGCCGTTCTTCAAAAGCCCTTACAAAAGTTTTACGGGCGGCATCTTTCAGCACCACGCTGTTTACCTGCACATCAAAATCCCTGGCCTGGATTTCTTTTTTATTGAGCACTTTGAAAATAGTGCGATCCACCAAAATCGGTTTGAATATTTCCGCCAAATCCAGCGCCAGCGAATACCTTCTGAAACCGGGCTCATGCAAAAAGCTTATGGTAGGGTTTAATTGCGTGTGGTATATCTGGCCGAGGCATAACGTATAGCACATCATGTTTCCAAAAGATATTAATGCATTCACTTCATTTTTGGGCGGCTGCTTAGTGCGGCCATTCATGGCAAAATCATTCAGTATTATATCAAACGATTCATAATACACCTGGCGGATGTTTCCTTCAATGCCCATCAGCATATCAATATCAGTAGTGGTGAAAACAGATGTGCAGTAGCTTTCAATAACCTCAATAATTCCGTTTAAGTCTTTGCCGCGGCTTTGATAATAACGCAGGTTTTTAAGGATATTAAATGCCGCGCCTTCTACCAATTTTTGCGCAATGGTTAGCCTTTTGGTCTTATTGCTATAATGTTTGGTTTGCTCTATCTGCATTTTGCCGGCCAGCAAATAATCTTTGGGCATAAAGCTGCCGGTATAATGCTCATAGTAATCGAAGAAATGGACCGCAATTTGTTCCTTGCCTAAAAAATTATATAACGCGCTGTTGGCATCCAATGCACCGAAACAATACAGGTCGCTCACGCCTTCCACGGGTATGTATTTGGGCTGGCCTTCCTTGCCATCTTCATCCACGGGCGTGAATTTAAGCGTGTTGTCTTTGCGGCCCATGCGGCCGGGATTAAAGAGGTAGTAGGTTTTTTTCATAAAAACTATTCATTGAAATACGCCAGGCAGGTTTGCCATGAGTACACAATTTTAAACAGCCTGTACCCTTCGCTGTGCTAAGTCCAGATCAAATTCATGAATATCCCATTCACTGTTCCCGGTAAGCCCTACCCATTCACGCATACTTTCATATTCTTCATCTTTGGGATTGGCAAGCACTTCGAGCATTCGCTGGTAGCCCCATGGCCCACCGCAATCTTCGGGCGGGCATGCGCTTTTACCGGCAAGCAATTCTGCTTTTTTAGGAGCGCCCTCTTTTACTTCTTCCAGGATGATTTTGTGCATCCAGTCATCCCCGAAATCGTAGTTGTAGGTAAACCTTTGCCCCACGGTATCAAAGATTTTGAAGAGCTTTATTTTTGCGCTGTCGCTGATTTCCTCATCGCTCCAGCCTTCGTCATCGGGTATGCCTATAGCGGGATAGGAGCCATAACCCTGTGGCGAAAACTGATACAAATGGCAATTGTGCCAACCAAATGCAGCCTGTATAACAAGGTGAAATTTTTCAAATGTAAAATTGTCCGGCACTAAAACCCTTCGCCAAACCGGCGGTTTTGAAATACGTGCTAATTGAATTTTAAATTGTAAAAGCATGGTTTTAAATTTTATTCGTTTATGTAACAAAGTTCGTAATAGGAGCAGCTTTTGCAGATTTTTGAATGGATCACAGGCGGACACTGTTCATCTTCTTTTAACCGGGCAATGGATGTAACAGCAGACTTCAAATATGCAACGTCCCCATCATCTAATGACAAATGAGCTGTATGCCGTAACAATGGATATTCCAGGGTAGCTGTGGCATCGTTAATACCATTTAGCTTTAAAAGCCACAAATAAAATTTCACCTGCCATTCATGTGCTTTTTCCACTTTATCGCTGCGCTTGGTTTCGTGAATAATCTTTTGCCGGGCATCGTAAAAATCTATTTTGCCATACAGGCTAACGTGGTTATAATCCGCTTCTATACTCAACTCCGAATGTTTTTCGTTTCGCTGCGGGTAGCTGGTTTCGTGCAGCAGTTTGCCATCATATACCGTATCGCTGGTATGTTCCATATTAATACCATTGACATGCAACCAGCATTCGCGGGGGCATACATGGTAAAGGTTAATGAGTGTGGCATTAATGGTCATTATTCTATCTGCTTATAAAGTACGCTGCAAATTCTTTCAACTCAGCATTTTCAATCTCCAGGTATTTATTAAAGATTGTATCTCCTACTTTTTCCCTGATTGCAGAAATGCCTACATCAATCAGCCGCAGGCCATTTTGTGTAAGCAAAATATTATCAAATGCCTGCCCGCTAATATTTGAGGAGCGTTTTATATCCCTGTGCACAAAGCCCCCGCTATGCAACTGCGCTATTTCATCCATAAAAACGCTTAACCAAAGCTCTCTTCTTTCCACTTCATAAGCCCGGTAATCTATTGGATAAATACGTTCCATCACCAGCATTTCTGCCTGTAGCTCTTCGTTAAATTCCAGGCGTTTAAAACGGGCCACAAGCTCATTGATGCCATTGGCATATTGCATTTTTTCCGCTTCGGAACCTATGTCTGATCTTGTGTCGCCGGTAAACAACTTGCCCACTTCTGTTTCACTTAAAACGATCACTTTGTTGTTTGCGCCGGAGGAAAGGAGGCGGGGATATTTCATTGTATTGTTTTAATGACTATCCGTTTTTTGGAAAAGGTCTGTACCATGGATTTTCCAGCGTTGCGACCAATACCCTGTCAAATAAACTCTGCCCAAAGAACCTTCGGTTAAACTTGTAACAAAATTCATTCAGA
>NZ_JASGEX010000214.1:0-2518 GCF_047606085.1 Parafilimonas sp.
AGACACCATGAAAGAAATTCAAAGAAAAATAACACTTGTGAAAGCCTTTTTTAATGAACCAAATGTCGCCTATCCTAAGGAATAGTTAGTAATGATTTGGTATTGGTGAGTTCATAAATAAATAACGTACTGATGGTTTTAGTTGGGGATTATTTTTTAACTGGGCTTGTTGTATGGAATACATTTTTCACTTTGCTTAAGGTTTACTGGTATCCTGAATGGATTAGCTTTGATTGTTAACCTGTCTTGCACACTTCAACAGTTCTTTTAGAGATGGCCGGCAAGGATTGATTCAATTGAGTTTGTTGGCATTAAATGCCGCATGTTAGGCACATTTTAAAAATGGGGGTTTTTGAGAAAAAATCAACTAACAAAAATTCGATGCTCTCAGCAAAAAAATTTGGAAGCGCCGGAATGAAAGCCTGCTGTAAAACGACCTTATAACAAATTGATAATCAGTTAAAACGGATTCAAAATCAGGACCGCATATTCGGGCTAAATTAAAAAAGGCCGCTGTTGAGAGGGGCCCCCTGATTATGAGTCATAATTTTAAATAATTACTGGCAAAAACCAACCAATAGCAATAAGTACTCATCCTCTGAAATACCTATTAATACTGCACCCTTATATTTTATCGTTTTTAATCGTTGTTTATTGTTATTAATTATTTTTGTGTCGGAGTTGTGTCGAAATGCATTTCTCCTGATTCAAAAAAATTAAATTATATGGCCAGCACTCCTACAACTGCCATTTTCATTGATAAATATATCCCAGGGCAGATAAAAAATGTGCGATCTCTATCCGGGTAACATTTAACCGGGTTAAAAAATATTATTTGACCAGGTTTAATCTCACGGCTGGTGAATACGAGCGCATGATGGGTGAGCGGCCACGGAAGGAGCTTAAAGATATTTTGCTGCAGTTACAATCCCTTGAAAAAAAGGCTGCAGATATAATTGATAAACTTCCTGCATTTACGTTTCCTGCTTTTGAAAAGGCTTTTATTCAAAACCGGGGCCTTTCTGATACGGTTAATTATACTTTCGATGAATATATCAACCAGCTAAAATCTGAAAATCGTATTGGCTCAGCAGTTTCTTATGATGTTGCCAAGGTGAGTTTAAATAAGTTTTGTGTAGAACAAAAGATATTGATAGAAAAAAGGGTTGATGAATTTGGTAAGGAACGGTCCGTTTCTAACTATACATTTTCATATATAACCCCGGCGTTCCTTAAAAGGTATGAGAAATGGATGCTTGAATCTGGCAATTCAATAACGACGGTAGGGATTTATTTAAGATCGCTGCGGGCTTTATTTAACCAGGCCATTGAAAACGGGCAGATCACCAAAGAGTTTTATCCTTTTGGCAAACGTAAATATGAAATACCGGCGTCTAAAAACACAAAGAAATCTTTAACGCTGGCAGATATTGGCCTGATCTATAATTACGAACCCATTCCGTACTCTACCGCTGCCCGAATGCGGGATTATTGGCTGTTTATGTATTTCTGTAATGGAATAAACGTAAAGGATTTATGCAGGCTTAAATTTAAAAATATTCAGGGCGATTTTATTGTTTTTCAGCGGGCTAAAACTGAACGTACAAAAAGGGTAAGCGAGGAAATCAGGGTGCCATATAGCGCCGAATTAAAGGCCATAGTTGACAGGTGGGGCAATAAGGCAATAAACCCGGAGGTATATATTTTCCCGGAACTGGTGGCAGGCCTTTCAGCAGAACAGGAATATAATATGATCCAGTTGCTTACAAGGCTGATTAATGACCACATGAAACAAATAGCAGCTTACCTGGATATTAAAGTAAACCTTACTACTTATGTGGCCCGCCATTCCTTTGCAACAGTTCTAAAGCGCTCAGGCGCCAGCGTAGAGTTTATATCTGAGGCTTTAGGCCATAGCAACCTGAAAACAACGCAAAGCTACCTGGCCAGCTTTGAGGATGATAAAAAGAAGGAAGTAGCAAAGGCATTAACTGCATTTAAAAACGTGAGTTAATAAAATCAATCTATTTATATAAGGCCGCAAATTGCGGCTTTGGAAAAACAAAACAAAGCACTTTAAAATGGCAAACGATAACACCCCTCAGGATAAGGAGATAATCTTTTATGCTACTCCCGAAGGGAATATTAAGGTTGAGGTATTGTATAACGATGAAACTTTTTGGCTTACGCAAAAGAAAATGGCTGAGTTGTTTGGGGTTGAAACCAATACTATCAACTATCACTTGAAAGAAATTTTCAAAAGCAAGGAATTAGATGAAGATTCAGTTATTCGAATTTTTCGAATAACTGCGGACGATGGCAAAAATTATCTTACAAATTTCTATAACCTCGATGCGATCATTGCTGTAGGTTACCGTGTAAACAGCCACCAGGTAGTGTTTATTTCTTTGTGTAAATAGCTTATTAGTAGCTGTATAGAGAGTTAACCCGCGGGCAGGTGAAGTGAAGTGAGGCGTAGCGGAGCCGAACGAAGCGAACCTGCCCGGTTTGCGGCCGA
>NZ_JASGEX010000215.1:0-7240 GCF_047606085.1 Parafilimonas sp.
GAAAAAACATGATTTTTTGCATGTTTTATGAGTTTTAGGGTGTCGGAAGTCCTCTCCTTTGGAGAGGATTTAGGTGAGGTCTGTCTGCAAGCTTTAAACATATCGCTTATCCCGAACTCACGTTAATAATCAGCAGCCAATATGCTGTAAATTATTTTACAGGAGTTACAGATAACCACATCATTCTCCCTAAGAAGCTGTTTGAAAATTTAATTCTTTACAGGGATTTAGCGATTTTTCGCACAGAGCAAAAGCGTAAACAGCCGTAATGAAGCGTCTCTGCCGGCCCGGTGTTCTCCGTGCGAAAAAATTTTAAACAGCTTCTAATCTTATAAAGATGTTTTGCACATGAAATAAATGTGCTTTAAAAGCGGCTATTTTTACCCAAAACATTCATAGCTATGTCAAAAGTTATTTCTCTTTTTAATATGGATGAAATAGAGCAGTTAAAGAAAGAACAGCAGGCTTTTACGGATAAAAATGATCCGGGAACTGTGCATGCCGTAATGCCGTTGCTGTATGTGCCCAAAAAGAAGGCATCGAAAAACGACAGCCCGCTGGAGAAAGAAATGCGCCGGTTTAACAGGCTGATAAAAGAAATACATGAACATGAGCAATCTGAAAAGGAAGAAAAACGGAATGAAGAAAAATATGAACGGTTATTTCAGCAAAAAGTGGTGCCGAAAATGATGGAGTGCGCTTTACTGAAACTGGAAATGGCGCAGCGGATGGAAAACGTTGTTGCACAGGCAAAACTTACCAAGGCCCAACGGAGGTTATATACAGAATTTATGATCGCCTTCCTGGATGAAGTGGCGCCGTACAATGAAACACTCATGCAGATACTGCGCGAGAAAACGAATGAACAGGTAAGGCTGTTAAACAAAAAAGATAAAACAACCTTGCAAAATATAATGGAAGGCGCCGGCTTTAACCCTGAAAGCATTGCTTCGGAAAATTTTGACCTGAACGATTTTTTCCGGAGCAACGAAGAAAAGATGAAAAATACTTTTGCGCCCGGGCCTGCAGAAAAAGAAAATGTGCACACTGATATTCATGCATTGTATAAGATGCTTGTAAAAGAAATTCACCCCGATACTGAATCCGACGAAGAACTAAAACAGCAGAAACATCATTTAATGCAGCAGTTGGTTGAAGCCAAAAACAACAATGACCTCTATGCCATGCTGCAGCTTAAAGCTTTTATGGAGCAAAAAAGCGGGGATGCTTTTAACAATACTGAATTTTATACGCTCGATAAATTGAAGCGGTTAAATAAAATGCTTAAAAAAAGGGTGGATGCCAACCGCGCCAGTTATACAAGCCAGTTGTTTGAAAGCCTTAGGATGGATAACGGTTTTATTTTTATGGATGACCCGCATAAAAGCGCAGAAGCGAGAATAAAAGATGAAACAGATGAAATAAACGATATTATTGATACGGTAAAAAAAGACCTGGAAAAGCCGCTTACGCCTGAAGCGCTGCTGGAAATACTGCATTATTTTAAATTTGCTGATCAGTAACAGGGCTGCTATGCAAATGCCGGATGAATTATACCAGCGCTTGTTCAGGGATGTGCAGCTAAAAAAAATATTTCCTGATAACAAAACTTTTGTGGACTGCACGCCTAACAGTAGCATTGAAAGCATTCTTTCCGGGTATGAAAAACTGTGCGCAACCCATCCTTCCAATGAAGCTGTAAAAAAATTTGTAGAAGACCATTTTACCATTCCGCCGGCTTCATCGCCGGGCTATCATACAAATAAGAAGGCCGGCATAGCTGATCATATTGAGGAGCTTTGGAATGTATTGCAGCGAAGCGCTGATAAAGCGGTAAAAGGCAGTTCCCTTATCCCGCTTCCTTATCCTTACATCGTGCCCGGCGGCCGTTTTCGTGAAGTGTTTTACTGGGACTCTTATTTCACCATGCTCGGGCTTGCGGAAAGCAACCGGTGGGAGATAATTGAAAACATGATTGATAACTTCGCCTGTCTCATCCATACATTTGGTTTTATTCCCAATGGCAACCGCAGCTATTTTCTCAGCCGCTCCCAGCCGCCTTATTTTTCCTGCATGATAGAACTGCTGGCCGTGCACAAAGGCGATGAGGTTTACAAAAAATACCTGCCTGCCATGCGGAAAGAATACGATTACTGGATGGATAAAACATATCCTACCAAACATTGCGTTCAATTAGATAACGGCACTGTGCTTAACCGTTATTACGATCAGTTAAGCAAACCCCGCCCGGAAGCTTTCTGGCAGGATTCTGCTTTATCAGAAGCATGTACCGATGCCAGCCAGCTTTACCGCGATCTGCGCGCTGCCTGCGAAAGCGGCTGGGACTTTAGCGGGCGCTGGTTTAAAGATGGCAAAACATTTAATACCATTCAAACTACCAGCCTGCTTGCAGTTGATCTGAATTGCCTGCTCTACCATCTTGAAGCCACCATTTGCAGAGGCCTTACCCTTAACGGCGATGCCGCAGAGGCCGATGTGTATGATGAAAAGGCTGAGCGCCGCCGCAAAGCCATCAATAAATATTTCTATAATGCAGCAGATGGCTGGTATTATGATTATACTATCAGCGAAAAGAAATTAAATAACCAAAAAACACTGGCCGGCTTTACGCCCTTTTTCTTTTTCATTCCGCCCGAAAAATATATAGATAAGGCTGCCGCTGTGGTGCATGGCGATTTTTTAAAAGATGGCGGCCTTGTAACCACCCTCATCAACACAGGGCAGCAATGGGACTGGCCGAATGGCTGGGCGCCCCTGCATTGGATAACCATAAAAGGGCTTGCTAATTATGGTAAGCGGAATTTAGCCGCCCTGATAGCAAAAAAATGGGCGGCGCTTAACATAAAAGTTTACCGGAGCACAGGCAGGCTGATGGAAAAATACAATGTAATTGATACCCATCTCACGGCAGGCGGCGGCGAGTACCCTTCGCAGGATGGCTTTGGCTGGACCAACGGCGTGCTGCTGAAAATTTTGAAAACGTATAAATAGTTCAATAGTTCACGGGTTCCAGAAGTTCACAAGTTCGCGAGCTCCAAAGGTTCACGAGTTAATTGCAGCCACTCAACCCAACTTTATACATTAAACTTTAAACAACTGCAACAACCCGTAAACCCGTGAACTTGTAAACTTGTAAACCCGTAAACTCTCTAAGACTTCTTTCCGGTTATCTTCATCTGAATATCCGTTGTCATGGGTATTGACTGGCCGCCCTGGGTAATGTTCATATCCAGTTTGGTATCTACATCGCCATCAACCGCTATGCCTGAAGGAATATCATATTTTATGCTGCCTGCCGAAGTGCCGTTAATGGTGGCGTTGGCGTTTGAGTCTGGCGAGGTGATTTTGGAATCTACCTTTACCGTAGCCGTCTTGCCATCAACCGACTCAAGCGTATAAGTGTTGTTTGATGTCATTTCAGCGCCGCCGCTATTGGAATGTAAAGTGCCCGTCCAGGTATCGCCCGGTTTTACAGGCTTGCCGGGATAAGCGCCGAAAGATTGTTGTATATTTTGTTTAAAGTTCTCTTCATTAAATGCATTGCCTATATTTCCTATCGGGCCCGCTGAAGAAGCCGCTTCCGTAACCTTGCGCATCATTTCGTTAAAACCGGTTACAGTGCCCACTTCCCCTTTTTCATTGATGGTAAACATAAATTGCCCGCCCTTCATGGCGCCAAATATTTTGCCAAGCACGCTGCTTATCATATCGCTGCTGTCGGCCGGCTGGTCAGAATCATAATTTATATTCATGCCGGCAACATTTATGTTCATGGCAATCTTTGTAATGGTGGAAGCTATTTTTTTCCAGCCGGCGCTATCGCCTGTATTCTTAAAAAGATACGATATACCTACCGTATTTTTTACGTCCATATCCTGGCCGCCCATATTGCCCTTTGTTTCTATGTTCATGTTTAAAGCATAATCATAGCTTTCCCCCGTTTTTAAATTAAATTTAAGATCAACCGGCTTTTGAGCCGGCGCCTGCATAACCATAAACAACACAATAGCAAACGCTGCAAATAATTTTTTCATTTTATTGAATTTTGAATGGCAATAGTAAGCCAATTTTTTTTGTTTGATTTAAAGCAAAACGGGAAGGGTTGCTTGTGATTTTTCAGGGCAACTGTTTCTTTTCCGGCTATATCTAAAAAAAACAAAAAAACGCCCATAACGGGCGCTTTTTATTCAGGCTTTGGCGGCCGCGGCTTTGCCCCGTTTGTTATATTCTGTTTTCTTCTTTAAGCCCAGGCTTTGAATTTCATTGCTGCTATCGCCATATTGCGCCATAACCTGATTTTTTACGCCCAGGATGTAGTTGTGAAAATCCCATTCGGCAGTAACGGTATTGTCCCTGGCCGATTTTAGGGCTGCGGTCGCCTGTGCTTCCGTGTTTTGCAACTGGCTTAATGCAGCAAGCTTGTTTTCACCTTCCTGTATGGAATATGCCGCGTTGGAGGGCTGATAAGTGCTTATGCCCTGCAGCACAGAAAAAATAGTCTGGTCTGCGGCAATGTTAGAAGGGCTTAGCCTTTTGGTTTCATTTTTTGCCATAATGATTAATTTTTAATGTTAAAAAAATAGAGCGCGTTTATACCGGGAAAAATGGTGTTTTTGCTTTTTGGTATTGATGTGTGCTGTTTTGGTGTTTACATTATGCTTTTTAGAATGCCCGTTCCTGGTTATAGGTTATTATGTTCGGCTTATACGATGCGGTACTTTCTTTACAGGATTTGCATCTTTCTTTATAAGATTTGCATCCTTCTTTATAAGATTTGCATCTTTCTTTATAAGATGAACGTCTTCTTCTATAAGATTAGCATCTTCTTCTATAGGATGGGCATCCTTCTTTATAGGATAGCGTGCTTATTAAGCAAGCAATAATCTTTACATGCAATATAACAATTCTTTTGGCAAAGCTGTAAAATTAGCAGGGCAATACTTTTGTATTTTTTAGTGCAGGCACATTACTTTTGGCGTTTCAGCAAGAAATGATCTCTCCACAAACCATAGAGCAAATTACAAACCGCATTGATATAATTGATGTGATTGGTGAATTTGTAAAGCTGAAAAAGCGCGGAGCGAATTATCTCGGCAACTGCCCTTTTCACAACGAGAAAACGCCTTCGTTCACGGTATCTCCGTCAAAGGAAATTTATAAATGTTTTGGCTGCGGCAAAAGCGGCAACACCATCACTTTTTTGATGGAGCATGAGAAATATTCTTATGCCGAAGCCTTAAAATGGCTGGCCCAGCGCTACAACGTAGAAATACAGGAAACAGAGGTAAGCGATGAAGCCCGCACCATGCAGCAGGCGGCAGAAAGCCTGCACGCCTTAAACAATTTTGCCCAAAAGTTTTTTACAGAACAATTGCTGCATACGCAAGAAGGCCAGTCGCATGCCATGGCCTACCTGGAAGAACGCGGTTATGATGAAAAAATAATCGGGCATTTTCAGTTAGGCTATAACCCGCAGGCCAGGAATGCGTTTGCCACCGCCGCCCTGAAGCAGCAATTCAATAAAGAAGTTTTGCTGAAGAGCGGTTTGCTGGTTGAGCGCAATGATGAAATGTTGGATAACTACCGCGGCCGCATCATCTTTCCCATTCATAACAATACGGGAAAGATCATCGGCTTTGGCGCCCGTGTAATTGGCAAAGCTGAGAAGGCGCCGAAATACATCAACACGCCGGAAAATGAGGTATATATAAAGAGTAAAATTTTATACGGCTCTTATTTTGCCCGCCATTCCATTGATAAGCAGGATGAATGTTTGCTGGTGGAAGGTTATACCGATGTCATCAGCCTGCACCAGGCGGGCATTGATAACGTGGTGGCCAGCGGCGGCACCTCGCTTACCACCGACCAACTGCGCATCATAAAAAAATATACAGCCAACCTCACCATAATTTACGATGGCGATGCTGCGGGCATAAAGGCTGCCATGCGCGGCTTAGATATGGCGCTGGAAGAAGGCCTGAACGTAAAGCTGGTTTTAATTCCCGATAAGGAAGACCCCGACAGTTATGTAAAGAAAGTGGGCGCTGATGCTTTTAAAAAGTTTATAGCCGAAAACAAGAAAGATTTTATTCTTTTCCAGCTCGATGTTTTGCTGAAAGAAGCCGGCAACGATATTACCCGTAAAAATGATGCGGTAAACCAGGTGGCTGAAAGTTTAAGCAGGCTAAACCGGGCTGAAGATTTTACGCGCCGCCAGGCTTATATACATGAATGCGCTGCTGCTTTGAAAATAGATGAAAGCGGGCTGATAAACCTCGTGAATAAATTTATTCACGATAAGGTAGCGAAGGAAGAAAAGAAACAGGCTGCGCCTATTACGGGTTTGGAAGAAAAGCCTGCTGAAGAAAACACAAACGAATTATTATTTCATCCCGATGAAGCGCAGGAAAAAAATATACTGCGGGTATTGCTGGAATACGGTTTAAAAGGCTGGGATGATAACCATACGGTTGCCGAACATATTTTTAAAGAACTGGAGCAATTTGGCTTTGACAGCCCGGATATGGTTTACCTCTACAGCACCTACCATGATTATTATGTGCAGGGCCTGCAGCCTTCTGCCAAAACATTGCTGTACCATGAAGATGAAAGGATAAGAAACCTTGTTGTAAACGTAACTTTATTCCCTTTTGAATTAAGCCAGCGATGGGATGAGAAACTGGAGAACATGCAGGTTTCAAATGTTGACAACAGCCTGCAGGATGTAACGATGAGCCTGAATTATTTTAAGCTGCATAAAATAAAGAAGATGTTTGAGCAGAACCAGCACGATATTGAGAAATCAGCCAACTGGGACGAGACCAAACAATTAATGGAGGTGCACCGTTACCTTAAAGGCATAGAAAGGGAAATTACGCAACAGCTTGGCGCCGTTATTTTGAAATAGCTCAATTCTATTCGCAGCAAAGTAAAAATTTTGATTATTTTAAAAACGGAACTAAATTATTTGCTGACATAAAAAACAGCAACAGCAAGCCGCTATGCTGCTCTTGATATTGTTTTAAAATTTGTTAATTATAGTAAACACAGGATGAATTTGTGCATTGGCTGTTTGCACCTGCTTTATAGGAATGTAAGATGATCTCACATTCCTGCACGTCATTCCCGCGAAGGCGGGAATCTCATAATCATGCTGTATAAGCAAGGATGACTTTATAAAATGTAGATTGTTACACGCTAAGTATGAGATGCCCCCGAC
>NZ_JASGEX010000216.1:0-11753 GCF_047606085.1 Parafilimonas sp.
TACCAGTATTTTGAGGAGTTTCAATCGGCAATTGAGCAGTTCTTCTCTAATCTCGAATATCAATTGGATGAGCTGATATCTTTACTACAATTTAATTTCGGAATTATTAAAGCAACTTAGTATAATTTGGCTATGGCTAATCCTATACCGATGCTGCCATCTGTAACAACAGCTATTTTGTTTTGTAATTTTTGCATTATAATTCTGTTTGTTTTACAATGCAAAATTCTTCCTGGACAATATGCTGAAAAATGAAGCAGTCTAAGAAATAATGTTAAAGCAGTTTAAGATATATTTCTTCTATAAAGTTTTTGCTTTGTTCTTCTTCCATATTTCAGCACAACAATAATTTTCCTTTTTGCTACAACAACCTGCGTTTTGGCTACATCTGTTTTATAATGGCTGCAGAGCTTTGCATCAACAAAACAGAAATTATGAATATTGTATTAACAGGCTCTATCAGTAATGTGGGAAAACCACTTACGGAAATGCTGGTAAGAAAAGGGCATGCTGTTACCGTTATCAGCAGTAACAATGCAAGAAAAAAAGATATTGAAGCATTAGGTGCTAAAGCCGCTATTGGTAACATGTTCGATGCGGATTTTTTAACGGAAACCTTTAAAGGCGCGGATATTGTTTACCCGATGGAAACGCTTGATGCTGCCGGCGATATGTTTGATAAAAACATTGATTTTATTGCAACCATTAATAAGATTGGCAATAATTATAAACAAGCTGTTGAAGCATCGGGCGTAAAGCGTGTGGTGCATTTAAGCAGTATCGGTGCGCATACAAATCAGGGCAATAGCATTCTTGTCTTTCATTATATTGTTGAAAATATTTTAAAGCAGTTGCCGCATGATGTGGTCATAAAATTCATTCGCCCGGTTGGTTTTTATACCAATTTATTTTCATTTATGCACAGCATAAAAACACAGAATGCCATTGTTTCAAATTATGGCGGCAATGCAAAAGAGCCGTGGGTTTCTTCTTTGGATATTGCAACTGTAATTGCAGATGAAATGGAAAAGCCTTTTGAGCACAGAATGATTCGTTATGTGGCAAGCGATGAAGTTTCGCCTAACGAAATTGCAAAGATATTAGGTGAAGCAATCGAGCAGCCAGGTTTACAATGGAATGTAATTTCCGATGAACAATTATTGAGCAATTGGCTGAAAGCAGGCATGAATGAGCAAATTGCAAAAGGCTTTATCGAGATGCAGGCAAGCCAGGGCAACGGCAGTTTGTATGAAGATTATAATCAGCATAAACCTGTATTAGGCGAAGTGAAGCTGAAAGATTTTGCAAAAGAATTTGCAGCAGCATATAAAAAAGAAGATTAAATAAAACAACTATGAAACATGTATTAATAACAGGTGCCAATACGGGTATTGGTTTTGAAACAGCCAGACAAATGGCTGAGCTGGGATATTATATCTTTATGGGCAGCCGCGATAAAGCAAAAGGAATTGAAGCAGCAAATAAATTAAAAGATGCCGGGCTTACGAACATAGAAGCGTTGGAAATTGATGTATCAAATATTAAATCTGTAAAACATGCAAAAGCAGTATTGGAATCAAAGATTGAGGCGCTGGATATTTTAATAAACAATGCAGGCATCAGCGGCGAACAACCACAGAATTTTTCAACAAGTGATATAGAAAATATGCGCAGAATATTTGACACTAATTTCTTTGGCGTTATTCAAACTACGCAGCAATTCATTCCGCTGTTAAAAAAATCAAATGCCCCAACAATTATAAATGTATCGAGCGAAGTAGGTTCTTTAACCATGAATAGTAGCCCATTGCGCAATCCTAATTATAATAATTATAATGCTTATGGGGCTTCTAAAAGTGCGTTGAATGCTTTTACGCTGATGTTATCGCATGAACTCATCAATACTAATTTTAGAGTCAACAGCGTAACGCCCGGTTACACAGCTACGGCATTAAATAATTTTAAAGGTGCAAGAACGCCGGCAGATGGCGCTGCATCCGTTGTGAAGGCAGCAACAAACACTGATGCCAATGCAACAGGAAAATTTTTTAAAGATGGAAATGAAATGTTGTGGTAAATGGGATTCATATATAACTCAAACAGCTTATTCTTGTTTAGAAAATGAAAAATATTCAACGCATAAAAACCATCAGCGAGTTTCATCGCACAAGAAGATTAACGGAGCCTCAACACCCATTAATAAGTGTGATAGATTATGCTGAAGCAGAACTTTCGCCGGATGATTTTGATAAAAGCTGGATAATGGATTTTTATATGATTTCGTTGAAAAGAAACATGAACGGCAAAATTAAATACGGTCAGCAGGAATATGATTTTGATGAAGGTATTATGTTTTTTTTTTCGCCGGGGCAGGTATATAAAATCGAAAGAAAGCCTGGCGATTCTCCTGATAAATCGGGATGGATGCTGCTGATACATCCTGATTTTTTCTGGAATACTTCGCTGGCAAAAAATATTAAGCAATACGAATTTTTTGATTACTCCATTCATGAAGCGTTGTTTTTATCAAAGAAAGAAGAAGAAACAATGCTGGGCATTGTTGAAAACATACAACAGGAATATCATGCAAATATTGATAAGTTCAGCCAGAACATTATCATCTCGCAAATAGAAACGCTGCTCAATTATTCAGAGCGGTTTTATAACCGGCAGTTCATCACACGCAAGAAAACGAATCATAAAATTTTAAACCGCCTGGAAGAGTTGCTTACAGCTTATTTCAACAGCGGTGATTTAATTACGAAAGGATTGCCAACCGTTCAGTACATTGGGCAGTCGCTGAATGTTTCTCCGAAATATTTAAGCAGTTTATTAAAAGCATTAACCGGTCAAAACACAAAGCATTACATTCATGAAAAGCTGATTGAAAAAGCCAAAGAAAAATTATCAACATCTGATTTATCGGTGAGTGAAATTGCCTACGAATTAGGCTTTGTGCACTCGCAATCGTTCAGCAAATTATTTAAAAGCAAAACCAATTTATCGCCGTTGGAGTTCAGGCATTCGTTTGGAGTTAACTGAATTGGATTGTAACTAATCAAGCTAGCTTAGTCAGCTTTTACCTTTCTATTGATACTTCAATTGGTATTCTTTTACAACATAAATTTCCCTATCGGTTGGTGTCTGCACCAACCGAAACTTTTCATCTTTGTTTGTCTTGTTACCAACAACCGTAGCGTGGGCAGCAGCATACAAACCGGATGAAGCCTCCGGCGCCAAAAAAATAAGCATGATACGAAAGCGGAAAATGGCAAACAGAGACAATGACTACCTGCTCGATATTTTATTATCCTTTAATACTCAAAAATACTAACGCTTTCATGCGCCCTGCCTACTCGCCCATAGCTGATAGCTTGAATTTAACTACCTTTGCGCCCGAAATTTAAAGATATGAGCGTTGTTGCGAATGGATTACCTGTTTTAACGGCAAAAGACTTTGCCACCGACCAGGAAGTGCGCTGGTGCCCCGGGTGTGGCGATTATTCTATTTTGGCGCAGGTGCAAAAAGTAATGCCGGCGATTGGTGTGCCTAAAGAGAATATAGTTATCATAAGCGGTATTGGCTGCAGCAGCCGTTTTCCTTATTACATGAATACATACGGGATGCATTCCATTCATGGCCGCGCCACGGCTGTTGCCAGCGGTTTAAAAGCTGCAAGGCCGGAGCTAAGCGTTTGGATAGTTACCGGCGATGGCGACAGCTTAAGCATTGGCGGCAACCACACCATTCATTTGCTGCGCAGGAATTTTGATGTAAATATCCTGCTGTTCAACAACCAGATTTACGGGTTAACAAAAGGGCAATATTCGCCCACATCAGAAGAACATAAAATAACCAAGAGCACACCGCTTGGCAGCATTGACCACCCGTTCAACCCCCTGGCGTTGGCCATGGGCGCCGATGCTACCTTTATTGCACGCAGCATGGACCGCGACCCAAAACATTTACAGGAAATGCTTACCCGCTCTCATAAACATACAGGCTCATCCTTCCTGGAAATTTACCAGAACTGCAACATTTTTAATGACGGCGCTTTTGAAATATTCACTGAAAAATCATCCAAGGCAAATGAAACCCTGTTCCTGGAACAGGGTAAGCCTTTATTATTTGGCCCAACAAAAAATAAGGGCATTAAACTGGATGGGTTTAAACCGGTTGTTGTAGAGATAGGCGTGGATGCTTCGGTTGACGAGGTATGGGTGCATGATGAATTTGATTTTTACAAAGCGCAAATATTGATCCGCATGTTTGATGACCCGCGGCTTGAAAATCACCTGCCCCGCCCGTTTGGCGTATTTTACGAAACAGAACGCGCCTGCTATGAAGATATATTAAACCTGCAGGTGGAAGAAACCATTGCTGCAAAAGGTAAGGGCGACCTGGATAAGCTCCTGAGAGGAAAAGAAGTGTGGGAGATCAATTAAATATCATGGGCCAACAAAATTTTATCCGGGTTTAGCAGTCCATCGTTTACACACCTGTTGTTTATAACCTGCTTACAATTCTTATAATTTCATTGTAATCTTTGAGCCTTGCCATTGATTGCCTACATAAAACAGCGTCTGCCATCGCAAATTCATAAGTTGAATAATTATCTTTTTCAAAAACCTGCCCATTTTGTACATAATATTTAAATCCTTTTACGCTTATTATTTGCAGCCGGCTTTGCCTGATATAAATGTTATTGAACCAATGCAAAAGAAGTTTTCATATCGAATTTACTATAATCGGGCATTTTCTCAACACAAAGTTTCAAGGTACGTATAATTAAAAAAAGGGGCAGCATAACCGAAGCCCGCCTCCTATTTACCCCCCAAAAATTAATCGTTCAGAAGCTGTTTAAAAATTTAATCCTTTATAGGGTTTTAGCGATTTTTCGCACAGAGCAAAGGAGTCAACAGAGTATACAGCCTCTGTTAGCTCTGTGTTCTCTGTGCGAAAAAAAATCAAACAGCTTCTCAGGGATTTAACACCCCGCGCAGATTCACCCTGAACGTATTTCCGGAAAAAACATTTTCCATACTGGCACCGGCTTCTGACCGGTCGAGGCGCATTTGCCTGCCCTTTGCATGTACCATATTGAAAATAATGCTCATTCTTCTGGATCCTAATCCTTTGATCGTTCCATTAATCACAGACCCAGGAGGGATGATAACATTGCCTTTCAACATGGCAGGTTCCACCACCTTAAAGCTTACATGCTGGCCTTCGCTGGCTGTTTGCTTATTGATGTTTTCCTGCAGCACAAGCATTACAGGCAGCCCATGCCCACGCAGCACTATGGGTTGCCCGGGGGAAATATCAGCCACATCATCTTCTTCTCCATCGCCGGGCTGTGGCGGTATGGGAACGGGCTTTACAGATGTGTTGTTTGAACTGTCCTGTTTAATTTTTTGGGCAGGTTTCCCGGATATTTTGTCAGCAACGGCCTGATCGGTTTTTGGGGTTGGCTTTTTTGTTGCCGGTTTTTTACTTTCAGCAGTTGGTTCCGGTTGTGAGGATACATCCTGTTGTTCCTCCTGTTTCTTTTTATGCAGGATAAAATCAACAGAATCGCTGTTTGTATGATTATCGGCGATATCATTGCCTGTATTAATATCTTCGCCAGCTACATCCTGTGCCACGGATGCCGTATCCTGTGGGTTATCTGCAGGCCTTTTCTGTTCTGTTCCATCAGAAAAAAACCTGAACATGGTAAAGCCAATAATCAAAATTATTTCTTTTATTTACCCGCTCCGGATAATTTTTGCCGTATTTTCTTTGCAAATAGCCCATTGTGCATATCCTGACTGGTCTCAATACGTTAGTTCAAGCTATGCCCTTTAGGGCATAGCTTTAGCTTCTACAAATCTACCTGAATTTGTGGATGCATAATGTACGCAAGAGTAGCCATAGTGTCCATCAGTTGCATGTTCATATAGTATGGAGTACAAAGTATCGTTATGAAGTTTTTAGGAGGTGATATTCAGGTGAGATGCCGTGATTTAATACGCCAGACATGTGATACGTTGGATATGCAAATATTGAAAGGTGTAGTAATCAAAGACCACATTCACCTTCATTTGAGCTATCCGCCAAAGCTAAGTATAAGTGAATTAGTAAAGCGGTTAAAAGGTCGTAGTGCGAAGTTGCTTTTGGTCGAATATGGTGAACTTAAAAAACGTTATTGGGGAGGTCATTTATGGGGGATAGGGTATGGGGCATGGAGTACCGGAAACATAACAGATGAAATGATTCAGGAATACCTGAATCATCATAAAGAAGGTTCCAATAACAATCGGAATTTTATTCTGGAATAGTTTTATAAACTTTTGGTTTAGGGTTTTCAATGCTGTTGACAGCAAATTCCAATGACTTTCAGTCAACTGGATTTCAACCTATGGATTTTTAATCCATAGTATTTTGCGTCTATTTTAATGCGTTTGCCCTGGTCTATCCATATCTCCGGCAAACTTTTTTATGCCTGCAATGGCTTTCCTTATTATTCTAAAATAAAAAACTTATTTATACATGAAAAATAAGATGTCAATTATACCTGTTCTTTCTGCCTTGTTTATAATGGGAAACCTTTTCTTTTTTGAATGCCGTGCGTTTGGCCAGGTTATAAAAGAAAATCAAAAACATCCCAACATTATTTTTTTACTTACCGATGACCAGCGATGGGATGCATTGGGCGTTATGGGCAATCCAATTATTAAAACGCCCAATCTTGATAAACTGGCGGCAGCGGGCGTCTTGTTTCAAAACGCTTATGTTACCACTTCTATTTGTTGCGTAAGCCGGGCAAGCATCCTTAGCGGGCAATATGAATCCCGGCACCAGATTAATGATTTTGCCACAAGTTTCAGCGCACAGGCTTTATCAGAAACATATCCCGCCTTATTAAAGAAAGCAGGTTACAACACCGCTTTCATTGGAAAGTTTGGCGTGGGAAAAGGAAATGATTTTCCTGCACAGCTTTTTAATTTTTATGTTAATACTGAAGCCGGGAATAAAGGGCAGCCTGATTACCTGGTTCCGGATGCACAAGGCAACCTGATACATGATAATGATACCATTGATCATGCCATACAGCTTTTTTTAGATAAGTATGGAAAAAATGATGCGCCTTTTTGTTTGTCTGTAAGCTTTAAAGCCCCGCATGAGCTGGACGGCAATCCTCCAAGGTATATTGTGCAGGATAAGTATAAAGATTATTATAATGATGTTACTATACCGGAACCTGTTACAGCAAATCCCAAATACTGGGAACAATTCCCGCCTTTTTTCAGAACGGATTCCAACTTTGCCAGGGCCAGGTGGAAGGGCCTTTTTGGAACGCCCGGATTATACCAGGAAAATGTAAAAAACTACTATCGCCTTATAACCGGGGTGGACGATGTGGTAGGCAACACCGTAAAGAAACTGAAAGCGCTTGGCATTGACAGCAACACCATCATAATATACATGGGCGACAATGGTTTTTTCCTGGGGGAACATGGCATGGAGGGAAAATGGTATGGTTATGAAGAATCTGTTCGGGTACCTCTTTTTATCTACAGCCCTTTTTGGGAAGATAAGATAAGGCAAACGCGTTCTGAAAAAATTGCCTTAAACATAGATATTGCGCCCACCATTCTTGCTATGGCGGGCGCGCCGGCGCCTTCAGGAATGCAGGGCATAAACCTCATAAGCCAGTTAGAAAATAAAACGCGGGAAAGGGAAGCGTTTTTTTATCAGTATTATTACCTCGGCGGAAAGAAATTACCTGAAGTAGAGGGCGTAGTAACAAAAGATTTTAAATACATGATCTATATTGAACATGGCTATGAAGAGCTTTTTGATACAAAAAATGATCCGCATGAAACTGTCAATCTTGCCAAAGATCCGGCGTTTCAGAAAAAGCTCCGGTCTCTCCGGCTATTGTATAATAAGTTAAAGGCAGAGAGCCGCTGAACTTGTATTTACAAGATAATATACCGGCTTGCCCAGGCTTTATTTTAAACCACAGCTTGTTCCTCAAAGTTTATCTGCAATATTAAAGGCATTTTTAAATCAGTACAGTACAGGATGGTTGTGCTTTGAACAATCTATAGTTTCGTTCAGACGAATTGCAAGAGAATAAAAACTAAGTTATCTCTCTTATAGGTGTAGGGTTGTTTTGTCCATCTGCAAATGCCTTTATTAGTACTTAGCGTATTTCTGTTTGTTAAGAACGGGCGTTTATGGTATTGCTGTTAAAGCCAATTCTCAAATATTCATTAAATACTAAATCATGATTGCTATTATGAACTTTTTTTATTTCAAACCATTGCTTCGCTTTACATTATTTGCGGCTGTTGTTTTAATGGTATCAATACCAACAATGCCATGCAGCGCACAGCAACAAAGAATAATTAACGGGCAGGTTACAGATGCTGCCACTAACCAGCCGGTGCCAAACGCTTCTATAAATATAAAGGGCAGTGGCAAAGGCGCCCTGAGCGATATTCACGGGAATTTTAATTTACATGTAAAAGGAGAAGATTCCCTGGTAGTCAGTTCGGTTGGCTACGAAACCCAAACCGTATTTGTGGGCAGCCAGGATTTCATTCGCCTGCAATTGAAGCCTGGTAATAATCAGTTAGACCAGGTGATAGTAGTGGGCTATGGCACGCAGCGAAAAAAAGATGTAACCGGGGCGGTTCAAACAGTTGATATGAACAAGCTGCAGGATATTCCTGTTTCGCAATTCACACAAAAGCTTCAGGGAAAGCTGGCCGGGGTACAGATCAATCAGAATACAGGCCAGCCCGGCAAAGGCATGTCTGTAAGAATACGGGGGCAGTTATCTGTTTCTGCAGGCAGTGATCCGCTGTATGTTGTAGATGGTTTTCCCATTGTAGGTAATATCGGCTCTATTAACCCCGATGAAATAGAAAGCATTTCCATTTTAAAAGATGCCGCCTCCACTTCCCTGTATGGTTCCCGCGCTGCTAACGGGGTGGTGTTAATTACAACAAAGCAGGCAAAAGGTGGGCAAACTACTGTTGGCATTAATGCTTACGTGGGCACGCAGGCAGTGCCGGAACATGGCCGTATAAAAATGATGAATGCAGAAGAGTTTGCAGAATTTAAAAAGGAATATTATGAAGATGAGGGGGCAGATGTGCCGGAAATATTTCAGGACCCATCCATATACAAGGGAAAAAACAACGACTGGTATGGCGCCATGCTTCAAAAAGCGCCGCTTGAAAGCTTTAATCTTACCATTGCCAGCAGGAATGATAAAATGAGCACGGCAATTGTAGCAGGCGTGCTCGGCCAGCAGGGCGTGGTGATACAGACCAAGTACACCAGATATTCATTAAGGATGAATATGGATTATAACCTGTCCCCAAAAGTAAAGGTTGGGTTCGGCCTCGCTCCTTCTTATATTTATGATAACCAGCCCCAGACAGACGGAGACCGTGGCACAGGGTTGCTTTTTGATGCCCTGCACACCTGGCCCATCATGCCTATATACGACAGCACAGGCAAGCTCACCGAATATAACCAGTTAGATGCAAGCACCGGTAACATTTATGCCTATCCCAACTGGGTAAGGGCAGCCAGAGAAATTACGGATGAAACCAAGTATGTTAACATGATCAGCAATGCCTATGTGCAGTACGAACCTATCAGAGGGTTGGTATTGAAATCAAGCATGAATGTGCAGTACATCAATACCAAATATTTCTTCTTTAACCCGTCAACAGCAACGTATGCCATCAATGTATCAATTCCCACAACCGCCGTATCCAAAAGAAGCAACCAGGATGAAGTTACCTGGCTGAATGAGAATTTAGCCACCTACACCAAAAGTTTTGGCAACCATAATTTTGAATTGCTTGCCGGGTTTACTAACCAAAAATACAGGCAGGAAGCTACTGTGGTGCAGGCAGACACCTATACAGACGACCGGATAAATACGATACAGAGCGCTGTTAATATAAGCAGAAGCGGCACTTATAACACGGCTAATGAATGGACGCTTACTTCCTATCTTTCCCGGTTAACGTATAATTTTAAAAACAAATACCTGTTTACCGCAGCCCTGCGCAGCGATGGCTCTTCCCGGTTTGGCGCAGATAACCGATGGGGCACATTCCCTTCATTTTCTTTAGGATGGGTGCTGTCTGATGAAAGTTTCTTTAGCAGGCTTCCCAAAATTTCTTTTGCCAAGGTGCGTACAAGCTATGGTGTAATTGGTAATAATAATATTGGTAATTACACGTCGTATGCACTGGTTGATAACACGGCAAACGCCGTTTTTAATGATAACGTGGCCACCGGCGCCGCTATTACATCTTTAGCCAACAGCAACCTGGGCTGGGAAACTACAAAAGCGTATGATGCGGGCATTGATCTTGGCTTTTTCAACGACAGGATCCAATTTACCTATGACTATTATTTAAAGCATACAACCAATCTGCTGTACAGCGTACAGGTGCCACAGGAATCAGGATTTAGCAGTTATTATGATAATATTGGCGAGCTTAAATTCTGGGGACATGAGTTTTCTGTTACTACCCGGAATACAGTTGGTAAATTCCAGTGGACCACCAGCGCCAATATTTCTTTCAACAGGAATAAAGTGCTGGCACTGGCTGATGGTATAAACCGCGTGTATGGCTCATTCAATATAACGGAAGTAGGGCATCCGTTTGGCGTGTTTTATGGGTTGCAAAAGTTAGGGCATTATATGAATGAAGATGACCTGGAAAAATCCCCCGTTATCGCCGGCCGTTCCACGGTAGGAAGCATAAAGCTGAAAGATGTGAACGGGGATGGGGAAATTACCTACGGCGGCGATGATGACGACCGCACCATCATCGGCTCCCCCTTTCCCAAATTTATTTATGGCATAACCAATACGATCAACTACCGCAATTTTGATTTTTCTGTTGTGGCATCCGGTTCTTATGGCAACCAGCTATATATGCGCCACCTGTATAGCCTGGCAAACCTCGACGGCGTATTTAATATGGTGGAAAGGGTAAAATACCGCTGGCGCTCCGAAGAAAATCCCGGCGATGGTTTCTTTGGCACTACGGTGGGCGGCGGCACTGTTACAGGCGTGGAAAGGGATTGGCCAAACAGCCAGTTTGTAGCTAACGCTTCCTTCTTTACCATTAAGAACATTACCATAGGTTATACGGCCGGTATTAAAAGCAAAGCTATTAAATCAGCAAGGGTGTATGCCTCCTGCCAGCAGGTGTATGTGTTTTCCAAATACTGGGGCGGCGCTAACCCGGAAACCAGCTATTCAAGTGATAACCTTAGCCAGGGATTAGACCTGTCTAACTACCCTGTGCCCCGTACCTATACATTAGGCGTTAATTTAAACTTCTAATGCGCTTTGCAAACAATACTATCACAATTAATTTTTATAAGATGAAAAATAAAACTCTTTTGCTGTTAATTACAAGTGTTATAACAGGGCTTACTGGCTGTAGTAAATTTCTGGACGAAGTGCCTGAAACCTCGCTCAGCTCAACCACTTTCTTCAAAACAGAATCAGATTTTGAGCAGGCCGTTAATGCCACCTATGTACCCCTTCGCTCTATTACAAACAACTATGCCTGGGTATTGGAAGAAATGCATTCTGATAATGCTTATTACGCAAGGAACACTTTGTTTGGCGCTGTTGATAATACAGAGAATGTGGCAGATTTTGCCGTTCCCGTATCCGGATCGGTAACCACCAACACGTATGTGCTTAATATGTACA
>NZ_JASGEX010000217.1:0-7533 GCF_047606085.1 Parafilimonas sp.
ATGATGAATTCAGGAGATTGCTTATAGAGAATGGTGTTGAGTTTAATGAAAGATACCTGCTTTAATCTGCTTCATTCAACCCCGCAGGCGGGGTTGCCTCGCTCATATATGCCTTTTACCCTGAGTTTGCACTCAGGGCTATTCACATTATAGCCCTTCGGGCTTTCTTGGCACCTCAAAATATTAATTAGCCTGAGAAAATCTCCTCATCTCATAAAAGGAATTTTAAACCCAACAGGCGAAGCTGCCGCCCCGGACCAATAAACCGCTTAATATTTCTTCATAACCTTTATCAGCATACCGGCAATAACTGCATAGCCTTTATCGGAAGGGTGCAACCCGTCATACGTCATATTGATAGCGCCGGGCGGATAAGGATATTCGTCTGTATCCGGGTTAAAAGGAATGCCAATAAAACCAGGATAGGCATAGTTTTTATAAGCGCCTGTTTGCGGGTCTTTTACACGTTTATAATGTACAAGGTTCCGGTAGTTCATGCCGCTTTTATAATAAAGGTCAACAAGGCTAATATGTTCATATTTTGCAATGGCAATAACAGCATCTGCAAACCGGGAAAGCATTTGCCCGTTCTTTGCTTTATACGAGCCCCATGCATTGTTTTTCATGTTGTTGATATATACAAAATCCAGGCGTTGCATGGGTGTTATAAGCATGATCTTCGCATCTTTATTCAGGCTGCGCAGTTTATTAATGATGATGCGGAACGAACCATACACGGTACTGTTGCCGGTATTGTTTTTATAGTCATCCATAGTGCCCAATGCACGGCCCGCCCACCAGTCGTTCGTTCCAAGAAATACAGAATATATATCTGTTTTTGCAAGACCGAGCGATTCAATCTTATCTGCAATGCCGCCTGCTGTCCAGCCGTTATGCCCCTGGTTGATATAATGCATATAAGGCAGCTTTTCCGTAACCCTTGTCATGTAGCCCCTGGTAATGCGGTTAGCGGTTTCATCTGCATGTTCATTCAGGTAAGTGATGGAATCGCCGATGGCCGTCCATGTAATCTCTTTTTTTGTAAACGAGGTGGTTATGGCTGCAATAACAAGTATAAATAGAAATCGCTTCATGTGATTGAATTTACATAGTAAAATTAGCCGCTCTGTTCCTGCCGGCCGGAATTCAGGCCGAAGATAATTTAAACCTGTAAAGAAAGGTTTGTTCTAAAAAGCCTGCGGCAAGGCCCTGACAGAGGTAACCGTATTCATTGTATTTTTAACCGTTCAAACTTATCTGTCAGTAAGATAAAATAAACGTGTTGCTGCGCCTAAGCATCAGGGCTAAATGGCCGGAGAAATCAACAGCACAACAGCTTAATCAAGACGTATGGACAAATATGCTGAAACCGACGAAAAGGGTTCATGAAGGCAATTGAAAAATAAATATGATACTGAACAATATCTTTTTTCTTGATTTTCCTGCCCGACTGATTTGGTCAGCCGGGGTTATTTTAAAATATCTCTGATACAATAAATACTCACCGCATGATGCACAATAAAAAACACTTCATTTTATTAATTACAGGCTTTCTCGCTGTTACTGTTTCAATAGCCCAAAATGAAACTGTGAACATTGTAAAGGAAACTGGTGAAAAGAAGATCAACATCTTCATAGGACAGAAACTATTCACCAGTTTTTTGTACCCGGATACACTGGAGAAGCCTGTACTTTATCCTGTTTATACCGGAAAGGGAACAATGATCACAAGAGGATTTCCCTTTCATCCGCTTCCCGGCGAACCAACAGACCACCCGCATCATATTGGCCTTTGGTTCACCTATGAGAATGTAAATGGTTTGGATTTCTGGAATAATTCTTATGCCATTCCCGCTGAAAAAAAGCATTTATATGGCTGGATAAAAACAGACAGCATTATTGAAATGTCCGGCGGAGATAAAGGCGTGCTGGCATACCATGCAAACTGGACTAATCAGGCAAATGATGTTTTGCTGGAAGAAACCACGCGGTTTGAGTTTAGCGGTAATACCCATTTGCGCATTATAGACAGGCTGACGACATTAAAAGCCAACAAGGATATTCTCTTTACTGATGCTAAAGATGGCATGCTGGGATTAAGAGTGGCGCATGCGCTTCAGATTCCGGCCACAACAGATCAACAATTCACAGATGACAAAGGCAATATAACCATTGTGAAAAAGAGTGCAGACAGCATTGCCAATGGCAATTATATAACCAGTGAAGGAAAAGAAGGAGACAGCGTGTGGAGCACAAGGGCGGCCTGGTGTAAGATGTACGCCCGTATAGGAAATGATTCTGTGAGCGTTTCCATCATTGATCATCCGTCCAATGTTAATTATCCCACCTTCTGGCATGCAAGAGGCTACGGTTTATTTGCCGCCAATCCTTTGGGAGAAAAAATATTTACCAATGGCAGAAGTGAAAAAAATCTCCGGTTACAAAAAGGGGAAATAATCCGGTTTTATTACAGGATAGTTATACAGGAAGATAAAGCAACAATCCCTGCATATCAAATAGACAAAATAGCAAACGAATTTGCAAAAATGAGCCCCGGTAACTGATAAATAAGGAAATTTTATAAGTTTTTATGGGAAGCAGGATTAATGCACCTGATTGTATAAAGCTGCATCTGGCATCGCAGGCATTTCTTATAATAATGGCGTTCGGGAAGCTGCCATCGGTCTGACGCTTCAAAGCATCTGACCGCGTTACTTCTATCCGCAGCTTTTCCAAATGCTTGTTTTACGCCACCGCCTTTGCATGCAGCACTACTACCTCATGAATAAACTTCATTTTATTTTTAACGGCTTCCGATATAACGAAAGGATAAATGTCTTTTAGCCCCATGCTCCTGTTCAGGCTGTTCATGGCAAACGTAAGCGGTATCCATGTATGGAAAATGGCCTCAAAATCTTTAATTGCATAAGGGTCTTTCTTTATTTCAGCCTGCATTTTCTGCGGGTCAGGCACGAGGGGGTTTACGCTTAACCCAAAAGAATAAGCCGTTTCCAGCGTATCAATTATATGCAGGTAATGCGCCCATGTTTCAGCCCAGTCTTCCCAGGGATGCGTGGTGGCATACATGCTGATGTAGCTTTCATTCCAGTTAGCAGGCGCCCCTTCATTATAATGTTTTTGTAAAGCCTGGGCATAATCCAGGCTGTCGTCTCCAAAAACCTTCCTGCAGGCCTCAAGGTTAGGCGTATTGTCAATAAGCCTGTCCCAGTAATAATGGCCTATTTCATGCCTGAAATGCCCCAATAATGTACGATACACTTCATCCATTTGTTTGCGCGCCATCTCCCTTTCAATATCATCCGCTTCTTCTATGTTCAATGTAATAACACCGTTGTCATGGCCGGTTAGCACACGTTCCGAAACATTGCTGGATTCATTTGCCTTAAAATCAAATACAAGCCCTGTTTGCTCATCCTGCTGCTTTGAAATTACAGGCAGCTTCATGCGCAATAGCTGGTAAACCAGGCGATGCTTGGCTATTTCAACAGCTTGCCACCGGTTCAGGTATTCCGGGTTGCTCAAATCCGGTATCGTTCTGTTGAGTGAACAGGCTTTGCAAAAACCAGTGGCATCATCTGCCGCAACCAGCCAGTTGCAAACGCCATATTGATAATTGCTGCAATATCTATACAGCTGTTTTTTCTTTCTCCGGGTTACGGAAAACAGGCCATTATTTTCCACAGTTAATGCCAGCGGCTGCATCGTTTCCACGTTAAATCCCAGTGATGCATTGCAATGGATGCAGAAAGTGTTTTCAAAATATACCGGATGGTTACAATTCGTGCAGGTAAATAGTTTCATAATTGCCGTAAAATTACAAACGGTTTGCCAGAATATAAGTTCCGGCAGTTCATGCGGTTTGAGAAGTTTACTTGTTCACGGGTTTCAGAAGTTCACGGGTTAATCAACAGCATATACAGGACAAACGGTATTTATTCAATGAATAGCAGCATACGTATTATAAGCGTTATAATAAAATTATAGGGCTGCATTATGGTTTAAACGGCGTTGCTGAGAAAATATAACTTACGGGCAACCATAAGGCCTGCGGGCGGTAATATTCCGGGTTGAATTTGTTATTTACACAATTTTTAATGCAGGGCTCATAACCATTGATGGAATAATGAATAAGCAATTCATCTCTGTCATTCATGCAATCTGCATGTGCAATGGGCAAATAGAAGAAAGGGTAGTGGCCTTGCACTGTATCACTGATGGTGTAAATGATTTCAGGCTTTGAAAACGGCCCTGTAGCATTATCGCTCAGGGATGCATAAATATGTTTGCCGCCATCGCAGGCAACGCTGAATTCAGATGAAAGCGCCAGGTATTTATCCTTCACCTTTGATACAGTGGTGCTGTTGGGTAAAGCTTCCATAACAGGTTTTGCCTCCTCCATTTTATTGCTCCACCATGTGCCGTTCCAGTACTTCCATCCGGCTGGATTATTTAATGAAAACCTTGCCACATATACATCCGCCGATATGAATTTTGCTTTTGTGCCATAGATATAGGCATAGCCATTTGCTGTATCTTCAATCAGTCCGCTGCCAAACTGTATGCTGTCAGTGCCCGGCAATTTTTCTATGCCAATAATTTTTAATGAGGGGTATAAAAGCTTTATCCAAACATCGTTCCCTGCTTTGGCAAAGCCCAGGCCGCCGTTTGCATTTTTCATATTCATGCCGTAGATGAAAATGGTATCATGCAATTGATAACCGCAGCACGGCCAGAAGAAATGGCTGGGATCATTCTTATCTTTTAAGAAAGTTTTGTCGCTGCTTTTATCATCAGTTAAAGAAATGGCATGCGCACTGTTCCAGTCGTTAGCTGATGGTTGCAATAAGGCGCTGTTTCTTGCCTGGAATAAGCAAGGCACTGTTTTGGTTATACTGTCATAATGATCAATATAACTGTCGCCAAACAGCCATAAAATTTTATTATCATTCAGATGAATGGTATAACCGCCATCCATTGCTACAACGCCTGATGTGCGTTTAAAAAAATTTGTTGCGGCTGTATCTTTATAAACAACAATTTCTTTTTCTACGCCCCAGTTTTTATTTGGCTGACCGTCCATCATTAGCTCAAGCCTGCCGCCATGCATTATATCAAAGTAATCAATATAACATTTGTTATAAGGCCTGCCATTCAGCCATGCACTTTGTATATACATATTGGATGGGGAATTGTTTTTTGCGATGATGGAAAATGTTTTGCCATCCGGCAGGTGTATATCAGCCTGCCTGAATAAAGGGCTTGCAATCTCCATTCTTGTACTGCCCGGGCACACAGGATGAATGCCCATGGATGCAAGCACATACCAGGCGCTCATCTGGCCCACGTCTTCATTGCCCACCAGGCCTTCCACAGAATTGTGGTATGCGCTGTCGCAGATAATGCGCGCCCATTTTTGTGTAAGCCAGGGTGCACCCAGCCGGTTAAATAAAAAAGGCACATGGTGCACCGGCTCATTGGCATGGTTGTAATAACTGTTCCATGAAAAATTTTTTGGTGTTTTGCTGAAGAAATCTTCCAGGTCGGCAATTGCTTTTTCTTTACCGCCCATTAATTTAACCATGCCTTCCACATCATGCGGAACAAACCATCCCTGCTGGTAAGGATTGGTTTCAAATGTGCCATACCAGTCGGTTAGGCGCCCGTCTTTTGGCCAGGGCTGCCAGGTGCCATCTTCGTTGCGCGGCCTGAACCAGTTGTGTTCTGCATCCCAGGTATTCTTATAATCCAGCGAACGGTTAAAATATTTTTCAGCATCCTCATCCTTATGCAAGCCATGGGCTATTTGCGATAAGCACCAGTCGTCAAAAGCATATTCCAAAGTCTTTGCAATGCTGCCGGGAGCATATCCCAAGCTGCCATTGCCGAATTTTTCATTGGTGTTTACTGCATACCGGTAAGCCTTATCTGCATCATAATTGCGGATGCCTTTTATGTAGGCATCCGCCAGTACCACAACGGCGGGATTGCTCAGCATGCAACCGCTGTAAGCATTCAGCAGTTCCCATCTTTCTAAGTAATTGCTATCCGTTTCATCAGCCAGCGTTACCAGCGAATTGATCATATCATTCACCAGTGTTGGGTTGATGATGGTTTGTAAGGGGAACTGGCTCCTGAAAACATCCCAGCCGCTGAAAATAGTCCGTTTGTTAAATGTTGTTGCATGATAGATTTTATTATCGCCGCCGGTATAGCTGCCATCCACATCTGTTACAATACGGGGATCAATCATGGTATGGTAGAGCGCCGTATAAAAAACAAATTTCTGTTCTTCCGTGGCGCCGTCAATCGAAATAGCTTTCAGGGCATCATTCCAAAGCTGAACTGCATTTTGATGAACGTTATCAAAACGCCAGCCTTTTATTTCTGCTTCAAGGTTCTTCTTCGCGCCATCCATGCTTACGAATGATATGCCTGCCTTCATTAAAACCTGTTCATTTGCCTTTGTTTCGAACTCCGTATAAAAGCCAAGATGTTTGCCTTCTTTTTCTTTAATATTATTTTTAACAACTGCATTGGCGATCCATTGCCGGTAATAATCACTTTCTATCGCTTCCCGCTTGCGGCTCGCCGTGTCAGGGATATTGGCGCTCCACACACCATAATCTTTTAAAGGCTTGCTGAACTGCGTATAGAAATAAACGGTATAGTTAGCCTTGCCGTCGCCATTGCCCCAGCCGCCGCCACCAGGCGTGCATTTCATCCACCCTTCAATCGTATTATTGTTTACAACTTTTACATATTGTAATGTTGATGTGCCGCCCACCCTTCTTGCCAGGTCAATCTGTATGCGTGATTGTTTGTTTGCAGGAAAAGTGAAACGCAGCATGCCGCTGTGTGGCGCGGCTGTCATTTCTGCTTTGATATTATAATCTGTTAGCTGAACGCTGTAATAACCGGCAGATGCTTTTTCGCTTGCTTTATTGTAACGTGAACGATAACCGGTACCGGGCTTATCATCCAGTCTGCCTGAAGATGTTTTCAGTTTGCCCGTTGTGGGCATCACCAAAAAATTACCCAAATCACCATACCAGCCAATGCCACTCATTTGTGTGAATGCAAAGCCCTCAATGCTGTTGTGTTCATAACTGTAGCCGGAACCGTTATCGCCGCCGGTAATGGTATTCGGGCTAAGCTGCACCATGCTATATGGCGTGGTTGCGCCGGGAAAAGTTTTGCCAAGGCCGTGGTAAATGCCAGCCTTGCCGGCACTGGTGCTGGCGCCTATAAAAGGATTTATATAATCTGCCGGTTGCTTTGTTTGTGCATGAGCAACAACGATAAAAAAACAGAACAGAATGAATGAAAAATTTTTCAAAGGCAAAAGTTTATGCAGTAGCAAAGAAGACACTTTACAATGGCTTTACCGCTATATTATACTAAGTTGCTTTAATAATTCCGAAATTAAATTGTAGTAAAGATATCAGCTCATCCAATTGATATTCGAGATTAGAGAAGAACTGCTCAATTGCCGATTGAAACTCCTCAAAATAC
>NZ_JASGEX010000218.1:0-7961 GCF_047606085.1 Parafilimonas sp.
AAAGGAACACCTGTTTTTTCTGAAAATGTAAAAAATGTGTGGGCTAAATTTAGTATTATAAATAAAACATCTTCTGACCTCTATTTAAAAATATCCTATACCAATATCTCAAGTGTACTGCTTTACGATCTTGACTCGAATAATTTGCAATTGCTCGGCAAAGAAGGAAACAGTGTTCCGGTCAAAACGTTTAAACCTGGCAATCCTAACATTATATTTAAAATGAATGCCACCAAAAACAAAGTGAAAACTTATGTTTTGCAGGTAAGCAGCATTCATCCAATCATACTGCCTATTTATATTAGCACCAGCCCGGCTTTAATAACAACCAGTTCCATTGAAAACCTTTCTATCGGTTTCTATTTCGGCTTATTGGCTATCATTTTTTTTTATAATCTTTTTTTATATCTTTCTACAAAGGATATAAACTACCTGCTCTACATAATATTTATCTTTTGTTTGATTACAGCCCAATTAGCAGCTTCAGGTTACGGATATTATTACTTGTGGCCAAACAGGACTGGATGGAATGAGTATGCTGTATTATGGACATCTTATTTCTCAGGAATTTCTGCATTTGCATTTTCCATTTCATTTTTGAGAATCAGGCATTTTGCCAAAAAAACATATCCATTATTGCTTTTTATTTTTGTTGTATATCTTGCCGGATTAATATTGTCACTATTCAAATATTATAGCTTAAGTTATTCTATTTTAAACTATAATAGCTTGTTCAATGGGATGTTGATTTTATTAATATCCATATACATAGTTAAGCAGGGTCACAAATCTGCACTTTTTTACCTTATTGCCTGGAGCGCTTTTTTAATTTCGGTAGTAATACTTGTACTCCGGAATATCAATATTCTTCCCTACAATAATTTTACATCCTTAGCTCTGTATATTGGATCTTCGGTTGAAGTTACTTTGCTGTCAATTGCATTAGCCGATCGCATCAATATACTTAAAAAAGAAAAAGACCTGTCACATGCAGAAGCACTGGAACAGGCCCGTAAGAACGAGCGCCTGGTAAACGAACAAAATATTATCCTGGAAGAAAGAGTTTTGAATAGAACGGTGGAATTGCAAAATGCAAACCACCATCTTAATGAGGCGCTCAATAATCTTAAAGACGCGCAAACGCAATTGGTGGAAGCAGAAAAAATGGCATCGCTGGGCCAGCTTACGGCAGGGATAGCGCATGAAATAAATAATCCCATCAATTTTGTGAAATCCAATATAAACCCGCTGCGGCTTGACGTGAAAGACCTGCTTGAAGTATTACATGCTTATGATGAGTTGCATGTATTAAAAGATACCGGCAACTTTAAGCAGGAGCTTGATAAAATTCAAAATTTAAAAGATGAAATTGATATTAACTATGTGCAGGGTGAAATAGACAATCTTATCGCCGGCATTGAAGAAGGCGCAGAACGTACCGCCGAAATTGTGCGGGGCCTTCGCACCTTCAGCCGGATTGATGAAGCCTCTTTAAAAACAGTAAATGTTCATGATGGCATTTTATCTACCATTGTACTGCTTAAAAATACTATCCCATACTACGTAAAAGTGGTTAAGGAGTTTAATGCCGAGGGTGTAATAGAATGTTTCCCGGGGAAGTTGAACCAGGTGTTTATGAATATTATTACCAATGGCATCCAGGCCATAAAACCTAAGCCTGTTAAAGAGGATGAATCTATAATTATTAAAACAACGGATACGGATGACGGCTGTATTGAAATCTCCATAAAAGATTCGGGAATAGGTATGGATGAAGAAACAAAACACCGCATTTTTGAGCCGTTTTTCACAACCAAAGATGTGGGTGAAGGCACAGGGCTGGGAATGGCGATTGTATTTAAGATAATTCAAAAGCACCTCGGTAAAATAAATATTAAATCTTCGCCGGGACAGGGAGCCGAATTTATAATAACTTTACCCCATAAGTATAAAGGTGATGATTAACCCTAAAAATTGTGAAAAGCCATATTATGTTTGCAGAAGATAAAAAAATCAGGGTATTATATATTGACGATGAACTAAATAACCTGCTTGCGTTCCAGGCCGGCTTTCGGCGCAAATACAAGATTTTTATTGCTTCTTCCGCTGCGGAAGGTATAGGTATTTTAAACGATGAAAAAGACATTCATGTAATTATATGCGATCAGCGCATGCCGCAATCAACCGGCGTGGAATTTTTCCACGTTGTTCGCAAAGCCTTTCCCGATCCTGTTCGTATTCTGCTCACCGGTTATACAGATGCCGAAGCCATTATTAATGCTATTAACGAAGGCGAAATATTTCGTTACATAAAAAAGCCGTGGGATGAATTTGAATTGCAGAATGCCGTGCAAAATGCATTTGAATTATATACTACCAGGCTGCAATTAAAAAGAAAGGTAAATGAACTTCAGAAAACGAATGATGAACTAAACCGGTTTGTTTACAGCACCTCGCACGACCTGCGTTCGCCACTGGCATCTGCTATGGGCATTATCAATCTTGCCCGCATGGAAAATTCTGTTACCGATCCCAATAATTACCTGGGCATGATAGAAACCTGCGTGAACAAGATGGATGCGTTCATACAGAAAATTATAGAATACTATAAAAGCATAAGGGTGGAGGATGAGCATAGTTCAATAGATTTTGAAAGCATGCTTGCAGAAACAATTGCTATATGCCGCATGCAAAAACCATCAGTTGAATTTGTGCTTAATGTGGATCAGCAGATGGTATTCTTCAACGATCCCTTCCGCGTTTCCATCATTATGGACAACCTGCTTTCCAATGCCGTTAAATATTCCAATCCAAATTCAAATTCTCCGAAAGTGGAAGTAACAGTTAAGGTGGATGAATATAAAGCCCAGGTAGAAATTGCAGACAATGGCATTGGCATAGTGGAAGAACATTTAAACAATATCTTCAAAATGTTTTTCCGCAGCACCACGCACGTAAACGGGCTTGGCATAGGCCTGTACATAGTGAAGGAAGCGCTGTCAAGAATAGGCGGTGATATCTCGGTTGCATCAGCCTATGGCATGGGCACTACATTCCATATAATGATACCCAATTTTAAAAAGCAGAAGGAAGACCCGGAAACGAATTAGCTTTTTATTCTAAAAAAATAAGTTTTATTTCGTTGAACTTTATCATGGAATGAGATCAGTATTGCCTTATATTTTCCCCGTTGTTTTCTGCACATCCCTGGCAGGTTATATGTTGCCTGCTGTAAACGCCGGCAGCTTAAAAAACACGGCTGCAAACGAAACAGCAACCGGTAAAAAAGATGCAGGCATACAATTTATTGAACAAGACTGGGATAAGGCGCTGAAAACGGCACGGGATCAAAACAAGCTTGTATTTCTTGATATTTATGCTACCTGGTGCGGGCCCTGCAAAATGCTGAAGCAATACACTTTTACAGATGCCAAAGTAGGTGAATTTTTCAATAAGAATTTTGTAAATGTATCTGTTGACGGTGAAAAAGGAGTGGGGCCGGGCCTCGCAGAAAAATATGCCATTGAAGGGTACCCCACATTAATAGTTGCAGATACCACCGGCAAGCCTGTTTTAATAACTGCAGGTTACCTGCCTTCTGATGTGCTGATGAATTTTGCCAGTGAAGCTTTGAAAAGAAGCGGAAAGCAACCTGCACAATAAATACGTTTTATTAAGCGTTGCATTTTTATAAGATGCCTGCTGCCATGAAAATATGCAGTACAGGGGAGTGACACAACTATGATGCCACGAAGTACGGTTGCCGGTTACATAAAAAATATCCCTTCTTTTATATTTCCCCGTAATTTAACCGCATGCAAACAAAACCTCACATACCACTATTTAAAAGCTGGCGTTCCTGGTATATTTTGGTAATAGCAGTGTTGGTATTGCTTATTATTTTCTTTACCTGGTTTACACACTATTTTTCATGAGCGGCACCGACTGGATAGTACTAACGGCTACCCTGCTGCTGATTGTGGTATATGGCTTGTATAAAAGCCGTACCAGCCGTAATCTCGAAGGTTATTTTTTAAACAACCGCAGCATGCCCTGGTGGCTTGTGCTGCTCAGTATTATGGGCACGCAGGCGAGCGCCATTACTTTTCTTTCTGCGCCCGGGCAGGCTTTCACTGACGGGATGCGTTTTGTACAATATTATTTCGGGCTGCCTATAGCAATGGTAGTATTATGCATAACGTTTGTACCGGTCTTCTCAAAACTGAAAGTATTTACGCCGTATGAATTTTTAGAGCAGCGGTTCGATTTAAAAACAAGGACTTTTACGGCCGCATTATTTTTACTTTCACGTGGTTTTTCAACAGGCATAAGTGTATATGCGCCTTCTATTATCCTGTCTTCATTATTTGGCTGGAATATTTTTTACACCAATATTTTAATGGGCGGCATTCTTATCATTTACACCGTAAGCGGCGGCGCCAAAGCTGTTGCCTATACCCAGCAACTGCAATTAATAATTATTATAACAGCTATATGCATTGCCGGCTATTATATTGTTCACCTGCTGCCGCAGCATATAGGTTTTACGGATGCCTTGAAAATAAGCGGCGCTTCGGGAAAACTTAATGTAATAACAACCGGTGTTGAAGGCAGTGGTTTTGTTTGGAAAGACAAGTATAATATCATTAGCGGCATCATAGGCGGCTTCTTTCTATCGCTTAGTTATTTCGGTACCGATCATAGCCAGGTGGGAAGATATCTTACCGCTAAAGATAATGCGCAAAGCAAGCTGAGCTTATTAATGAACGGCCTGGTAAAAGTGCCGATGCAATTTTTGATTTTATTGTTGGGCGCATTATTGTTTGTGTTTTATCAGTTTCAGCCATCGCCGGTTTTTTTTAATAAAACGGTGGAAACAAAGATTTATAGAGCCCCTTATAATGATTCGCTCAGGGCTATCTCATCAGCGTTTAATGATGTGAATACCCGGCAAAAAAATACGGCAACAGGGTATGCTGAAGCATTAAATAAAAAAGATGAAACAACCGCCGCCAATTTAAAACTGCAATTGCAGGAACTGAATACGGAGGCTAATGAATTACGCAGCCATTATAAAACGGTTTTATCAGAAGCTGATCCGGGTGCAGACACGAACGATACCAATTATATTTTCCTTCGTTTTGTAATTGATAATCTGCCTAAAGGCCTTGTGGGTTTGTTAATAGCCATTATTTTTCTTGCTTCGTGGGGCTCAATCGCTGCTGCTTTAAACTCGCTGGCAAGCTGCACCATGATTGATTTTTACATGCGCTTAAAAAAGCATCACCAGCACCCGGAAAGATCGGACTATGAAGATGAAAAGCGCTACCGCATTTCTAAATGGCTCACTTTTGCGTGGGGCATTTTCTGTATTATTATTGCTGAATTTGCCAACCGCATGGGCAGTCTGATTGAAGCGGTGAATGTGCTTGGCTCCTTGTTTTACGGTGTGATGCTCGGTATTTTTCTCGTGGCATTTTACTGCAAAAAAATCAGCGGCACGGCTGTATTCTGGTCTTCAGTTGTATCGGAAATAATTGTCGTTATTTTATTTATACTCGATAGCAATAACATTATCGGCCTGGGCTTTCTCTGGCTGAATGCAGTGGGCGCTGTTGCTGTATTATTGATTAGTTTTCTGGTGCAGCGTCTGTGGCCGGAATCTTCAAAACCGCATGATTAATTTTATCGTTTATTTAAGCAGCCAATACAAAACATTCGCTGCTACTTTTGCAGCTTTACTCTTGTATGCGTTATATAAAAATTGCTTTTGGAGGCCTTTTAATCTTATTTATACTGCTTACGCTCATAGGATTATTAATGCCTTCTTCCGTAACTGTTTTTCGCTCTGTTGAAATACATGCGCCTGCTGATACCATTCATTATTACACCAATAATATTGCCCACTGGAAATACTGGATCAATGGCGCCGACACGGCTTATTTTAAACAACTCACGCCGTCATCAACGGATAAAGATGCTACGGTTGTGCTTGGTTCCTTTACTATTACCATAATTTCTGCCAATCCAAAACATATAACTACTTTCTGGAAAGGTAGCAGTGGCGGCAAACAATTGAGTTATCTCGAATTACGCAATAACCCAAACGGCGTCACATTAATTAACTGGAGTTTTCAACAGCAGCTTGCATGGTATCCATGGGAAAGGTTAAGCGCTATGCTGCATGATAAAGTTTTTGGCCCGTCTATGGAAGTAAGCCTTGCCAAACTGAAACGGGTTTGTGAAAGGGCTAATTAACTGCCGGTATAATACATAAGTTCAGGATAACAATTTTAATTAACCCAATGCTTTAGCATTGGGATGAATAAGCCAGCTTTTAACTGGCTTTAGCCAAAGTGAATCTGCGGATACTTAGGCTAAAGCCTTTTTATAGAACGTTTTTTAATCCCAGGCCTGCAGGCCTGGGTTATTCCAAACTCATGTAAGTTATAAAATTTCTGTAAGCACGGCATACACTTTTTCCAGCGCTTCATTCGTAATACAATAAGGCGGCATTATATAAACCGTATTGCCAAGCGGACGGATATATACCCCTTTCTCCAAAGCCTTTGCTGTAATAACCTGGCTGATATTATTCAGGTAAATATCATCTCCCTGCAACATTTCAAATGCAAGAATGGTACCGAGTGTGCGTACGTTTTTAATGCCATTCAATTGTTTCAATTGTGCTGCAAACGCCATGTTTTGCGCACTGATATTTTCTATTTGTGCCAATACATTATTTTTTTCAAACAGGTCAAGGCTTGCATTGGCCGCCGTACAGGCCAATGGGTTTGCCGTAAACGAATGCCCGTGAAAAAAAGTTTTGCGCGCATCATCCGTTATATAGGCATGGTAAATCTTTTCAGAGCAGGCGGTAACGCCCAGCGCCATAACACCGCCGGTTATGCCCTTGCTCAAACAAATAATATCAGGTTTTGTTTGCAGGTATTCGCCCGCAAACATTTTACCTGTTCTGCCAAAACCCGTCATTACTTCATCTGCAATGCAAATAATATTTTTCTGCTGAATAAAATAAAGCAGCTCATCAAGCAGGGCTGCATCATACATTTTAATGCCGCCGGCGCCCTGCACCAACGGTTCATAAATAAATGCTGCAATGGAATTTTCGTGTTTTGCTATTTCTTCTTTTATGGAACTGATATTATTTTCGTCCGGTGTATCTATAAAAATTACATCGAGCAAAATATCGTGAAAGGCCAGTGTAAAAACACTCCGGTCGCTTACGCTCATAGCGCCGAATGTATCACCGTGGTAACTGTTTTTAAAAGCAAGCAATTTATTTTTGGCGGTTGACTGTTGACCGTTGACCGTTGACCGCACGTTCCACCAATACTGAACAGCCATTTTTATAGCCACTTCAGTAGAAGTAGATCCATCATCGCTATAAAATATTTTAGTAAAATCTCCAGGCAATATTTTCAATAATCTTTCCGCAAGCTTAACGGCTGGCTCATGTGTGAAGCCGGCAAAGATGATATGCTCGAGCTGCAAAGCCTGCTCATACATCTTTTGGGCTATATATTCATTGGCATGGCCATGAATATTTACCCACCAACTGCTGATGGCATCTATATAAGCGTTGCCATTTTCATCAAATAAATAACTGTCTTTTGCTTTTGTGATGGCAACCGGTGCGCTCATGTTTTTTTGTGGAGTAAACGGGTGCCATATATATTTCCTGTCGCGTTCAATTAAGTTCATGCGGCAAATGTAAAGCCACTTATGGGCTAATTAATATTTTGAGGCACTGGAAAAGCCTGAAGGGCTATAACCAGCCTGCGGCAGGCAGGTGTGAATAGCCCTGAGTGCCAACTCAGGGTAAAAGGCATATATGAGCGAGGCAACCCCGCCTGCGGGGTTGAATGAAGCAGATTAAAGCAGGTATCTTTCATTAAACTCAACACCATTCTCTATAAGCAATCTCCTGAATTCATCAT
>NZ_JASGEX010000219.1:0-14177 GCF_047606085.1 Parafilimonas sp.
GACGAGTCACCTTAATTTTTCACACTCACACTCACACTCACACTCACACTCACACTCACACTCACACTCACACTCACACTCACACTCACACTCACACTCACAGCTCACAGCTCACAGCTCACAGCTCACAGCTCACAGCCCCTCTCCTACCTCGGCTTATACTTCGCCTCATCATATATTTTCTTTTCGGGCACATCAATCAATTGCGGCAATGTAATTTGAGGATTTTTATTCATCCATTTCCTTACAATCTGCCAGCCAATAAACTGACCTATAAATCCCGGTGAAGCCTGCCCTAAAACTTCTGTGTAAGGCCCGTCCTGCATATAATCCCTTACCTGCAAAGGATCAGTTATAAACAATAAATTATTCCGGACAAAATAATTCCATATACCGGCCTCATTATCATAACAGCCGTCTAATTGCTTTTGCGTATAACCTGTTTTTAAGCTGTCTGCAAGCTGCGGTAAAAAATGATCGAGCAGGTATAATCTTTTACCCGCATCAATCATTTGATATACCAGCGGGTCGCTGCCGTTCTTTTCAGGATAAATATCGCTTACAATATTCTTCATGCAGTTAACGGCAATATAAGCAGGCTTAAACCTGCGCTGCTGGTAATCGGGATAAACATTCGTTATAAATTCTGAATGATACACAGGAAAATCTTCGCCAAGGTATAATTGCAAACCCACAGCAAGCCCGCTTGCAGTAAGCACATTGGCATAACCTTCTACCGGCCCTATAAAAGTTATGACGTTTGCCGGTGTTTTATATTCAGGGAAGTAATACTTCGCATATTGCAGGCCTTTCTTTATGCCTTTAAATTCATTATCAAAATCAGCGAAGTTTTTTTGAGCTATATCATAAACAAAGCGATAATCGTGCAGGAACATTTTTATTTTTTTCGCAACGCTGTCTCGCTGTGGTGGCAGCACCATTATATTGTATAAATAATCATTCAGAAAAGAACCATACTTTTTCTGAAGGGCATTCAAAGCACTTTCAACACTACTGGTATCAATTGAAAACAGGTCTTTATCAAAACGCAATAGCTGTACATCAACTTTAATATTGGAAA
Organism: Parafilimonas sp.; assembly: GCF_047606085.1. Lineage (GTDB taxonomy): Bacteria > Bacteroidota > Bacteroidia > Chitinophagales > Chitinophagaceae > Parafilimonas. The sequence continues at coordinate 1,082 of NZ_JASGEX010000219.1, forward strand.
CGTCGGGCGCTGGTTTCTTTTGATTGCAGGCAAATAACAGCAAACAAAAAAATGCGGCGGCAAAAAATTTCATATTGCAAATAAATTACTTGCTACGCAAGCAGGTTGTTAATATTTATTTTAAACGAACTTTACAGCATGAAGATTACAATAGCACAGCAAAACTATCATATAGGCAATTTTGAAAGCAATACGGAAAAAATTATTGATGGCATAAAGCAGGCAAAACAGCAGGGTTCCGATCTTATTTTATTCAGCGAATTGTGCGTTTGCGGATATCCGCCAAGAGATTTTCTGGAGTTCAGCGATTTTATCAATAAATGTTACAACGTGGTTGATATAATTAAAGAACATGCAGATACAATCGGCGTGGTTATTGGTTCGCCGGCACGCAACCCAAAATTTGAAGGCAAGGATCTTTTTAATGCCGCTTTCTTTTTATATGAAAAAGAAATTAAAGCGGAGATACACAAAACTTTGCTGCCTACTTATGATGTGTTTGATGAATACCGCTATTTTGAACCGGCTTTTGACTGGAATGTTGTGGAGTTTAAAGGCAAAAAGCTGGCAATAACTATTTGCGAAGACATCTGGAACCTTGGCGATAACCCGTTATACCGTATATGCCCGATGGATGCATTAATCACACAAGCGCCTGATTTAATGCTTAACATAAGCGCTTCTCCTTTTGATTATACGCATAATGAAGACCGAAAGGCCGTTATAAAATCAAACGTACTAAAATATAAGCTGCCGATGTTTTACTGTAATACAGTGGGCAGCCAGACGGAGATTGTGTTTGACGGCACTTCGCTTGTGTTTGATAAAGATGGAAACCTTTGCAAAATGTTGCCCATGTTTAAAGAAGCGCTTGAAACCATTGTGCTGAATGACGATGGCACTATTGATGCGCCGGTTATAGAGCGGGCTGAATACTTACCCGATACAGAACTTTTTATAAAAGAATTTCAGCCTGAATTAAATCTTGGAATGATACATGAAGCGCTGCTGCTGGGCATTCGCGATTATTTTAAAAAGATGGGTTTTACAAAAGCCATCCTTGGCTCTTCCGGCGGTATTGACAGCGCTTTGGTTTTAACGCTTGCCTGCCAGGCATTAGGCTCTGAAAATGTAAGGGCTGTTTTAATGCCTTCGCCTTATTCAACAGAACATTCTGTAAACGATGCCGAACAGCTAAGTAAGAATTTGAACAATCCTTACGATATCATCCGCATTAATTCAATCTATGAATCGTTTTTAGAAACATTGCAGCCTTTGTTCAAAAGCCTTCCTTTTTCTGTGGCAGAAGAAAATATTCAAAGCCGCATAAGAGGCAATCTGTTAATGGCAATAGCTAATAAATTGGGTTACATCTTATTAAATACATCCAACAAAAGCGAACTATCAACCGGCTATGGCACTTTGTATGGAGACATGGCTGGCGGCCTTAGTGTATTGGGCGATTGTTATAAATCGCAGGTGTATGCATTAGCGCAGTATATTAACCGTGATAAAGAAATTATTCCAAATAATATTTTAATAAAAGCGCCAAGCGCTGAATTAAGGCCTGATCAAAAAGATTCAGACAGCCTGCCTGATTACGCTGTTCTTGATTCCATTTTATATCAATACATAGAGCGCAGGCTTGGCCCCAATGAAATAAAAGCCTTGGGATTTGACAGCGATACTGTGGACCGCACATTAAAGCTTGTAAACACGAATGAGTATAAGCGCAACCAGTTTTGCCCCATTATCCGCATATCAGAAAAAGCATTCGGCGTGGGCAGGCGCGTACCTATTGTGGGTAAATATCTTTCGTGAAATTTTATTTTCTGTGGTTATTAATATGATGACAGCTGCTCACCATTCACAACCCACTTATTAAGTTTGATATATGATTGATGAATTAAAAAGGCTCGAAGAAAATGCAAACAAGCCGGTGTCGCTTGCAAAATGGGGGCCTTATTTAAGCGAAAGGCAATGGGCCACCGTGCGGGAAGACTACAGCCCCGATGGCGATGCCTGGCATTATTTTCCTTTTGACCATGCACATTGCAGAACCTATCGCTGGGGCGAAGACGGGCTTGCAGGCATCTCCGATTATTATCAAAACCTTTGTTTTTACGTTGCCTTATGGAATGGCAAAGACCCCATATTAAAAGAGCGCCTTTTTGGCCTGGCAAATTATGAAGGCAACCATGGGGAAGATGTAAAAGAACTGTATTATTATCTTGATAATTTGCCCACGCACACGTACATGGAGTATTTGTATAAATACCCACACCAACTATTTCCTTATGAACAATTAAGAACGGAAAACCGCAACAGGTCGAAGCTTGAGCCTGAATATGAAATACTGGATACAGGCATATTTAACAACAACGAATATTTTGATGTTTTAATAACTTATGCAAAGGAAGATGAGGAAGACATTTTCATTAAGATAGATATAACCAACCGCTTTACGGCCGCGGCGCCTGTAACTGTTTTACCCACTTTGTTTTTCTATAACCGGTGGCAGCATACACCGGGCTCTGATATACCATCCATCACATTGCTAAACAGGAATGCAGTTATTACCAGTCATTACAGGCTTAAAACAAATTACCTGTATTTTTTAAATGCGGATGACAGGTGGTTCACAGATAATGAAACCAATACGGAAATTGTAACAGGCGTTCCCAATAAATCCGTATTTACAAAAGACGCTTTTCACCGGGCGGTTATTCAAAAGCAAAATATTACGGATTTACGAAGAAGAAAAACGGGAACAAAGTTTGCCGCCGTATATAATTTAACTGTTGAAGCCGGCGAAACAAAAACTATTTATTGCCGGTTTAATAATACGCTTTTAAAGAAACCATTCCCCAAAGGCTTTGAGCATATTTTCAGCAGGCGGAAAAAAGAAGCGGATGCATTCTACAAAACCATTCTTCCTAAAAAAATAAACGATGAGCTTGCCAATATACAGCGGCAGGCGCTGGCAGGCATGTTCTGGACAAAGCAATATTATCATTACGATGTGGAACGATGGCTTAACACGGGCGATGGCATTACACCGGCAAGCACATCCAAAGCCAACGGCCGCAACAGCGACTGGAAACATTTAAAAAACCAGGATATCATCAGCATGCCCGACAAATGGGAATATCCCTGGTATGCCGCATGGGATCTGGCTTTTCAAACCATTTCGCTGGCTGTAGCCGATGCCAATTTTGCCAAGCACCAGTTGCTGCTCATTATGCGGGAATGGTATATGAAACCCGACGGGCAGTTACCTGCTTACGAATGGAATTTCAGCGATGTGAACCCACCGGTGCAGGCCTGGGCGGCATTGCAGGTTTATTACATTGAAGAGAAGCAAACCGGCAAAAAAGATGTACAGTTTCTAAAAAAGGTTTTTCAAAAGCTGCTTATCAATTTTACCTGGTGGATAAACCGGAAAGACCGCAAAGGCAATAACATTTTTGAGGGCGGTTTCCTCGGGCTTGATAACATTGGTGTGTTCAACCGCAGCTTCAGCGAGCAGGGCAATATACAGTTAGAGCAGGCTGACGGCACAAGCTGGATGGGCATGTATGCATTGAACATGATGGATATTGCCATTGAAATTGCATTGCACGATAATGCTTTTGAAGATACAGCTACCAAATTTTTTGAGCATTTTGTTTTTATAGCCGAAGCCTTGAATGAACATAATTTATGGAATGCGGAGGACAGTTTTTTTTATGATGTGCTGAACGTAGCTGGTGCAGATCCCTCGCCTTTGCGCATCCGTTCCATTGTTGGCTTAAGCCCCTTATTCGCTGTATCCAATATCTATTCCTGGGAATTAAATAAATTAAGGGATTTCAAAAAACGCATCACCTGGTTTGAGCACTATCGTATTGTAAATAATAAATTCTGGCCGAATGAAGAGCGCAGCGAGGACGCTGAAATTTTACTTTCACTGGTACGCAGGGAAAGGCTCGTTAAGCTGCTGAATTATCTGCTGGACGAAAAGGAATTTCTTTCCGAAGGCGGCATAAGGGCCCTTTCAAAATTTCACCTGGAACATCCCTATTCCACTACGGTGGATGGCATTGGTTATACTATTCACTACGATCCCGGCGACAGCACTTCCAATATGTTTGGCGGCAACAGCAACTGGCGCGGCCCGGTGTGGATGCCCATCAACTTCCTCATCATTCAATCCATACGCAAGTATGGAAAATTTTATGGCGACAGTTTAATGGTGGAATGCCCTGCAGGATCGGGCATACAAATGAACCTGGAGCAGGTAGCCGATGAGCTTACCCGCCGTGTAATAAGTTTATTTGAAAAAGATGCAGAAGGCAACCGCAAAATATATGATACATACAACTGGTTTTATAAGAGGCCGGAAAATGAGCACCTGGTTTTGTTTTATGAATATTTTCACGGCGATAGCGGCAAAGGCCTGGGCGCTTCGCACCAAACCGGCTGGACGGCGCTCATGGCGGAATTGATTAGTGAATATGGCGGTAAATTGTAATTGGCATCCTGCTTTAATTTTTCGTTGTATTGCCCCTGCAACCCGCTTAACGCATTATTATAACCTTTCTGATCAATAAACGCCAAAGGATTATATGCGTCCATTTCGCCAGGGCTTATGCCAGCGTACTATAAATTACCTGCAATCTTAAAAGGCGGATAAGGTTTCACCCAGTCTGTATCAGCCTTTGGTTCTATTGCTCTTTGAGCCGTTGCTGCAGATATAAATGCTATAAGAAAATAACGCTGATAATTTTTTTAAGATAACAGTTACTCATTAATGATAGTTATGATAGCAAAAAGGACAAATGTATCAATCTTTGTAACTAACGTGGTTTACTTTCCGGCAGGTGCTTGTTCCGCTCTGTTATTATTTTTTATAGTCATTGATTATTGTATCAACTACAGGCTTTTCAACATTCAATTTCCTTTCATTTGAAGGATTATTACAACTGAAAAGTATGATAGCAGGTATCTATAGAACTTTATAGTTACAGTTGGGAAATTTATCTTTTAAACCCCAATATAATATCACTCAATTTTTTCTGAGTATATTAATAATAAATCATTGAAGTTTACACTTTTTAAATCATTTGACGGAATCCTCATAATATAATTAAAACATACCTGTGGGCGGGGTTGCAAAGTTTTTTGATAAGGCTCCGGAGGAGCAACCTCTTTGCAGTGAAACCCACGGGTAAGGAATAATTACGGCTCCTTCGGAGCCGCATATTAAAATTTCGGATGAGGCTGTCTTTCAAACATAGGAACTCTTATGTTTGTGCCGAAGCGTAGGAAGAACCTCTTTTTATTGATTGAAATGCCTGTTGCGATAGAATGATGTTTACAGCCCGTCCGAGCGGAGTCGAGGACGGATTGCTGTCATTGAGCGAAGTCGAAATTATAGCCAGCATAATGCTTCTGTTTTATTTGCTGCAACCAATGCTCGCGGCAATTCATTCCTTCAACTGGTAAATAGCCGGCATATTCCTGCCATAGCCATTATAATCCAAACCAAAGCCCACCACAAATTTATCAGGTATTTTAAAGCCGTTATAATGAAGCGGCACATCATAAATGGTGGCTTCAGGCTTATGTAGCAGGGCTGCTATCTTTAACGAGGCTGGGCTCATATTATACAGTTGCGGCAAAAAGCTATGCAATGTTTTGCCTGTATCAAGAATGTCTTCCAGTATAATAACATGCCTGTCTTTTACCTCCACATCAAGGCCAATGGAAGTAATTATGTGGCCGGATGAGATGGTGCCTTTATAAGAAGCCAGCTTGATAAAAGAAATTTCGGCAGGAATGGCAAGCCATTTAAAAAGCTCCGCGGCAAACATAAAAGAGCCGTTTAGTATGGCAATGAACAAAGGGATTTTGCCGGCATAATCAGCGCTGATGGCCTCAGCTATTTTTTTTACAGAAGCTTCAATATCGGCTATGCTTATATAAGAAGTAAAAGTTTTATCAAGCACATTAATTTCCTGCATAAGCTAAAATAGGTTTTAGCTGCAAACTAATGCAATCAAAACAGCTTTCTGCTTTCTGTGCGCAATATAATTTTATCGCCGGCCTTTAGCTGTATGTTTTTAGGGAGATTATTATATGCCAGAAGGCTTTGTAACTGCACCCCTTCATTTTGTGCAATGGCGAACAGGTTTTCGTTGGGCAGCGCTATATGATAGTCTTTGGAACCACGCTTTGGTTTCTTTTCCAGGTAAACAAGCATACCGGTACTTAAAATATCGCCATTGTCAAGATCGTTAAAAGCAAGCAGTTTTCCATAAGCAATATTGTATTTATTGGCAATGGCAAGCAGCGAAGCGCCTGCCTTTGCATAAATAACTTTGGCCCTGTTAATAGTAAAAACGCCATCAGGATACGTTGCCACATCTTCTGCAGGTTCTTTATTCGCCATTTGTGCCGCCCCACTCCCGGTTACATTATCAAAAGCTGTTTCTTCCTGCATTTTAAACGGGGCCGCAGCAATAATAACCTGGTGGCTTTGCTGCAGGCCCGCTATCGTTACATCCTGCAAACCATATTTTTCTATCGTGCTGATAAGGGAAATGGCATATACAGGATTGGTGGCATAACCCGCCTCTTTTAAACCATAAGCCCAGCTTTTATAGTCTGTGGCATCTATATCAAATAAAGAAGCATAATTGGGCCTTGTTTTTAAAAAATCAGAATGGTCGCGGTAAGAATCCTCCGCGCAGGAATAGCTTCTGAAACATTCATGCTTTATATCATCATCATGATAAACGCAATTGCCCGTCCAGTCTGTTTTACATTTAATGCCAAAATGGTTGTTGGATTGTATCGTAAGGTCAGACTGCCCTGCACTGGATTCCAGTATGCCCTGCGCCAATGTAATGGAAGCAGGCACGCCCGTGCGGATCATTTCATCAATAGCCAGTTGCCTGTATTGCGCAATATATGCCGCAACGGCTTCATTGTTTTGTGCTTCTGAGCTGAGTGCAGCAGCAGCAAAAAATAAAACAGGAAGTAGCTTCTTCATCAGGATTTCTTTTTAATCAGCAGCAACCCATCCCGTATCGTTAATAAAACCTGTTCGGTGCGCTGATCACTTAAAACATGATTATTGAATTGTGCAATGGCTTTTGCACTTTTACCATCAGTCTTTTCTTCTAAAACCTCGCCATGGAACAGAACGTTATCTGCCAGTATAAGCCCGCGTTCACTTAAACGCATCACAGCCTCTTCATAGTATGTTATGTAAGAAGTTTTATCAGCATCTATAAAAACAAGGTCCCACCGGTGAGGCAATGTTTTTACAATCTCCCTGGCGTCGCCTGTGTGCAGATGTATTTTATCGTTCATGCCTGCTGCCGTAATATTTTTCCATGCCGTGTCAGCATCCTCTTCCCGCAGCTCTATTGTATGCAGTTCGCCGCCGGCCTGCAGGCCGGCGGCCAGGCATATTGCACTGAAGCCGGTAAAGGTGCCAATCTCTAAAATATATTTGGGCTGAAGCAGCGAACTTATACATTCAAGGAACTTACCCTGCACGGGGCCGCTTATCATGTGCGCATGAGGATGGCTGGCCATCGTATCCTCATATATTTTCATCAGCACATCATCCAATGGCGATGTATGTGTTGATGCGTAGTCTTCAGCAAGTTTATCAATCCACTGCATTTGTTGGGGCGGCCGGTTTTGAAACAGATAAAAGCCCGGCAAAGGTAAGCAAGCCGTTAATAAGTAACAACTCTAATCCTATGGCATAACCATTAAACCATTTGATGGCGTTAGCGCTTAGCATGTAAGTAATAACCGGCGCCGCTATGCAAACTATTACCATGCGCGCATTTTGGGGCAATGCCCTTTTTGTAAAAATGCCAAAAGCAAATAAGCCAAGCAAAGGCCCGTACGTATAGCCGGCCACAATAAGTATTACATTAATGATTGACTTATCATTAATCCATTTAAATATCATAATGCACAAAAAGAATATCAATGCAAATGTTATATGCACCGCTATCCTTGTTTTTTTTGTTTGCTTTTCTGTAAGCGATATGTTGCGCCGCAACCCTAAAATATCAATACAGAAAGAAGATGTAAGCGCTGTTAAAGCGCCGTCGGCGCTGGGGAATAAAGCGGATATTAATCCAATAATAAAGATGATGGCTACAAAGGGCGGCAGGTAATTTAACGCAACGGTGGGAAATAAATCATCGCCCTGTATGTCAATATGCCGTGACGCAGCAAACAGGTAAAGCAATCCGCCCAGAAACAGGAATAAAAAGTTTACGCCAACAGAAATAAGGCTGAAGGTCATCATGTTTGTTTGTGAGCCTTTCAGCGTTCTTACACTAATATTCTTCTGCATCATTTCCTGGTCAAGGCCCGTCATGCCCACGGTTAAAAATGCGCCGCCTATTATTTGCTTTATAAAGAAAGAACCGCTTTTCATATCCGTATTAAAGACCTTTGTATAATTTTTTGCATGGAGCAACTGCAGCGCATCGCTGAAAGAAAAATGCATCATATCCATTATGAAATAAATACAGATAACCAGGCCAAGCAGCATGCAGGTTGTTTGCAGCATATCAGTAAACACAATAGTTTTTACGCCGCCTTCAAATGTATATAGCAGTATCATCAAAAGAATTACAAATGTGGTAAGCCAGAAAGGCACGTGCATGTTATCAAGAATGAATATCTGCAGCACATTTATTACCAGATATAATCTCGCCGTTGCACCCAATATCCTCGAAATAATAAAAAACAAAGCGCCTGTTTTATACGATACTTTCCCAAAGCGGTTAAGCAGGTAGTTATAGATGGATGTTACCTGCATTTTATAATACAAAGGCAGCAGTATAAATGCTATCAAACAATATCCGATAAAATTGCCTGTCACCACCTGAAAATAACCAAAATTGTTGCTGCCCACCGTGCCTGGCACGCTAACAAATGTGACACCGCTTAAGGAAGTGCCAATCATGCCAAAAGCAACCAGCATCCAGTTACTGTTGCGGTTGCCTATAAAGAAGGAATTGTTATCAGCATTGCGGCTGGTGCGCCATGCAACGCCGAGCAGCAGTAAAAAATAAACCAACACAAAACCAAACAAAAAGTATGGGGACATGCGATTGCGGTATTAGTTTAGCAAAATACAGGATTCATGTATAGCGGGGAAATTTTAGCATAACCATTATCCTATTTTTATTTTTTCCATCATCTTCTCCACCATTTTAAAAGTAGCCGGGCAGTATTCAATGTTCTGTTCATGCACATGCATATAATCAACCATTTTCTTTTTTGCAAGATGCGGAAAACCGGCGCAGTCAGCCGGCCGCACTTCATATATAGAGCACATATTCGTAGCAAGATCAAGAAACTGGCAGGGCTGGTTTACATTCACCCAGTCATCATCTTTTTTATCATACTTAAGCCATCGCTCTTTAAAATCTCTTGGGCGTATATGCAGGTGTTTTGCAATACGGCGAATGTCTTCGGCCGTAAATGTCGGCGTCATTTTTTTGCAGCAATTGGCGCATGACAAACAATCAATTTCCTGCCAAACCTCTGTATTAATTTGTTCAGCAAGATCGTCAAGGCCCTGCGGTTTTATTTTCTGCACCTGCCGCAAATAACGCTTAAACTGCTTTTTATAAAGGCCTACTTTTTTTCTGAATGAATGAAAATTTACCGGCTGCATGTTTATTAATCACCTGGCTTGAATATTGAATATTTTTGCCGGCGAATGTAAGCCGCTATCATCAATAGCAACAGCAAAAAATAAATAACGTGAATTCGGGATAACGATTTTTAATTAACTCACAATGCCTTAGCATTGGGATGAATAAGCTGTTTTTTAACTGGTTTTAGCCAGCCTGTGGGCAAAACCTGCAGGCTGGTAGCTGTAAAGGATAACAGTGTTGCCTTTCTGCAATATGTTGTAAAAGTTGGCCCGGGCATAAGCAGCAGGATAAAGGTTATAAGCCGGCAGGATTTTGACGGCACTTTGGAAATTGAGGTAAATGGTAAAAAATCAACCGTAAGCGAAAGGTTTTCAGAAAACATTTTTGTGGTATAAATAGCGTGCACCACAAGCGGTAATACAGCGAAACCTCAGAACGATGATATGCCATATCTAAACAAGATTTGAATAAGGCCGCTACACTGCCATTTAGCCTTTGCCCTTATCATTGATATCATCATTTGTAACCTTCTTTTTTTCCTTTTGGCGGAAGGCATTTCCAAGTTCCCAGTTAAGGGCAAGCTTAAACTCTCTTGAATAATACCTGCTTTCCATTGCAGATTCAAATGTATCCGCCTTTATAAAGCTGGTTTGAGGAATATAAGCAGAGAATGGATTAATAAGCGATGCTATAATTGTTATCTTTCTGCTGGTAATAGCTTTCTTAACAGCCAGGTTATAATAATAGCTGTTGGTTTTATAACCCTGCAGGGTAACCTTGCGGGTATCGTATTCGCCAAACAATTGCAGCATATAATTTTGGGGCAGTTTGCATATTATGTTCATGGCCGCATCTGCCGCCCACCCTTCGCTAAACACCTGCAGCGCCTTGCTGCTGTAATCAAGATAACTGGTGTTTATATTGCCGTTTATGCTCAGGTGCTCCGAAACAGATACGCTGTAAGAAACATTCAGGCCATATTGTTTATTGGCTGCAAGGTTTTGTTTACTGGTTACGGATATGCCGCTGGCGCTGGTAGTAGTAAAATCAATCATGGCGTTATTGGTCTGCTTCCAGAACAGGGCCGTATTTATAAAGAATGCAGCGCCACCGTTTATGCTGTATGTTATCTCTGCCTGGTGCGCCAGTTCAGGGCGAAGGCCAGGGTTTCCGGTTACAATATTTTTAGGGTCGCTTGCATCGGCATTGGGGTTAAGGTCCCATATATAAGGCCTGGTAAGCCGTTTTGTGTAACTGAGGCCAAGGCTTTGTGCGCCATTTATTTTTCTGGTGATGGTAGCGGTAGGTATAAAATTGGTGAAATTGTTTTCAAACGGGTCTCCATTGTATTTAAAGCTGCCATTAATGTTTGTTTCTTCCACCCGGGCGCCGGCTTCAACATACCAGTTATGAGAAAGGTTCAGCTTTAATAAGGCATAAGCGGTATATACATCCTGGCCATACATAAAAACGTCTGAGCGCAAAGGCTGGGCAACCAGAATGCCGGGCACTGTATCAGAAGAAGCAGACACATCGTACCTGTTGGTAACATTGCGGGTAATAATCTTAAGCCCTGTTTCAAAACTATGCCTGCCTGCCAAAGGCTGGTTATAGTCTAACTGAACCGTCCATTCCCTGTTATTGGTAAAGCCTTTGTTTGTTTCCTGGTACAGCAATGTTTCCGTTTTACTCTGCTGGCCCAGGTGGTAGCCGGTACGGGCCCTTGAGGGGGAAAACTGTATGAGCAGGTTAAGCTCCCGGCCGGGCTTTTTAAACTTCCTGTCGTAGCTTATATTAAAATCGCCGCCCAAAAATTTATCTGATGATCTTGTGCTTTGCAAATATTCTTCGCTTATGGTTCCGTCAGGCAGCTTTACGGCAGTAAAAATGGTATTATCATCGGGCCATTTGCCCATCCAGCCCACAAAGCCCAGGCTTAGCTCGTTCATCGAATCGGCCGCATACACAAGGCTCATATCTGCAGAGCAATGCGGCGCTGTATTGTCTTTTTCCGTTTGCTGGTTTAATATAAAAGCGGTTGTATCATCTGCTTTTTGAATGCGGTTTAAAAAAAATCTTTCTTTTTTCCGCAACTGGTGCAAATGCCCGGTGAAATTAAAATTCCATTTACCCGCGCCAAACGAAAGCCTCGGGTTGATCATCTGGTTATAATTGCTGCCAACAGCTTCTATAGTACCGTTAAACTCTTTACGCCCCTTTTTCGTGATGATATTAATAACACCGGCAGCGCCTTCCGCATCATATTTGGCAGAAGGCGTGGTAATAATTTCAACAGACTTTACAATATCGGCAGACATCATGTTCAGCGCATCTGCCGGGCTGCGCGCCATTTGCCCGGAATATTTTCCATTTATCAGTATCTTTAATTTATCGCTGCCACGCATGCTTACATTGCCCTGTGCATCCACATTCAATACAGGCGCCTTGCGCAGTACATCGGCCGCTGTTCCGCCTTTATTTGATACATCATTCTCTGCATTATATATCAGCATGCCCGGCTTTTGCTCCACAAGTTTTCTGCCTGATGTTACTGTCACATCTTCCAAAGCACCGGCGGAAGACGCTATGGCCACCTGCCCAACATTTACTGATGCAGCGGCCGATTTTATAACCACCGGCGCCCGCATAGCGCGATAGCCAACAGCCGTTATTTCAGCCATATAATTTCCCTGCCTGTTAAAGCGTAAAGCAAAGGTGCCGCTTTCGCCGGCATATCCTGAAGCTACAATGTTATTGGTGGTGTCAAGTAAATTAACAGTGGCGTATGCAACCGGCTTTTTAGATAATGAATCAACTATAACGCCGGCAATATTTATTTGCAGTGAAGATGTTTGCTGCGACCAGGCATATCTTTCCTGCAGGATTAATAAAACCGCTATGAAAAAAACATGTTTCATTTTACCGTGGAATATAATTTTTTATTGAAAATAAATACTGTTTGGCGCCATTAACCGCATGCCGGCCGCCAAAGGTATTTGTATAAAGAAACCAGTACCCGCCCGATTGGAAAAAGATATTTACGCAAACAGGAAAAAGGGTATTAAAAACCTGTTGCCGGAGAGTTATAAAATATTTTTCTGGTAAGAACCCAAAACGATAAAGAAATATTAAACATACTACAAGCAGAGAACGTACGGCTAATTATCTGTGATGTGATGATGCCGGAAATGGACGGCTTTGCGTTTTGCAGGACCATTAAATCAAACCTGTGGCATAGCCCTTCTTGGTTGGTACATGAATTTGATTAGGTAAGACAAAAAGTAATTATACTAAGTTGCTTTAATAATTCCGAAATTAAATTGTAGTAAAGATATCAGCTCATCCAATTGATATTCGAGATTAGAGAAGAACTGCTCAATTGCCGATTGAAACTCCTCAAAATACTGGTA
>NZ_JASGEX010000220.1:0-55585 GCF_047606085.1 Parafilimonas sp.
GCACACACCCACTAAAAAAACATTCAGAGAAACTGTAGAAGACACCATGAAAGAAATTCAAAGAAAAATAACACTTGTGAAAGCCTTTTTTAATGAACCAAATGTCGCCTATCCTAAGTAATAGTTAATATCATGCTGCACACATCAAATCATTTTATGTTTGCAGCATGATATTATCCGGCAAAATTTCGTTTAAAGACCTGCAACTCACAGATACAAAAACCTTATTCGTTTTCGCATTGGCTTCAGAAGCAGCGGAAGAATTTGAGCATGTAAACAAGCTTATCTGCGGTATTGGAAAGGCCGCCGCTGCCTATGAACTAACCAGGGCCATTTATACAAATAAACCTTCGCTTATCATTAATCTTGGTTCTGCGGGCAGCAATGTTTTTCCTACGGGCGAAGTTGTTTGCTGCACACAATTTATCCAGCGTGATATGGATGTTCAGGCCTTGGGTTTTGCACAATACGAAACACCGCTCGCCGGCATCCCCCCTTTATTGAATTATGGAATGGACATAGAAGGACTGCCTCAGGGCATTTGCGGCTCTGGCGATAATTTCGAAGTCAATCATTCAAACACCCATTACAATGTGATAGATATGGAAGCCTATCCACTCGCTTTAATTGCCATGAAAGAAAAAATACCTTTTCTCTGCTTAAAATACATTTCTGATGGAGCCGATGGAGCAGCGGCAGAAAGCTGGACAGTGCAAGTGCACAGGGCGGCCGAAGCCTTTAAAAAAATATTATTCCGTTACGAGTAACAATTGTTTTTAACCCTGTACAAACCCGGCAAGCCAATGGCTCATCATCAGTTTACTGGCTTCCCTGCGTTTTTTCTTTGAATAACACCAGGCGGGGCTTCGCGCAAGACTGCACCAGATTTTCAAACATGGCACAGGCATTAATTGAATTGGGAATGATGTTTGAATAAAACAATATATTTTCTGTCTATATGAAATATCTTTTATTTATAACCGCATTGGTTTTTTCAGGTGCATGTAACCGGCAAAACCATGCAGAAGAACAGGCAACCGGCACTCCCGGTGAAGCGAATAATATACCAAATGAAAGAGATAGCGCCGCATTAAACAATAAAATGAATAATGACACTGTTAAAAACGAAATATCTGCCAATAAATTAATCATTCCGGGCAAAAGTTTGGGCAATATTGAAATAGGCATGGATAACAGCAGGCTTGAAGCGTTTGGAAACCCGGATATGAGTGATGCCGCAATGGGTAAGGCCTGGCTTACCTGGTATGGCAAAAAGCCCGATGAGCATAACAATAAAACACAGCTCAATGTTTATACCGCATATAAAGACACAGCTATGCTTGCCAAAACAGTGCAGCAGATTCGCAGCACATCATCTTTTTTCGAAACAGCTGGCGGGTTGCATGTTTATACTTCTTTGAATGATATACAGCAACAGTTTCCCGGCTTGAAAAAGGTTGCTGCCTATACAGATGACGGAAGAAAAGTTGATATATACGATGCGCAGCGGCAAGGTATTGCATTCGAAATTGCAACCGCAGATGCGCAGCAAATATGCACAGGCATTATCGTGCACAAAAGTGGCATTAAAGTAACGCAGGTTTATATGTCGCTGCATCCCGGCATGCACATTTTATAATTGAGAAATTTTATTCATACAATGATTATTTACAAGAATAACAATGCCCTGAAAAATTCTGCAACATTTAATATTTACCAATTTTCAAATAACTTCATTTAAAAAATTTTTTCTATGCAATGGAGAGGCCGCCGCGAAAGCGGCAATATAGAAGACCGTCGCGGCATGTCGGGTGGCACTTTAGCTTTTGGCGGGATTGGCGGTTTAATTATAGCTGCCATAGTTTATTTTTTGGGCGGAGACCCAAGCCAGATAACCCAGCAGGACACTGCCCAGCAAACACAAAGCGGCTACCAGGATCCGGATGATCCTAATGACACACTAAAACAATACATGGATGTGGTGTTAACTTCTGCCAATGAAGTGTGGGCGGATCAATTCAATAAAATGGGCAGGCAATATACTGACCCAACGCTTGTTTTATTTACAGGCCAAACACAGGCCGGTTGCGGTATGGCCAGTTCGGCAACCGGGCCTTTTTATTGCCCTGCCGACCAGAAAGTATATATTGACCTTTCTTTTTTTAATGAATTAACCAATCGCTTCGGCGCAGAAAAAGGCGATTTTGCCATGGCTTACGTTTTGGCGCATGAATTAGGCCATCACGTTCAGCACCTGCTGGGCATTACTGATAAAGTTGATGCCATGCGGCAGCGTTTAAGCGAAACAGGTTATAATAAGCTAAGTGTGAAGCTTGAATTACAGGCCGATTTTCTTGCAGGCGTTTGGGCCCATTATAATCAGTCTTATCTTGAGCGGGGAGATATAGAAGAAGCTTTAAGCGCAGCCAGTGCCGTGGGCGACGACCGTTTGCAAAAAGCAGCGCAGGGCCGTGTGGTGCCCGACGCTTTCACGCATGGCACATCACAGCAAAGAATGTATTGGTTTAAAAAAGGCTATCAAACAGGCGATATAAGCCAGGGCGACACGTTTAACGATCCTTCACTTAATTAGCGGCAGCAAGGTTTTTATCTCTCTGTCATCATAATAGCTGTATCTTATTGCAGTCATACTTATCAGCAGTAATCATACCTAATGTTGTTATATTGCCGCGCTTAAATAAATTATGATCACTTCCATAAACGATTTTCAAAACATTTTCTTTATAGGCATTGCAGGCACAGGCATGAGCGCTTTGGCACAGTATTTAAAGGCAGTCAATAAAAATGTAAGCGGCAGCGACCGCTTTTTTAAGCCGGGAGAATTTAATGAAACAAAAAGCAAATTAGAAGCCGAAGGCATTACCTGTTTTCTTCAAAATGGGGAAGGTATTAACAGCAATGTTGAGCTTGTAATTGTTTCAGCAGCCGTTGAAGATACCGTTCCGGAACTGCAAAAAGCAAGGGAATTACATATTCCTGTTATCAGGCGCAGCGAACTGCTGGCTTTAATCACCAAAACAAAAAGAACAATTGCCGTAGGCGGTACATCCGGCAAAAGCACAACGGTGGCCATGCTGTTTGAAATACTGGAATATGCAGGCCTGCAGCCGGGCCTTATAAGCGGCGCAGGTTTAACACGGCTGATAAAGCAGGGCAGCATAGGCAATGCAAAAGCCGGCCATGGCGAATGGCTTATTATAGAAGCAGATGAAAGCGATGGCAGCATTGTGCAGTATCATCCATCCATTGGCATATTGCTGAATATTGATAAAGACCATAAAGATTATCCTGAACTGGTAAAGCTTTTTACACAGTTTAAAAATAACAGCGAAACATTTATTGTTAATCAGAATAACAGGCTTGCGGCAGAACTGTCTCAAAACATTGAATATGATTTTTCTGCGGATGAAAAGATGAAGGCCGGTTATACCGCAATAAATTTTCAGCAGCAGGGTTTTGAAATAAATTTTGATCTTCATCAAACATCATTCAGCCTGCATGCGATTGGAAAGCATAATGCAGAAAATGCATTGGCAGCTATTGCAGCCGCTAACATAGCGGGTGTTGAATTAAATGTTTGTGCTGGGGCATTGCAGCGTTATGAAGGCATTTATCGCCGCCACCAGGTTATAGGCCATAAGCGTGGTGTGTGGCTGGTGGATGATTATGCGCATAACCCCACCAAGTGCGCTGCCAGCATTAAAGCCTGCCAGCCGGTGGCAGAAAAATTAATTGCCTGGTTTCAGCCGCATGGCTATGCACCCACGAAATTTTTACGGGCAGATTATGTAAAAGAAATTGCTGCTGCCCTGCGGCCACAGGATGAGATATGGATGAGTGAGATTTTTTATGCAGGCGGCGCTGCAGTAAAAGATATTTCAGCCAATGACTTAATTAATGGTATAAAAATTTTACATAAAAATGCATTCTTTATTGAACACAGAAATGATTTTCCTGCTGCCATTCAATCGCATTTAACTGATGACTGCATAGTGCTGCTGATGGGCGCCAGAGATCCATCGCTGGAAACATTTGCCAACTTTGTGTGGAATAATATTTAAGGGAAGAGACTGGCTCAGTCTTTTTAGACTGAGCCAGTCTTATAACGCATTCTTCTAAATTAACAACTCAATTTTCTGATCTTCTTTTACATTTACAATCATTAAAAATTTATAGTTATTATATGAAAAAGTTGTTGTTAATACTAATTGCTGCATTTGCCATGATGAATGTAAAAGCGCAAAACCCAATCCAGTATTTATTTGTGGGCACTTATACGGATGGCGGTGCAAACGATGGTATTTACGTTTATAAATTTAACCCGAACAAAGGTGAGGCAACGCTGGTGAGCAAAACAAGCGGCGTGCAAAACCCTTCATGGCTATGCGTTACAAAAGACGCCAGATTTGTATATGCAGTAAACGAGAATGGAGGCGATAAACCCGGTGAACTGAGTGCTTTTTCCTTTGATAAAAAAACCGGGCAGCTTACTTTTTTAAATAAGCAACCTACTGCTGGTTATGCGCCCTGTTATGTAACGGTGGATGAATCAGGCAAAAATGTAATTACAGCCAATTATGCCGGCGGTAATATAACAGTGTTTAAAACAAATGATGATGGTTCGCTTAAACCGTATGTGCAGCTGGTGGCGCACGAAGGATATGGCGTAAATGTTACCCGCCAGGAAATGCCGCACCCGCACCAGGTTATTTTCTCTCCTGATCAGAAATTTGTTTTTTGTCCCGATCTTGGCACAGACAGGATATATCAATACAATTTTAATGGCAGTGAGGAAAAGAATGTGCTTACGCCGGCAAATGATCCCGGGTATATTACGGTGGATGATGGCACCGGCCCCAGGCATATAACATTCAGCCCGGATGGCAAAACCGCTTATTTAATAAACGAATTAGCAGGCAATGTGATTGTATTCAGCTATGCGGATGGCAGGTTCACGCCAAAGCAAACCATTGTTTCCACAACTGCCGGCGATAAGAACGAACGTGGCAGCGGCGAAATCGTTATTACGCCTAATGGAAAATTCCTCTACACATCCAACCGCCTTGCAGCCAACGATGTGGCTTTATTTAAGGTACAAACAGATGGCAGTTTGCTCGAAAATGGCAAACAACCTGTAAATGCAAATCCGCGCGGTATGATGGTGGATCCTTCCGGGCGGTTTTTATTGGTTGCCAGCCAGAACAACAATACCATCCAGATATTCGTCATCAATAAAAACTTTGGCCTGCTGCAGGACACGAATGTGAAGATAGATGTGCAGAAACCGGTTTGCCTGGTAATGACGCCGGTGAATTAATACACGGTATTCAGGCATACAATCATTGGCCGCATTTTATGAATGAGATGCGGCTTTTTATTTGCCGCAACTGGTCGGTGTCTCACCGAACGGAAAGGTGTATATGGAGCGAAAAATTGAAATACACCCATTAATCATCAGGGCATTTTTTAAAAAAAGCTATTTTTATGCAACTAAAAACATCAAATAATGAATGCTGCCACTTTCACAAAAGAAGAAATTAACCCATTGCACAGCATAGAACAATGGGAGGATGATGTGCTTGAACGTTATCCCCAAACTGATGCGCCGGCAAAGGCAAAAGAAGAATTTCGCAATTACGATAATCCCGGCAGGGATACCGTGCGGGAGTTTTACCGCCTGAACCATACCTACCAGACGTATGATTTTGTGATGGAAAAGCGAAAGGATTTTTTGCAGTTCAACCGTAAGAGGCTGAAAGTATGGGAAGCCATGGAATTTTTAAATACACTGGTTGATGATTCAGACCCTGATATTGAGCTTGACCAGTTGCAGCATTTGCTGCAAACAGCAGAAGCCATAAGGGCAGACGGCCATCCCGACTGGTTTATACTAACCGGATTTATTCACGACATGGGCAAGGTGCTTTGCCTGTTTGGCGAGCCGCAATGGGCTGTGGTTGGCGACACGTTCCCGGTGGGTTGTGCACACTCTGATAAAATTGTTTATCCTGAATTTTTTAATGCTAATCCCGACAGCAAAGATGAGCGTTATAACACCAGGTACGGCGTTTATGAACATGGCTGCGGCCTGGATAATGTGCACATGAGCTGGGGTCACGATGAATATTTATACCAGGTTGTAAAAGATTATATGCCAGAACCGTCTTTATACATGATCCGTTATCATTCTTTCTATTCCCAGCACCGCGAAAATGCATACAACCATTTGCTGAATGACCACGACCGGAAAATGTTTGACTGGGTACGAAAATTTAATCCTTATGACCTGTATTCAAAAAGCCCAAAACCGCCAGTGGTTTCAGAATTAAGGCCTTATTACGAGGAGCTCATTGCCAGGTATCTTCCTGAAGAAGTTTGCCTTTAATATAATCATTTTAAAAAATAAAACGGCGCGGTACTGTTTACTGCGCCGTTTGTTTACTGCCTGCTTTAATAACTATGCCACAAACATTCTCCCTGTAATCCTCATCCTTCTTTTATTATGAATATTCCACAGGTTAGCCGCAGTAAATACCGGCCTGGCATTTTCAGTATATCCTTCAACAGTAACGGTTTCCCTTGCTGCCCTGATTGAAGTTTCCAGCTCCATAGCGTTTAATTCGGCAAACTGGCTGATGAATTTGTTTCGCATATAATTTGTTTTACGTGGTTGGTTAATTTGATTACATAAATCTTCTTGAAGTTCTTGTACGCTTCATATTATGGATGCTCCAGAGGTTGGCCGCAGTAAAAACAGGCTTTTTATTCTGAACCGGTGCATCTGCAGTAATGGTTTCTCTTGTTTCCCCGATTAAGCTTTCAAGTTCTGTGGCGTTTAGCGCTGCAAACAGGCTGATGAATTCGTTTCGCATATAATTTGTTTTTATTGTTTTTAATTTATTGACATCACAAAGATAACGGCATTTTTAAGTACTATGCAAAACATAATACTATTTTATTTTAAGTAACTTGGAATAAATAGTATTCTTTATTTTATTAAAGTATTGATATTCAACTAATTTAAAAACCGCTCAATATATAATTTGATGATAAACGGCAAAATAAATTGACGAAATAAGAGTTGCAAGCAATGATTTGGAGGGAATTAAAAGATAAATTGTATGTTCACCGGCTTATTCCTGATGCTTCTTTGGGCCTTTTCAGGTTAAGTTTCTGAATTGCTTAAGCGCAATAAAATTTGGATATTCCACTCAAAACAAACAAAGCATATTTTCGTATGGTGATATTGCCAACCGATTACATTTGCTTATAATTCCATTATGAATCTACAGGAAAAATTTAAAGCTATGCTACAGAAAAACACCCGGGAACAGGAGCAGTTCCTGCAGGATAACGCCGCGAAAGAAGGCGTGGTTACATTACCATCTGGCCTTCAATATACAGTTGTTACAAAAGGAAAGGGTGATAAGCCCGGCCCATGCACAGTTGTAACGGTGCATTATGAAGGCAGCCTTATAAACGGTAAAGTTTTCGACAGTTCTTACAAGCGCGGCCAGCCTGCCAGTTTTGGCGTGCACCAGGTAATACCCGGCTGGACGGAAGCTTTGCAGCTAATGCCGGTAGGCAGCAAATGGAAATTATTTATTCCATCTGCATTAGGCTATGGCGCCAGGGGCGCCGGTGGCGCTATACCACCACACGCTACATTAGTTTTCGATGTAGAATTATTAAACATGCGTTAGACAATATGGTACTGCCTTAAAAAAATATTTTCATGGCAGTTATTTTTTATTTTGCCACATGCCAAAAAATCGCCTCCTCTTCTGCTGCACATTATTTATTTTTTTTACAGCCTGTTCGCCTTCAAAAAAAGTCGCCGGCAACGGGCAAACCTTTTTACAAAACGCCGCCATCAAAAATGCGCATGCCGGCGTATGTATCTTCGATGCTTCAGCTAACCGGTATATTTATAATTACCAGGGCGATCATTATTTTATGCCGGCAAGCAATACCAAACTGTTTAGCTGCTATGCTGCATTAAAACACCTTGATGACAGTATTATTGGATTGAGGTATTATGAAACGCCCGATAGTTTATTCCTGCTTCCTTCCGGCGATCCAACCTTATTGTACAGGGATTTTACCGTTAACCCTGTTTTGGATTTTTTGAAAACGAATGCGAAACCTGTTTCTGTTTCGGATGCTTTTTGGAAAGAAAATGCCTGGGGCCTGGGCTGGAGCTGGGACGATTACCCATATTATTATATGGCCGAGCGCAGCCCCATGCCGATATATGGAAATGTAGCGCATACAATATTTACGTATGACAGCATTACGCAACAAATCCATTTTGTACAAACGCCTGATGTTACAGGCGGTACATCATACAAACTCAATACAGAATTAAAAAGTCCTTCCGTTATAAGAATGATCAATGCTGATTCATTTAATATTGAATACCCTTTGCAAAACAGCAATTGGACAGACGAGGTGCCTTTTATAACCAATGGCCTTAGCACTGCCGCAAAGCTTCTGGGCAATAAAAGCTGGACGATACATAATATTCTGCCAACATCATATTCAAACTATAAAAAACTGCATTCGCAGCCGCTCGATTCCATGCTGAAGCCGATGATGTATCGCAGCGATAATTTTTATGCCGAACAAACATTGCTGATGGTGAGCAATGAATTGCTTGGTTATATGAATGACGCTGCCATTATTGATACTTTATTAAAAACGGATTATAAAGACCTGCCTCAAAAACCAGATTGGATTGACGGCAGCGGCCTGAGCCATTATAATTTATTTACGCCGGAAGATTTTATTACGTTGCTGATAAAGATGAAAAATGAATTTGGCCTGGAGCGCATACATAATATTTTGCCCAAAGGCAATACCGGCACGCTTGAAGGTTTATACGTTAAAATTGGCGACCGCATTTTTGGTAAAACAGGCACGATAAACGGTGTGGTGGCATTAAGCGGTTATCTTACATGCAAAAGCGGAAGGCTGCTTATTTTTTCTGTGCTGGTAAATAACCATACAGGCCGCGCCCAGGCTGTACGGAAAGCGATTGAGCAAATGCTGATGAGTGTGTGGGAGAAATATTGACGTGAATCGCCAATCCTGAAACGTGCACGCAGGCCGCGAAACCAGGAGCGCCACTACAGTTATTTAAATTTCAAAAATTTTTATGCTGCCGTTTTATAAACAGTTCTGAAGTTTTCACGTTTTACGATATAAATTTAATTTCATATAATTGCATTAATAATAACCTAATGCTGATCTTTCTTTAAGAATTCTAAACCGAAATTATGCTAACCGTTATACGTTTAAACTTAATGATGCCTTGCTTTGCATGTGTTTCCGTATTATGTTTTTCCGGCTGCCTTGGGCCGAAAAAAATTAATAAATGGGTTGCTCAAAATTATGTTGATGCAACGCCAACAAAGAAAAAGAGCGATATAATAACAATTACTTCCAGCGTTAATGGCATGGGGGATGCCTTATCTGAAACAGAAAAGAAAACAAGCAATGTTTTGCCCCTGTTGTTCTATTGGCAATATGATTATAAAAACACCTGCAGGCTCAATCCCCAGATAGCAATTAACAATTTTACTGCCACGGTTTTGTCTTATTCAAATAAAGCGTTGAAGCAGAAGCTTAACGGCAGGAAGCTGGAATTAAATATACGGAAGATACCCACCAGCTTTGCCATTGATGATAAAGGTCATATTGTTTGGGTGATCGTATATGCCTTTTCGTGGGAGGTACTAACCGTGCAGCCTGAAGATAACCAAATGGAAATTTCTTATAAAATACTTAACCAGGATAATTCAGAATACAAATCAGGCATTGTTGATATTTCAAACACCGACAAAGGCATCAGATTAGGCATGTTCCAGTCGCTTAAAAAGAAGACCTTTCAATACCTTGATCAATACGATGCTGCTATAACATCTATGAGCAAAATGGTTGCAGATAAGATCTCAGCCGAATTATAAGCTGCGGTTATACCCGCTTCAGTTTATAGGGATACACTTTGCCCGAAGCCCATTGCGCCACATACAAATTATGGTCGCGGTCAACGCATACATCATGCGGATGCACAAAAATTTTATCGGCCTGGTTCATTGGCTGCAATATGCCATCAACATACATTGGTTCGCTGCCCCCTATGTTGCTTATTACTCTATTGTGCTTATCCAGTATAGTTACAAAGCCTGAGCCTTCCTTATTCATGTCTGGCGAACGCAATACAGCCGCGTATAAATAATCGCCCTGGATCACTGGCCTGCACACGCAGGCGCCGGGCAGTTTTATCACTTCCAGCAGTTTGCCATTTTTTAAAAAACGCTTAAAGCAGTTGCGTGTTCTGTCTGTTATTAATAAAGTATTACCATCAATCCTTGTATCAAAACAAATGCCATGGGCATTGTCAAAATGTTCATCACCATTACCGCGGCCGCCAAAATAATTTTTCAGCCTGCCCTGGTTATCGTACTGCAAAATATATTGTGCACCATAGCCATCGGCAATAAAAATATCCCCGTTGCTGTCAATAATGGTTTCCGTAGGCACAAACTCTTCCGCTTTTTTATAAATGCCGTTGGCATCGAGCGGTGTATCAATCGTCAGCAAAATTCTTCCATCCATTGTGGCTTTATACACCTGGTGCTTTACAATATCGGTAATGTATAAGTATTCCGTACCGTTCTCATTATGCAGCGTTAGCCCATGCCCCCCGGGAAATTCATGCCCCCATACATCCAGCAGCTTCCCTCTTGTGTCATACATTAAAATATTATTCCTTGTTTCATTTGTGAGCAGGATGATGCGCCCCCGTTTATTCTGCACCATTTCATGGCAATCATTCACAGGGTATTTTGATGCATCGGCCTGGCTCCAGTGTGTGTCAAGCGTATATAACATATTATTATAGCCATACACTTTTTCTTTGTTTTCCGCAAAAAGGCCGTGCATAATCAGCAGGCTGCCTGCAGCCAGCGATGAGTGTTGTACAAATTTTCTCCGGTTCATATTGCAATCGTTTATTTTATAAAAGCAATCATTTAGTAACGTTGCTCTAATGTTAAGTTAATCCTGATTGTAAGTAGTAAATGATGGATCCAGAATAAGGCATGACATTATTCATCCGTAATTGGCAACTCATAATTCACTTAAAAATACGGCAACTTCCAATTAACATAACAATAGTAATTAATAAAGCACTATTTAAGCGTTTTTTTCAGTACAGATAATTTGCCGTCAATCTTTTCAGTATACGTAAGGCCTAAAATTTCAGCAACAAGCGGATACACATGCACGTTTTCAAATGCATTGATCTTTTTCCCCGTTTTAAATGCAGGCCCCCACGCTAAAAATGTTGCATGCATATCTTGAATTTCCGGGTCGA
Source organism: Parafilimonas sp. (assembly GCF_047606085.1). Classification (GTDB taxonomy): domain Bacteria; phylum Bacteroidota; class Bacteroidia; order Chitinophagales; family Chitinophagaceae; genus Parafilimonas. The sequence goes on from NZ_JASGEX010000220.1 coordinate 11,402, forward strand.
AACCATGCTTACCAGGCGTAATTTCTTTTTTAGTGATATTAAACGCTTTGGGCAAATGCGGTGTAAGAATAATATCGCCCAGCCTGTGGTAACGATCATCCTTTTTGCTGTAATGCCAGTGTTTAGGTGTATGGGCGGTTAAATAAACATCATAATCCTTTGCATAAAAACTGAATTTCGCATTATTTGAGATTAATAATTATGTGGATGCAAATTTCGCTTCAAAATACAGAACTATGTCGAAAGTTAAGGCTTGCAGTTTTAACTTTTAGTGAAGTTTATTTAAACAACTTGTTTGCATCTTTACTTAATGAAATACCTGTTGGTTTGTTTATGCTGTACAACAATTATTGCAAAGGCACAGCATTATAATCCTGAAGCGGTTAATAAACAGGCAATGGACACTTACACAAAAGCCATGGATATTTTACAGAACGACATAGATGTAAAAAATGCCATTCCTGTTTTAAATAAAGCCATTGAATACGATGCAAAATTTGTGGATGCTTATTTATCGCTGGCTGGCGTGTATGGTGAATTAAAAGATTATAACAACAGCATGCTTAATTACCAGGAGGCGTTTGCTATTGACAGCGCTTATTCAAAATTTTATCTGCTGCCCTATTCCATCAACCTTGCCGGCACCGGAAAATTTAATGAAGCATTGAACGCCGTGAATAACTTTCTTACTATACCCAACCTGAATGAAAAGAGCAGGAAAAGCGCTTTGTACAGAAAAAGTTGTTATGAATTTGCAGTACAGTATGCCGCTTTGCATCCTTCTGCCGATTATGAATTTGCGCCGGTGAATCTGGGCGATAATGTAAACTCGCCTCGGCCTGAATATTATCCGTCTATAACCATTGATGACAGCATTCTTGTGTTTACCCGCCGTGGCCAGGGCATACAGGAAGATTTTATTGAAAGCAGGCTCACACCCGATGGTTATTCCAAAGCCGAAGTAATTAAAGGCGATATAAATGCTGAGCCATCCAAAGGCGCCATCAATATTTCGCAGGATGGCGAGTGGCTTTTGTTTGCAGGCAATTTTGCAGGAAAAGGTTATGGCAATTTCGACCTGTATATGTCATACAATACACCAGCCGGCTGGAGCGAACCGGTAAACCTCGGCGCGAATATTAATACGGAGTTTTGGGAGAGCTCGCCTTCGTTAAGCCCGGATAAAAATGCATTGTATTTCAGCAGCGACAGGCCGGGCGGTTATGGCGGTAAAGATCTGTATGTAAGTTACCGCATTAATGGAAAATGGCAGCCTGCTGTAAATATGGGCGCTGATGTAAATACGGTTGGCGATGAAATTGCACCGTTCATTCATGCCGATAATCAAACATTATATTATACTTCCAATGGTTTGCCCGGTTATGGCGGTACGGATATTTATATGTTGCGAAGAATAAGTGATAAACAATGGAGCAAGCCTGAAAATTTGGGTTATCCCATCAACACCATAGAAAATGAAGGCAGTTTATTTGTTGCTTCCGATGGTTTAACGGCTTATTACGCCAGCGACCGCGCTGACACCAAAGGCTTGCTCGATTTGTATAAATTTAAACTAAGGCCTGACGTCAGCCCTGTAAAAACCTTGTATATAAAAGGCTATGTTACCGATGCAAAAACCGATAAAGGCCTGCCTTGTTCGGTTGAGCTGAGCATTGACAGCAGCCAGCAGGTTTTAAGCAATGTGCAAACGGATGAAACGGGCTATTATTTTATTACGCTGCCGGTAAACAAGAATTACACTTTCACGGTAAACCGCAAAGGCTATTTATTTTACAGCGATGTTTTTAACCTCGCCGATAAGCCTTCAGATAGTGTATATGTAAAAGATATTGCGCTGGAACCGGTTGAACTGAATGCAACCGTTCGTTTAAAAAATATTCAGTTCGGTTCAAAATCTTTTACGCTGGAACCGGTAAGCATGATTGAATTGAAAAAGCTCATTCAGTTAATGAATGATAATCCATCTGTCAGAATACAGATAAACGGTTATACGGATAATATAGGCAGCGATGCTGATAATCTTCTGCTTTCTCAAAACCGGTCAAAAGCCGTAGTCGATTATTTGATAAGCAAAGGCATTGATGCAAAACGATTAACTGCAAAAGGCTTCGGCGAAACCAGGCCGGTTGCCGATAATTCTACAGAAGAAGGCCGGTCCTTAAACCGCCGCACCGAATTTATTGTTACAGGTTTGTAAATTCTGTTTCCCATTTTGTGGATTAAGATCGTTGCCCGTATCTTTTTAGTAAAGATGCATAATTCGGAACCATCTTTGCCGTTGAATAATTATAAGATTGATTTTATGGAAAGAGAATTACTGATAACAGTTAAAACAGATGAAGCTGACAGGAAAAAAATAAACAGGGAAATAGAAAATATAAAAAAGTTATTTCCGTACCTGGAATCTTTTGACACTTTTAATTTAAGCCATGAAGTGCTGGATCTGAAAAACCACGCCATTGTGAGCGCAAGGCCGAAGCTGCAGGTTATTTTCAAAAAAGGCATTCAAAAGAACAGCAGCTTTATTATAAGCCTTAATTAAGCATATCTGCTGCCTGCCGGTTCTTCTTGGCTTTAAGGTATTTAGTATGTATTATATCCTGCACCGGCACGTTCTCAATCTTGCTTTCCAGCCAGCCGATAATATCAAGATACATAAATGACCGCGTAGCCAGCGGGTTTCCTTTCAGCGCTTCCAGCTTATTTTTCAGCGGTTCAAATTCAGCTATAATTTTTGAAGGCGTTGAGTTGAAAGACTTCCGCAGAAACTTAAATATCTCTTCCTCCACCATATTCAGGTTATTCATTTTTGCCATAAACCTGTAAACCGATTTAATAAGATATTCCACCAGATCATAATTGCCCAGTTCAAAATGTGCTATCAGGTGGAGCAGCCTTGAATAACAGTGAAGGTCAGTCCTCAAATCCGGCCTGCGGTTAATGATAAGGTTGAGGTAGTCAATCGCCTTTTCGTTATCGCCGCTTCCAAAATACAGGCAGGCAATCTTATAATAAAAGATAAGGATACGGTGCGTATCAATATGCAGCCTGTATGCTTCCATCTTTTCTTCAAGATAAGGCACCAGCGAAAGGCCTTTTGTAAACGTGCCATGCATAAAATGCCTGTTCAGCATGGCAATCTGCAGGTAAATAAAGGTTTGAATTTGGGTGTTTGTATCTTTTTGCCCGGCTTTGGATGCAGCAAACGATTCAAACAAATGCAATACCTCATCAAACTTTTTATAATTCGATAAAACAAAATGCGCTGTTGAAAGATTGTGCAGTCCCTTCACATATTGAATAGATTCCGTGTCCTTCATTTCCCTGTTTTCCTCAAACAGGGAAATCCATTTTTGCGAGTAGCGGTAAAACCCTAAAAGATCCTGCAGTATAAAAGTGTACCAGGTGTAAGCCTGGTAATAATAAAGCCTTTCGTAAAAATCCAAATCAAAAACCTGGCAGGCCGGTAAATGCGCATAAAAGAAATCATGCAGCGCTTTCTCATCTTTTTCGTCTCTTGCATGCCCGTTCTGAATATACCAGCTATACAATTGCAGTGCAAAACTGGCCAGCTTGCTTAATCGTGATACCCGCTGATTTACTTCATCCGATTCTTTTGCCAGCTCCTCAGCCTTGCCGGCCATGCTCCTCGTTATATGCATCGCCTCGATCTTTTTTTCAAAAATTAAAGCCTGCAGGCGATGCGTTGACTGGTTATGCGCTTTGGCGGCGGCTTTCACCTTTTCCAGTATTTTCAGCGATTGCATATAAAGCCCTTTGTTATACAGCAACCTGGCATACATTAGCTGTTCGCTCAATATGGTTTCTATGTCGGGTGAAGAATGGGTAAGGCTGGAAAGTAATTGTTTGTACAGGTATGCTTTCATGTTAGAAAGCTGCTGTTTATGGATGGAGGGATTTTTGCGCAGCAACCTGTCTTCATCATATTCCGCCATCATGTCAAGCGCATCGAACAAGGCAAGGATTTTAAGATCGTCTGTGCCCGACATACGCTTTACATGCAGCTTAAACAATCTTTTTTCTGACTTATCAAGTGATTTTATCAACTGGAACAATTCGTCTGTACTCCTGTTAGGCATCGTAAATAAAATTAGCGCAAATACTTACCTGTAAAGGCTTTCAGCAAATTTACAGCTTATTTATAACCGTAAAAGCATCTTAAAATTCGTTTTAAAGAGAAATGTAACATCTTTAACTTTACCTGCTGTTTATACAACTAACGATCGTTCATAAAACAGTACACCGCAAAATCAAAAAAAAATCTATGCAAACAAAAAAGATTAACATTTTCGACACTACTTTGAGGGATGGCGAACAGGTGCCCGGTTGTAAACTCAATACAAAAGAAAAAATACAGCTTGCGCTCGCGCTTGAAGATTTGGGTGTTGATATAATTGAGGCGGGTTTTCCTATCTCCAGCCCCGGTGATTTTGCTTCGGTGGAAGAAATTTCAAAGGTTATTAAACATGCCACGGTTTGCGGGCTTAGCCGTGCTGTTGAAAAAGATATCAATGCTGCCGGCGAAGCGCTGAAATATGCGAAGCGTCCGCGCATACATACCGGCATTGGCACTTCCGATTCACATATCAAATCCAAATTCAATGCCACCCGCGAGGAAATTGTGCAGCGCGCCGTACAGGCAGTTAAATGGGCAAAAAAATGGGTGGATGATGTGGAGTTTTATGCAGAAGATGCAGGCCGTACCGAAAACGGTTTTCTTGCAAAGGTTGTAGAAGCCGTTATTGCTGCCGGTGCAACGGTGGTAAATATCCCTGACACAACCGGTTATTGTTTGCCAAACCAATATGGCGAAAAGATTGCCTACCTTATTAATAATGTGCCCAACGTTGATAAAGCCACGCTTTCCTGTCATTGCCACAACGATCTGGGTTTGGCCACCGCCAACTCCATTGCCGGCGTAATGAATGGCGCCGGGCAGATTGAATGCACGATCAACGGTTTGGGCGAACGCGCCGGCAATACTTCGCTGGAAGAAGTGGTAATGGTAATGAAACAGCACGCTTACCTTGGCTTTTATACCGATATAAAAACAGAAAAGCTGAACCCGCTTAGCCGTTTGGTGAGCGAAACCATGCGTATGCCGGTGCAGCCGAATAAAGCCATTGTGGGCAGCAATGCGTTTGCACATTCAAGCGGCATTCACCAGGATGGGTTCTTAAAAGATAATAGTACGTATGAAATCATCAGACCGGAGGAAGTAGGCGCCGGTGGCAGCAGGATCGTACTTACAGCACGCAGCGGCAGGAGCGCTTTGGCGCATCGCTTCCAGAAAATTGGTTACAACTTTAACCGCAATGATATTGATGTGCTGTACCAGCAGTTCTTAGTCGTCGCTGACAGGAAGAAGGAAGTGAAAGATGAGGACCTGCATGAACTGGCGAAAGCGTATCAAAGCGAAGAAACCGTTGCGGCAACACATTCGTAAATTTGATGATTAAAATTATTTTTTATGGCAACAATACAAACAATGACGCCGGAAGAAAAGAGGCAGCACCTGCATAAAATAATAATGGAGTCTAAAAAGTATAAAGAAGAAGCGCAGGCTGAATTTGAAAAAAGGTGCGACGCTGAAGAATATAAAAAGATTTTTGAGCAGTTAAGAGAAGATAATGCAAAAAAAGGGATAATTCTTCCAGGTAAGGCTTGAAATAGAAGTTTAATTTTTGATTAAGCCGTACAATAATCTGTTAGGTATATATCAATCACTGCCCATGTCATCAAAATAAAATAATTCAACTATAAATAATAATGGCTTCAGAAAACAATAATGTTAGTAATAACACCCCTTTAGGGGATGGGGGTATTGGGCGTACTTTATTCGAAAAAATCTGGGAAAAACATGTTGTAAAACAAATTGAAGGCGGCCCTTCCGTATTTTATATTGATAAGCATTTTATTCACGAAGTAACCAGCCCGCAGGCTTTTGCAGGACTGGAAAAACGCGGCCTGCCGGTTTTTCGCCCGCAGCAGGTAGTGGCAACAGCCGATCACAACGTGCCAACATTAAACCAGCATTTGCCCATCCGCGAAGAATTATCAAGAAAGCAGGTGGAGAAGCTGAAAGAGAACTGCGCAAAATTCGGCATTGAATTATACGGCCTTGGCCATCCTTACCAGGGCATCGTGCACATTATCGGCCCTGAGCTTGGCATTACCCAACCCGGCATGACCATCGTTTGCGGCGATAGCCATACTTCAACGCACGGCGCATTTGGCACCATTGCATTTGGCATTGGTACGAGTGAAGTGGAAATGGTGCTGGCAACACAATGCTTAATGCAGAGCAAGCCTAAACTTATGCGCATAAATGTGGAAGGCACTTTGAACAAAGGCGTGGTTTCAAAAGATATTATACTTTATATCATCTCTTTGATATCTGCCAGCGGCGCTACCGGCTATGCTGTGGAATATGCAGGTTCGGCTATCCGCAGCTTATCAATGGAAGCCCGTATGACCATCTGTAATATGAGCATTGAAATGGGCGCCCGCTGTGGTATTATCGCCCCTGATGAAACTACTTTTAATTATGTAAAAGGCCGCAGGTTTGCCCCGCAGGGCGAAGATTGGAATAAGGCATTAGCTTACTGGAAAACTTTATACAGCGATGCTGATGCAAAGTTTGATACCGAGCTAAACATCAAGGCAGAAGATATAGAACCGATGATCACTTACGGCACTAATCCCGGCATGGGCATTGGCATTACCGGCCATGTGCCGGATTTAACGGAGATTGATGTAAAAGACAAACCTTCTTTCGAAAAATCTTTGCATTACATGGGCCTTGAGCCCGGCGCTTCAATGAAAGGTAAAAAGGTAGATTATGTTTTCATTGGCAGTTGCACCAATGCCCGCATTGAAGACCTGCGTATGGTTGCCAGTTTTGTAAAAGGCAAACAGAAAGCAAAAGATGTGGAAGTATGGATCGTTCCCGGCAGCAAGCAGGTTGAACAACAGGCTTTGGAAGAAGGCATTAATACGATTTTTGAAGAAGCAGGTTTCATGCTGCGCCAGCCGGGTTGTTCAGCCTGCCTGGGCATGAATGAAGATAAAATTCCTGCAGGCAAATATTGCATCTCCACTTCAAACAGAAATTTTGAGGGAAGGCAGGGGCCAAATGCAAGAACATTCCTGGCAAGCCCTTTAACTGCCGCGGCAGCAGCCATTACAGGCGAAGTAACAGATGTGAGAGAAATGCTGCCCCAGCCCTGAAGGGAGTTGTTACGTTCGTGAAATTTTAGGCGAGCTGATGTTTTTTCAAAAACCTTTTAAAGATTTGGAATGATAACTGATAATTTAAATGATGGTGCTCGAATAACTCCCTTTAGGGCCGGGGCATGGGATGCTGTATTATATGATAACAAACACAGTTTCGTTGCCAAATACGGCGAAGATGTAATGGGCTGGCTGGCGCCGAAAAAGAACGAACATATTTTAGATGTTGGCTGCGGCACCGGAACATTAACGTATAAAATTGCAGAAAGCGGCGCTGTTATTACCGGCATTGATGCGTCACCGGAAATGATTGCAAAGGCAAAACAGGCATACAGCAATATTGAATTTCTTGTAAAAGATGCCAGCAATTTTTATTTCGCTAAAAAATTTGATGCGGCTTTTTCCAACGCAACTTTTCATTGGATAAAAGACCAGCAAAATGCTTTGCAATGTGTATATGATAGCCTGAAAGACGGTGGCCGATTTGTGTATGAAATGGGCGCAAAGCATAATATTGAAAGTATTCACGAAGCCATAAGAGAAGCGTTAAATGAAGAAGGTTTTGAGTTGAATACCACCATACAGGTAAACTATTTTTCTTCTGCCGGCGAGCAGGCAACTATGCTGGAAAAAGTGGGCTTCACTGTATTAAACATCATTCAATTTGACAGGCCTACAGAACTGGTTGGTGAAGATGGCATGAAGAACTGGATTGTTCAGTTTTGCCAGGCTTTTTTCAAACTCATCCCAACAGAAAGAGTTGAAACAATTATTAATAATGCTGTTGCCATTCTTAAAGAAACCAACTATGAAAATGGCAAATGGCGGGCAGATTATAAAAGGTTAAGGATAAAGGCCGTGAGAGTCTGAACCTGGATTTGCATGATTTAATATAGCTCTGCGAAGTCTCCGGACTTCGCAGCAATTATGCGCCAAGTCTCCGACTTGTAAAAAATAAAACGATGAGCAAACAAATAAATATCATTAGGTCAACAGCAGTTCCGCTGAACATTGAAAACGTTGATACCGACCAGATAATTCCTGCACGTTTTTTAAAAGCAACCAGCCGCGATGGTTTTGGTAAAAACCTTTTCCGCGACTGGCGTTTTGAAAACGATGATGAAAACCAGCCTAAGAAAGACTTTGTTTTAAATGAGCCTTTATATAAAGGAAAGATATTGGTAGCAGCAAAAAATTTTGGTTGCGGTTCATCAAGGGAGCATGCTGCCTGGGCTATTAAAGACTATGGTTTTGATGTGGTGGTGAGCAGCTTCTTTGCCGATATTTTTAAGAACAATGCGCTCAATAATTTTTTGCTGCCGGTAGTTGTAAGTGAAGATTTTTTGCAGAAGATTTTTACTGCAGTTTTGTTTGATAAAACCACAGAACTGGAAGTAAACCTGCCCGATCAAACTATAACCATACGCAACAACACTTCAACACTTCCGTTTGCAGAAAACCCGATGGAAAGTTTTGAAATAAACAACTATAAAAAAACATGCTTACTGAATGGTTATGATGATATTGATTATTTATTAAGCATGAAAAGTGAAATAGAAGTATTTGAACATCCCCAGCCATAAAGCCTGCCTGGCGGCAGACAGGGGGCGTTATTTATAGAACGTAAACAAATTGGAAAACATAAAATCACATATAATAAACGAAGCTAAGAACACCTCTTTAGGGGAAGGGGGCTTAGTTGTGAGGAGCATATCCACTCTTTTAAGGAATGGGGCTCTGAACGATATTTCATTTGAATTGAAAGAAGGCCAACATTTATTAATCAGCGGTGTTTCCGGCAGCGGCAAAACAATGCTGGCTAAAGCGCTGGCCGGCAAAATTTTTTATAAAGGCGCTGTTGAGTTTAGCAGCAAGTCTGAAATAATTTTTGTTGAACAACACTACTTCTTCAAAACACTTTCCAACACCAGCGACTTTTATTACCAGCAACGTTACAACAGCAGTGATAACAATGATGCATTAACAGTTAGTGAAGAACTGCTTAAAATTTCGATTGACAAGAACAAAATTGATGCGTTGCTGAACCAGCTTCAGTTAAATCATCGCCGGAATGATTCTCTGCTGCATCTTTCAAGCGGCGAGCATAAACGTTTTCAGCTTATAAAAGCTTTTTTACAGGAGGCTGATGTTTTTATCTTTGATACACCTTTTATTGGCCTGGATATTAACAGCCGCAGGGTTTTAAAGGATACTATTGATGCAAAGGCAAAAAACTCAACCATCATTGTTATTGCAGATGTTGAAGATGCGCCATCATGTATAACGCACGTGGCAGCACTGGAAAATGGCAGCCTGAAGTATTTCGGAAAAATTGAAGGGGCTCACAGCTCACTGCTCATAGCTCACTGCTCACCACTCAACGGCACAGTTCCGTTACAAAAAAACAATGCTGAATTTAACGTTGCTGTTCGTTTGGAAAATGTTTCTGTGGCTTATGGTGAAAAGAAAATCATCAGCAATATAAACTGGCAGATAAACCGCGGTGAACGATGGTTATTAAAGGGCGTAAATGGCGCCGGTAAATCAACATTAATAAGCTTAATAACCGGCGACCATCCGCAGGCATACTCCAACAAGGTTTTTTTATTTGATAAGAAACGCGGCAGCGGCGAAAGCATCTGGGATATTAAAAAGAAGATAGGTTTTGTATCGCCTGAACTGCATTGGTATTACGATAAAACTATTTCAGTTTACAACACCATCGCATCAGGTTTTTTTGATACTATCGGTGTATATAAAAAGCTTAGTGAAGAACAAAAAAACATTGTTGAAGAATGGCTGCAGTTCTTAAACATCCAGGCAAAAGCACAGCAACAATTGCATACTATTTCAACAAGCCAGCAGCGTTTGGCTTTGCTGGCAAGGGCTCTGGTAAAAAATCCGCCGCTGTTAATCCTGGATGAACCTTGCCAGGGTTTGGATGAGCAGCAGGTGAAAGATTTTGTAGCGCTGGTTGATAACTTATGCAGCCAGTCAGATAAAACATTGATCTATGTAAGCCATTATGAAAATGAAATCCCACAGTGTGTTGATAATTGTCTGAACCTGGATTTGTTGGATTATAGGATTGGCAGGAGAATTTTAAAAGATGAACATGAGACGGTAACTTATTTTAACTCTGAAATTGCGGTTGCATGCCAGAGTTAAAATATAAAGACATAACGGAAAAGATTATTGGCGCTGCAATGAAAGTGCATGCATCACTTGGAAATGGCTTTCAGGAAGTAATTTATCAGAGAGCACTGGCAATCGAGATGCGGTATGGCGGACTTTTGTTTGAAAGAGAGCATAACATGAAGATTTATTACCGGAATGAAGAAATTGGAGAAAGGAGAGTTGATTTTTTTGTTGAAGGAAAAATAATGGTTGAATTAAAAGCAATTGTACAATTAGAAGATGTACATCTGGCGCAAGCGAAAAATTATTTAGAAGCATATAATATGGAAATTGGATTATTGATAAATTTTGGAAACACAAGCCTTCAATTCAAAAGGCTTATCAATCAAAAGTATGAACCACGATTTGTGGGATTAAAAGATTGGCAGGAAAATTAAAAATAACATGATGAAACAAAGAATTAAAACAACAACTATAAAGTTTATAATTAATCCAATAATCCATAAATCCTAAAAATCATGGTTCGGACAATTACAGTCATCGAAGGCGACGGCATTGGCCCGGAAGTAACAAGGCAATCAGTAAAAGTATTGAATGCCATTGCTTCGCAATTCAATCACACATTTAATTATACGTATCATTTAATGGGCGCTGTTGCCATAGATAAAACGGGCAACCCATTACCTGACGAAACCATTGAAAGCTGCCTTAACAGCGATGCCGTTTTATTTGGCGCTATCGGCCATCCAAAATACGATAACGACCCAACAGCAAAGGTTCGTCCTGAGCAAGGCTTGCTTAAACTAAGAAAATCATTACAGTTGTTTGCTAATATCCGCCCGGTAAATACGTACCCGGCACTGCAACATTTGGCGCCATTGAAAGCAGAAAAGCTGGAAGACGTTGACTTCATCATCTTCCGTGAACTAACAGGCGGTATTTATTTCGGTAAGAAAGAATTAAGCGAAGATGGCACAAAGGCGAGCGACGATTGCGTTTATACTGTCCCCGAGATAGAGCGCATTGCGCATCTTGCTTTTCAATATGCGCAAAAACCGGAACGCAGGAAAAAATTAACGCTGGTAGATAAAGCGAATGTGCTGGAAACATCAAGATTATGGAGAAAAGTGGTGCAGGAAATCTCAAAACAATATCCTGACGTTGCAGTGGATTACATGTTTGTTGATAATGCTTCCATGCAGATAATGCTAAACCCTAAGCAATTTGATATCGTATTAACGGAAAACATGTTTGGCGATATTATCAGCGATGAAGCCAGCGTGTTAAGCGGTTCGCTTGGATTATTGCCTTCTGCATCTGCTGGAACAGGAACGGTTTTGTTTGAACCCATACACGGTTCCTATCCGCAGGCGGCCGGAAAAGATATTGCCAATCCTCTGGGCTCTATTTTATCTGCTGCCATGATGCTGGAACATTTTGGTTTATCAACAGAAGCCGCATTGGTGCGTGAAGCCGTGAAATGGACGTTGGAGAATGGGTTTGTATCAAAAGATATTGAACCGGTGAATTTTTATTTCACATCCACCATCGGCGATCTTATCAGTGATTATGTAAAGTCGAACGACCACGAAAGGATCAATGTTGAAAATGTGCAGTTAAGAAAGTCAACCATAATATAAGCCGGAAAATTTCGGCACAAGTTCTTTGGATTATTGAAAGGCGGTTATATATTTGCTTAACATCATCACATAATGTTGAACAGAATAATCAATAGCATCATCTTCAACAACGCAATAATTATTGTCGTTGTCATTATTATTTCTGTTGCAGGAGGTGGTGTTTAATTAAGCAATAATAAATTGATTATAAAACCCGCCTCCGCACAGAGGCGGGTTTTTTGTTTGGTTGAATTTGGCTTTACATCAATTAAACAAAAATCAAATCCAGGGAACTAAAAAAATAATATATGGCATCTTATTACAACAAAGAAACTATCCTTTACTTAAACGGGGAGTACATTAAGGCATCAGAAGCAAAGATGGATTTTTACAGCCAGTCTTTGCATTATGGCTATGCAGTGTTTGAAGGCATCCGTTCTTACAAAACAACAGATGGCGAAACAAAAATTTTTAAGGCAGTTGAACATTACGAGCGTTTAAAACATTCTGCCCTCGCCATGAATATGCCTTATCACTGGAGCGCTGAAGAACTGATTGAAATAACGTATGAAGTATTAAGCAAAAACAATTTGCAAAACGCTTATATACGCCCGCTGGTATATGCGCCTGCGAACATGAGTTTCGTAATAAATGAAGCTTCATTTATTGTAATAGAAGTTTGGGAAATGGGTTTGTTTTTGGGCGAAAATTTATTAAGGGTAATGACCTCTTCTTTTCAGCGTCCTAATCCCAAAGGCTTTAATATAACAGCCAAAGCCGCCGGCCACTACGTAAACTCAATACTCGCCAGCCAGGAAGCAAAAGCAAAAGGCTACGATGAAGCCTTGCTTACAGATATGAATGGCTTTGTTGCGGAAGGCCCCGGCGCTAATATGTTTTGCGAAAAAGACGGCAAATTATTTACACCTGCATTGGGCAATATCCTGCCCGGCATAACAAGGGCGACAGTTTTTGAAATATGTGATGAAGCCGGTATTGAGGTGGAAGAAAAACAAATAACGCTTGAAGAATTAAAAGGCGCCGATGCAGCTTTCTTCTGCGGCACCGCAGCAGAGATTGTAGGCTGGGAAAGCCTCGACGATGTAAAATTCACAAAGAACTGGAACGATACCGTAAGCAAAAAAATTCAGTCAATATATAAAGAAAAAGTTACAGAAGCAGTATTCAATACACAGGAAGTGTAAGCGGCAGGTTTATTTAAAATGAATAAAGCCAACAACCAGAAAGTATAAAAACATCATGACAAAAGAGAACTCAGCATCAGTAAACGACTTACAGAACTCCCCTTTAGGGGATGGGGGCATCAATCGGTATTCCAAAACGTTAACGCAAGACCCCACACAGCCTGCTGCACAGGCAATGTATTATGCCATTGGGTTTAAGGAAGAAGATTTTAAGAAAGCACAGGTGGGTGTGGTAAGCATGGGCTGGGATGGCAACCCCTGCAACATGCATTTGAACGATTTTGCAACCAGGGTAAAAGAAAGCGTCAACAGGGTTGATGGCTTACTGGGTTTGCGTTTTTATACAATCGGTGTAAGCGATGGCATAAGCATGGGCACCGACGGTATGCGTTATAGTTTGGTAAGCCGGGACCTGATTGCAGATAGTATTGAAACCAATGCAGGTGCTCAGTATTACGATGCCATTGTTGCCATCCCCGGTTGTGATAAAAACATGCCGGGTTGTATAATGGCGATGGGAAGGCTGAACCGCCCGGGAATTATGTTATATGGCGGAACAATTGAGCCGGGCCATTACAAAGGACAAAATAATTTAAACATCGTTTCTGCTTTTGAGGCATTAGGCCAGAAGATTGCAGGCAATTTAAGCGAAGAAGATTTTAAAGGTATTGTTCGCCATGCATGCCCCGGTGCAGGCGCCTGTGGCGGCATGTACACAGCCAACACCATGGCAAGCGCTATCGAAGCAATGGGCATGAGTTTGCCTTATTCATCCAGCAACCCTGCATTGAGTGAAGACAAGCAAAAAGAATGTGATGCGGTAGGCAAAGCCATTAAGTTATTGCTTGAAAAAGACATCAAGCCCAAAGATATTATGACGCGCAAGGCATTTGAAAATGCTATAACAGTTGTTATGGTTTTAGGTGGCAGCACGAATGCCGTATTGCATTTACTGGCTATGGCAAGAAGTGTTGGTGTTGATTTAACAATTGATGATTTTCAGGCTATCAGCAACAGGGTTCCAATGCTGGCCGATTTTAAGCCAAGCGGCAAGTATATGATGGCTGATCTGCATCAACATGGCGGTGTGCCTGCGGTGATGAAATATTTATTGAGCAAAGGCCTGATACACGGTGATTGTTTAACGGTAACCGGCAAAACAGTTGCAGAGAATTTAAAAAATGCACCTGATCTTGATTTTGAAAAGCAGGATATTTTGATGCCGCTGGAAAAACCATTAAAGCCAACAGGCCATCTGCAGATATTATATGGCAACCTCGCCGAAGGCGGCAGCGTTGCAAAAATCACCGGAAAAGAAGGCGAACGTTTTGAAGGCACAGCCCGCGTGTTTGAAGGCGAAGCGCATTTGATTCAGGGTTTGCAAAGCGGCCGTGTTCATGCAGGCGATGTGGTGGTTATTCGCAGCATTGGCCCCAAAGGTGCGCCGGGCATGCCTGAAATGCTGAAACCAACCGGCGCAATCATTGGTGCAGGTTTAGGCAAAAGTGTTGCTTTAATTACCGATGGCAGGTTCAGCGGCGGCACACATGGTTTTGTGGTTGGTCATATTACGCCGGAAGCGTATGAAGGCGGTTTGATTGGCCTGGTGGAAGACAATGATATAATTGAAATAGATGCCATCAATAATACCATCACACTAAAAGTAAGTGAAGCAGAAATTGCAAAGCGCAAAGCAGCCTGGAAACAGCCTGCGCCAAAAGCAACCAGCGGTGTTCTTTATAAATATGCCAGGTTTGTTAAAAATGCAAGTGAGGGTTGTGTAACGGATGAAGATTAGTCTGAACCACGATTTTTTGGATTTTAAGATTAAAGGATTATGAAGAAAATATTTATGTTATCAGCAGCAGTACTTCGTGGCATCTTCGTTGTGTCACTCCCTTGTACTGTTGTGCAGATGGCGGCAATAAAGCACCATCGCAGGAAAAATCATACAAATCATATAATCCTATAAATCCAGGTTCAGACAAATGCAAATCATTCGAAGCATACAAAACAGGATTTATGAATTACGCGGAGAACGTGTGATGCTTGATTTTGATTTGGCTGCCTTGTATGAAGTGGAAACGCGAATATTGAACCAGGCAGTAAAACGAAACATAAAACGCTTTCCAAAAGATTTTATGTTTCAGCTTACCAGAAAAGAATGGAGTGATATGTCATCACAAATTGTGATGACATACTCGCAAGTTGTTGATAATAAGGAAAGTAACCCGTCACAAATTGTGACCGCATATCCTGCAAAACGCCCGGGAACTGCATTGCCGTATGCTTTTACCGAACAAGGCGTTGCCATGTTAAGCGGCGTATTAAACAGCGATAAAGCCATCAATATGAACATTGCAATAATGAGGGCTTTTGTTGAAATAAGAAAAATATTACTGCAGCAAAACGATTTAAAAGAACAGTTAAAACAAATAAAAGACAGGTTGGGAGAACACGATGTTCAGTTAAGCCAGATTTATGATGCCATGGAAAATCTGCTGGATGAAAAAGCCTCAGAACGTAAATGGGAAGAAAGACAAAGAATAGGGTTTAAAACGTAAGCGCTCTGCGAAGTCTCCGGACTTCGCAGGCTTATGCGCCAAGTCTCAGACTTGTAAAAAATAACAATGAACAAGCAATATTTCATAGAATTAGCCGAATACAATATCCGGGCAAATAACATTGTTTGTGGCTGGCTTGAACAAATTTCTGAAGAACAATGGAATAGAACAATCATCAGCAGCTTTAACAGCATACAGGAAACGGTTTTACATATTATCAGTGCAGAAAATACATGGCTGCGGCGGTTCAGGAAAGAAGCTGTTGAATGGTTGCAGTCAACATACAAAGGAACAAAAGAAGAACATATTGCACTTTGGAAGAAAACGTCAGAAGCTTTCAAATTATTTGTTGAAAATTTTAATGAAATGGATCTTACTAAAAACCTTGATTTTAAAAGATTGAACGGCACTGCGTATTCAATGCCTTTTTACCAGTTGTTTGCCCACGTCGTCAATCATGCAACATATCACCGCGGCCAACTGGTGACTATGTTGCGGCAATCAGGATTTGTAAATGTTGGCTCAACAGATTTGCTGGGCTATTACAGGAAATAGTTAGATGAAAAATTATTGCTGAATAAAAATATACAGTACAAGGGAGTGACACAACGAAGCTTAATGCATGTTCTGTCGCTGGTTACAAAAAATAAAAATTGTTTTTATGGAAACACTTGAATTAATAAAGGAAGAAACGGCTAAACCAAAAGTTGAAAATATCAGTGGCAGTGAAGCCGTAATGAGGGTATTGATGGCTGAAGGTGTGGAAACAATATTTGGTTACCCGGGCGGTGCTATCATGCCTATTTATGATGCACTGTTTGATCATGACGATACACTAAAACACATACTTGTGCGCCACGAGCAGGGCGCTATACACGCAGCGCAGGGCTTTGCGCGCACAAGCGGTAAAACGGGCGTTGTATTTGCAACCAGCGGCCCGGGCGCAACGAATCTTGTGACAGGCCTTGCTGATGCACAGATTGATTCCACCCCTGTTGTTTGTATTACAGGCCAGGTATTCGCGCACCTGCTCGGAACCGATGCTTTCCAGGAAACAGATGTGATAAACATTACCACGCCTATTACCAAGTGGAATTACCAGGTTACCGATGCAAATGAGATCCCGTCCGCATTGGCAAAGGCTTTTTATATCGCATCCAGCGGAAGGCCGGGCCCGGTTCTGATTGATATTACCAAGAATGCTCAGGTACAGAAATTTGATTTTGCGGGATATAAAAAATGCGATCACATACGCAGCTATCGCCCGAAACCAATTGTTCGCAAAGAATATATTGAAGAAGCCGCGAAGCTTATTAATGAAGCTAAGAAACCTTTTGTTTTGTTTGGACAAGGTGTTATTCTTGGAAAAACGGAAGACGAATTCAAAGCCTTTATTGAAAAAGCAGGCATTCCATCTGCATGGACGATATTGGGCTTAAGCGCTTTGCCAACAGATCATCCTTTGAATGTAGGCATGTTAGGCATGCACGGCAATTATGGCCCGAATGTATTAACCAATGAATGTGATGTGCTGATTGCCATTGGTATGCGTTTCGATGACCGCGTTACAGGCCGTTTGGATAAATATGCAAAGCAGGCTAAAATCATTCATCTGGATATTGATCCTGCCGAGATTGATAAAAATGTAAAAACCACTGTGCCTGTTTGGGGCGATTGCAAGGAGACATTGCCTCTACTCACAGAACTGGTTGACAGGAAAGAACACAGGGAATGGCTTGCGAAGTTTAAGGAATATACAAAGCAGGAAGAAGAAATTGTTATTGAAAAAGAAATGCATCCTTCCGGCGAAGAAATGAGCATGGCTGAAGTGCTTGATGTATTGAACGAATTAACCAAAGGAGATGCCGTTATTGTAACAGATGTTGGCCAGCACCAAATGGTGGCTTGCCGCTATGCAAAATTTAACCAGTCGAAAAGCAATATAACATCCGGTGGCCTGGGCACCATGGGTTTTGGTTTGCCGGCTGCCATCGGGGCCAAATATGGCGCGCCCGAAAGACAGGTTGTTGCTATTATAGGCGATGGCGGTTTTCAGATGACGTTGCAGGAAATGGGAACCATCATGCAATATGGCGCAGCAGTAAAAATCCTTATTCTGAATAATAATTTCCTGGGTATGGTGCGTCAGTGGCAGGAGCTTTTTAATGCAAAAAGATATTCTTTCGTTGATATTCAAAGCCCTGATTTTGTAACTATAGCAAAAGGTTATGGCATTGAAGGTAAATCCATCAATGACAGGAAAGAGCTTAAAGCAGCTTTGCAGCAAATGCTTGATTACAAAGATTCTTATTTGCTCGAAGTAATGGTGGGAAAAGAGAATAATGTATTCCCGATGGTACCACAGGGCTGCAGCGTGGCAGAAATAAGGTTGAAATAGTGCTGTGTGAAGCGTCTTCGCTTCACACGCCCGGTTTATCGCCTCCGGCGATTTAAAATAATGTTCATTAGAATATAAATAAAATCAATCCGGTTGAGTTACGAATTTGTTGATGGATATAAAATAAGAAACCAGTATGGTTTGCATTTTATGACCTTTACCATAGTAGATTGGATTGATTTATTCAGCAGAAAATTATACAGGGATATTTTAATTAAGAACATGCAATATTGCCGGAAAAAGAAGGATCTGCTAATAGGTGCTTATGTAATTATGACCAATCACATTCATGTAATATGGCAATCTAAAAACGGAAAGCTAAGCGGTACCTTAAGAGATTTTAAATCGTTTTGTACTAAAGAGCTTATTGATGCTATAATAAATGAGCCTGAAAACAGGAAAGACTGGTTACTGCATAAATTTAATTTTCATGCAAACACAACAAATCAAAATAAGGATTTCAAAATATGGACAGGCAATAATCATCCGGAAGAAATTTTTTCAGATGATTTTATGCGGACTAAGGTTGATTACATTCATCAAAATCCTGTACGTGCAGGATGGATTGAAAAGCCTGAAGACTATTTGTATTCAAGTGCATCCAATTATATTAAAGGAAAGGGATTGATGGAAATTGACTATCTGTATTAAAAAATAATTACACCGCCGGAGGCGATAAACCAATGGTGCGTGGCGAGGACGCCACGCACAGCAAAAGAATTTAAAGATTAACAGGATTAAATAATTTATCATGAATGATTTAAAAAATAATCAAGGTGTTAAGCACTCCCCTTTAGGGGTTGGAGGCAAACAGGAATTCACCATAACCGTTTACACAGAAAACCAGATTGGTTTGCTGAACAGGATTGCTATCATTTTTACAAGAAGAAAAATAAATATTGATAGTTTAAATACCTCGCCTACCGAAGTAGATACCGTACATCGTTTCACCATTGTAATTAATGAAACGGAAGATGTAGTACGCAAACTTTGCCGCCAGATTGAAAAGCAGGTGGAAGTTTTAAAAGCCTATTACAATACCAGTGATGAGATTATATGGCAGGAAATGGCTTTATATAAAGTGCCGACAGATGTAATCGCTGAAAAAGCAAAAGTGGAAAGGTTGCTGCGTGAAAGGGGCGCCCGCGTTGTGGCAATACGCCAGGATTATACGGTGTTTGAAACCAGCGGCCATCGCGAAGAGATTGATGGCCTGATGAAAGCGCTGGAGCCTTATGGATTAATTGAATTTGTGCGCACTGCCCGTATTGCCATTATTAAAGACAGCAAAGGTTTTCATGAAAAGCTGAAAGAATTTGAAAGGGAACAACCGGCAGAAGAATTGGTAGAGAATGAATATTTAAGCCAGCAGGATAAAGTGTTTAGTATGTAATGCGTAACCCCGGCCCTAAAGCCTGCCGGGCGGCAGACAGGGGTGTTATTTAAGAGTTTGATTTTATGAAAAATAATTTTATAAATGCATTTCAATACACCCCTTTAGGGGATGGGGGCAAGATGGAATTTATTTTTAAATATATACGAAGAAACAGGGAATTATTTTTAGAATTGGTGAATGGCTTAAGCATTGAACAACTCAATACAATCTCGGAAGGTTTTAATAACAACATCGCCTGGAATTTCGGCCATATTGTTGTGAGTACGCAGCTTTTATGCTATGTGCGCCCGGAAGTAAAACCGGATATTGATATTCTTTTCAAAACGAAATATCAAAAAGGCTCAAAGCCGGAAGGCTTTATACCACAGGAAGAAATTGATACATTAAAACAATTGCTTGTGTTAACCATCAATGCCATTGAAGAAGATGCGAAGAATAACGTGTTTAAAAAAATTACACCATATTCAACCGCAACTTATGGGTATGAAATGAATACGACCGAAGAAATTCTTACCTGTACATTGGCACATGATTCACTGCATTATGGTTATGCACTGGCGCAAAAAAAACTTGTTAGATAAGTAAAAATGAAAATTAATTTTTTACGCAACGTGCAATACCCCCCTTCAGGGGATGGGGGTAACAGGCCCGGCCTCGAAGAAACATTTTACGGGGCATTGGCCTTTACGGTGAATGATCCCTTCAACAACAAAATTGTATTTAACCAAAAGCTTGCTGATAAAACCAATGAATAAATTTCTTGCCAATATTGCATCTATCTCCTTTATTTTTTTATTTGCTGTTGCTGTTAATGCGCAAACCATTGTTATCCGAACACAAAACACTTCACTTGCGTTGCGTGTGGGTAATAATAAACAGTTGCAGCAATTGTATTTTGGAAATAGTTTTTCTGATACTTCAGGTTATTCATCTTTTAATATGGCGATGACACCTGCTTTTCCAACAGCAGGTATCAATTACAACAACGAACCTGCCATGCAGGTACAACATGCTGACGGCAATATTTCTTTGCAATTGAATTATGCATATCATTCAATAGAAAAACCAAATGATGATGTAACCATTACGCATGTCAATTTAAAAGATCCGGTTTATCCTTTTTATGTAACCCTCAATTTTGCAGCTTACAATAAAGAAAATATAATTGAAGAATGGACAAGCATTCATCACGAAGAAAAAGCTGCGGTTACTTTAATGCGTTATGCATCTTCATTCATAAGTTTAAACGATAACGATTTTTACCTCACGCATTTTTATGGCGACTGGGCCAGTGAAATGCAGTTTGAAGAAACAAAACTGCCCGGTGGCATTTTTAATATTCAGTCTAAATTGGGTACAAGGGCAACCAACTCTGAACTGCCATCATTTATGCTGTCGCCCGGCAAACCTGCCGAAGAAAATGATGGCGATGTGTTTGCTGGCTCGCTTGCATGGAGCGGCAATTTCAACCTGCAATTCGAGAATATTCAGTATGGGCGCAACGGTGGCTCTTTGAAAATTATTCCCGGCATCAATGCTTATGCTTCCAATTATTTATTAAAGCCGAAAGAAACTTTTAATACACCTCATTTCATCTTTACCTATACATCAAATGGTAAAGGACAGGCCAGCCGAAACCTGCATACATGGGCTTTGAAATATGGTGTGTGGAACGGTTATCAAACAAGGCAAACTTTACTCAACAACTGGGAGGCAACTTATTTCAACTTTACACAAGACACGCTGGTGAACTTGTTTGATGGCACCAAAAAAATAGGCGTTGATTTATTCTTGTTGGATGATGGATGGTTTGGCAACAATCATCCCCGTCATGCAGACACAGCAGGCCTCGGCGACTGGCGGGCTAATAAAAAAATATTGCCTGATGGCATTGGGTATCTGGTGCAACATGCGGAAGCAAAGGGCATTCATTTTGGTATATGGATCGAGCCTGAAATGGTAAATCCCAAAAGCGATTTATATGAACAGCACCCTGACTGGATTTTAAAATTGCCCAACCGTCCTGAAGACTTATCGCGCAACCAACTGGTGCTCGATCTTACTAATCCCAAAGTGCAGGATTTTGTGTATGGCGTGCTGCACAACCTGCTTACAGAAAATCCCGGCATTGCGTATATAAAATGGGATTGCAACCGCCCGATGACCAATGCATACAGTCAGTATCTTGGTGCGAATCAGCAGGCATTATATGTTGATTATGCACATGGTTTGTATAATGTTTTACAACGGGTGCGCCAGGAATTTCCAAAGCTTGAGATGATGTTGTGCTCCGGTGGTGGCGGCCGTGCAGAATATGGCGCATTGAAATATTTCAATGAATTTTGGGCCAGCGACAATACCGATGCTGTTGAAAGGATTTTTATGCAATGGGGCTACTCTTACTTTTTTCCGGCAGCTACTATATGTGCGCATGTTACCAACTGGGGAAAGCAAAGCTTGAAATATAAAATTGATGTGGCCATACAGGGCAAGCTTGGCTTCGATATAAAAGTGAATGATCTGAGCGATAAGGAAATTACCTTCTGCAAAACGGCCGTTGACAATTATAAACGCTTGCAAAGCGTAATTAACTATGGAAGTTTATATCGTTTAATCGCACCTTATAACAACAATGCGGCATCGTTAATGTATGTTGACAGCAGCAAACAAAAGGCAGTTGTATTTGCCTACAACATGTACACAAAAATGGGCGACAATTTTCAAAACATAAAAATGAATGGCCTTGATGCGGCAAAGCAATATTTGGTGAAGGAAATAAATCTTGAAGATGAGAGCCGGCCTGCATTCAGGCAAAGCGGTAAAACGTTCAGCGGCGAATTTTTAATGAAGGAAGGGTTAGACTGGTATTTACGCGGCTCATTGCAAAGTTCAATTCTGGAATTAACTGAAGCCCCCAACCCCTGAAGGGGAGTATAGGAGGTTTCAAGCTATTTATAATTTTATTGCATAACATTCCCTGTGTTATTGCAAATTTTGAATAAACTAAAAACACCCCTTTAGGGGAAGGGGGCATTAAATTATGGCAAAACTAAATTTTGGCGGAGTTGAAGAAAACGTTGTAACACGTGAAGAATTTCCGCTCATTAAAGCACAGGAAATTTTAAAAAATGAAACTGTTGCAGTAATAGGTTACGGCGTGCAAGGCCCGGGCCAGGCATTGAACCAGCGCGATAATGGCATTAACGTAATTGTGGGCCAGCGCAAAAATTCCAAAACATGGGATAAAGCTGTTGCCGATGGCTTTGTGCCCGGCGAAACTTTATTTGAAATTGAAGAAGCGCTGGAAAAAGGCACTATTATTTGTTACCTGCTGAGCGATGCTGCACAGATTGAATTGTGGCCAACCGTAAAGAAGCATTTAACAGCAGGCAAAGCATTATATTTTTCTCATGGCTTCGGCATAACTTTTAATGAACAAACCGGCATCATTCCTCCCAAAGATGTGGATGTGTTTTTGGTGGCGCCAAAAGGTTCAGGTACATCATTAAGAAGAATGTTTTTGCAGGGCCGCGGCCTGAACAGCTCTTATGCTATTTACCAGGATGCAACCGGCAAAGCAAAAGACCGTGTAATTGCATTAGGCATTGCAGTAGGTAGCGGTTATTTGTTTGAAACTGATTTCAGGAAGGAAGTATTCAGCGACCTTACCGGTGAGCGCGGCACGCTGATGGGCGCTATACAGGGCATCTTTGCTGCACAATACCAGGTATTGCGCGATAAAGGCCATTCACCTTCCGAAGCGTTTAATGAAACCGTTGAAGAGCTTACACAATCATTGATGCCATTGGTTGCAGAAAACGGTATGGACTGGATGTATGCCAACTGTTCCACCACAGCGCAGCGCGGTGCATTGGACTGGTGGAAAAAGTTCCGTGATGCCACAGCGCCTGTATTTAAAGAATTGTATGAAAGCGTTGCAACCGGTAAAGAAAGCCAGCGTTCAATAGACAGTAATTCGCAACCGGATTACCGCGAAAAATTAAATGAAGAATTGAAGGAATTACGCGAAAGCGAAATGTGGCAGGCAGGTAAAACGGTTAGAAGCTTAAGGCCGGAAAACCAGAATGTGTAAGAAATCATAAAGCGGGTAATAGCAACAGCTATTATCCGCTATTCATTGGGAACTTTTGCAAATTTGGTAAAACTGTAATCAAATGCCTTCAACATTAAAGCAGGAATTAATTGAAAAAATAACGGCTACTGATAATGAAGATTTGTTTCATATACTGAAAGCAGACTATGATTACTTTACCGGCAATGACAATAAAGATGTGTTGGATGAATTGTCTGTAAAAGACAGGGATGAGCTATTAAATATGCTGAATGAGCCTTTTGGAACGGATGCACATTCTTATGAAGATTTCAAAAAGGCGACAGAGAAATGGCGTACAAAATAATCGTTAAGAAACGCTTTACCAATAAAGTTGTAAAGCTTCTGGATTATCTTGAAACTATGTGGAATGAAGATGTTGCAAAGGGGTGCATTTCAAATTTTCGCAGGCGGGTGGTGACACCCGCCTGTAGAGCCCGATACCGGTCGGTGTCTTACCGACCGGAAATTTATGAATGGAGCGAAAATTTGAAATGCGCCCGTTGCAAAGAGTTTTCTGAAGAAGCTGGATAAGAGAATCAATACAATTCCTCAACAACCATATACGGGTATAGAAATGAAGAACCATAAAAACGTTCGCTCTGTTTTAATCACTAAGCATAACCGGCTTTATTACCGCATTCAGGAAAATACAATCGAAATAATTAATTTATACGATACACGAATGAACCCTGCTAAAAACCCATATAATATTAAGTGATTAAAGTTGCATGCAATGGATTTTGATAAACAATTGTCAGAGGAACAATGCCAATATCTTTTTGCAAAAATGTTTGGAAACATCTGGACTTGCCCGGAATTGGAAAAAATAGTTTTTCCGGGCGGGTTTAAAAATTCAAAAGCATTTGACAACTTTCAAAGCAGAAATCTTATAAGCCTGCAAAATGAATCTTGTGCAGTTACAGAATTTCAATTTATAGCTGAATATTTTGGAAACAGCCTGTGGGAAATTTTTAGTAATAACCACACTGTTTTTTCAATTGAAAACAATACTGAATTTTCCATTGGCAGTTGGCGTGGTTCTGGTTCTTTTATTGCAGGTTTTATTGAAAAGCAAAATAAAGAATTACAGTTTGATTACATGGCTTTTTACATGGGACATTTTCATGAAGATGCAGAAGCAAAAAACAGTTATGAATTTATTTTTTCAAAATTATCAGAACATGGCTTTGACTGGAATTATGAATATCCATCTATAGGTATGGTTGACTTTTCACCAAACAAGCCAGATAATCATGCTGACTATAATGCAAACCAATCTTTGGAAAATGAAATCAGTAAAAATAATTTTCTTGATTTGATAAATAAAATTAACGAAGAACAAAAAGACAAAATCAATAAAGCCCCCACGCCTGCAATAATTATTGCGTATGCGAATATTTATAAAAAATATCCCGAGGGATGGGAAGATATTTAAAAGAACAATTGATAATTAAAATGAGCACAATAACCGGTACAAAGCCAGCCTTCGATTTCCAGGCGGCAGCCCTGCGATTAAAAAATGTGGCGATAAAAACGCCATTGCAATACAACCGCAATCTTTCTAAAAAATATCAATGCAATGTGTATTTAAAGCGCGAAGACCTGCAGGTAGTGCGTTCTTACAAACTGCGTGGCGCTTATAATATGATGAAGAGCCTTTCTGCAGAACAACTCGCAAGCGGTGTGGTATGCGCCAGCGCCGGAAATCATGCGCAGGGTTTTGCCTACAGTTGTAAAAAACTGAATGTAAAAGGCATTGTGTTTATGCCGGTGATCACGCCCAATCAAAAGATCAACCAGACAAAAATGTTTGGTGAAGACAATGTTGAAATAAAGCTGGTGGGCGATAATTACGACGAATGCGCAGCAGCAGCCAAAGAGTTTACCAAAGCCAATAATATGACGTTCATTCATCCCTTTGATGAGCCGCGTGTTATGGAAGGCCAGGCAACTGTCGGAATGGAAATACTGGAACAATTTGATTCATCTTCTTCAGGCGACGGGGGCATTGATTATTTATTTTTGCCTGTTGGCGGAGGCGGCCTCGCTTCCGGCGTTGGCACTTATTTTAAAGCCTGGTCGCCCAAAACAAAAATTATCGGCGTTGAGCCCGAAGGTTCGCCTTCCATGTACAAAGCCTTTCAGGAAGGCGGCCCTGTTACATTAACAACCATAGATACCTTTGTTGACGGGGCGGCCGTAAAGCGTTCCGGCGATCTTACCTATAAAATTTGCAGGGAAGTATTGGATGGCCTGCATCTTTCCCCCGAAGGAAAAGTTTGCTCTGTTATTCTGCAATTATATACACAGGATGCTATCGTTGCCGAGCCTGCCGGTGCATTAGCGGTAAGCGCATTGAGTGATTATGCTGGTGAAATAAAAGGAAAAAATGTTGTGTGCGTGGTAAGCGGCGGTAACAATGATATTGACCGCATGAACGAGATAAAAGAACGATCATTACAATACGAAGGCCTTAAGCATTATTTTCTCATCCGCTTTGCACAAAGGCCCGGCGCTTTAAAAGAATTTGTAAACAATGTGCTTGGTCCGGATGATGATATTACCCGCTTTGAATACATGCAAAAGCATAATAAAGAAACCGGGCCGGCGCTGGTGGGTATTGAACTGAAAAGAAAAGAAGATTACGGCGTACTTTTGTCCAATCTTAAAAAATTTAATATTAATTACACCGAGCTGAAGAAAGATGACAATATGTTTGGCTATGTTGTATAATTTACATCACGGTTTTCTTTTTTCTGCATATCTGCAAACAGCAGGCGCCAGGGACAGGTCTTCCGGGAGTAAAATAATTCTACGACAACCTTCGTCAAATCTTTGTTAAATGGATTTTTGTTGTGACCTGACTTTTAAACAGGTTTGTTATTTTGCTATCAGAAAGGCACATTTATTGAATACCTTTCAGGCGTTAATTTAAAATTTTACTACAATGAAATTAAAGAATGTTTTCCTGGTAATTGCCATCAGCATTGCTACTTCATTATTAAGCATTTGGGGCTATGGCAAATGGATGAGCAGCCATGCTACTACAATACAGAACGACGGGAAAATACCTGTAAACTATGCCGGTTTTTTTGATAAAAATGCACCAACCGGCATCCCCGATTTTACGGATGCAGCCACTTCTGCCACACCGGCGGTAGTGCACATAAAAACGAAAATTAAAGGCAAAACGGTTTCTTCTAAAAGCAGGAACCCTTTTGGCGATATGTTTGGCGATGATGATCCTTTCTATCAGTTCTTTGGCGGCCCGCGCAGTTATTCTACACCCGACCAGCAGGCAAGCGGTAGCGGCGTTATCATGAGCAAGGATGGGTATATCATTACCAATAACCATGTTGTGGATGGCGCAAGCGAGATTAATGTAACGCTAAGCAACCGCAAATCGTATAAAGCCACCGTAGTGGGCACAGACCCCAATACGGATATTGCTGTAATTAAAATTGATGCTGATAACCTTCCTTACATGATGCTGGGAAACAGCGACGATGTAAAGCTTGGGCAATGGGTGATGGCAGTAGGTTATCCCCTTAATCTTGATGTTACCGTTACAGCCGGTATTGTAAGCGCAAAAGCAAGAAGCATAGGTATAAACCAGAGCGACCGCGCTATTGAATCTTTCATTCAAACAGATGCTGCCGTTAACCCCGGCAACAGCGGCGGCGCTTTAATTAATACAAGCGGTGAATTAATTGGCATCAACTCTGCCATTGCTTCCCCCACAGGTTCGTATGCCGGTTATTCTTACGCCATACCCGTAAACATTGTAAAAAAAGCAGTGAACGACCTCATTAAATTTGGTGCTGTGCAAAGGGCTTATGTGGGCATACAAATGGGCGATAAAGATGGCCCGGGCGTTTATGTTAACAGTGTTGCCGATGGCGGTTCTGCCCAGGCAGCCGGTATTAAACCGGGCGACTTTATAACGAAAGTGAATGGCGTTGGTGTAAACAGCGCCCCTGAAATACAGGACCAGGTTTCCCGTTATAAACCCGGCGACAAAGTAACAATCACTTATATAAGAAGCGGCAAAGAAAACACGGTTTCCCTTACCCTGAAGAATAAATCAGGTAATTACGATGTGGTTAAAAACAGCAGCACCTTCGATGCGCTTGGCGGCAGTTTGGTTACGATTGATAAGGAAACAGCAAAAAAGAATGATATTTCCGGCGGCGTTCAGGTGCAGAAATTAGGAAATGGCGTATTGAAGAATACACGCATTCAGGAAGGGTTTATTATCACCAGTATTGACGGCCAGGAAATAAATTCTGTTGATGATCTTAAAGCCGTGCTGAATAATTCCAACGGTACCGTAAGGCTGGAAGGTGTTTATCCCGGTTACGACGGAACGTATGGTTACCCGCTTACACTTAATTCTGACAGCAGCAGTAATAACAATAATGGCAGCAATCCTTAATGTAAAAGGATATGTTGCATTGAATAAAAAAACCGCCGTTTCAGGGCGGTTTTTTATTGTTATATGTAATGCCATTGATTTAAGAAGTAAAAGATATTGTTGTTATATGGATAAAAAAATATCTTAGTGCCTTATAGCAGGAACGGGTATTAAATGCCTGAAAACTTTTGCTGCTTGTAATCTTAATATTTCCTGTTTATGGATCTTAATTTAAAAGATAAAATAATTATTGTTTCGGGCGGGGCTAAAGGTATTGGAGAAGGCATTGTAAAAGTGCTGGCGGCTGAAGGCGCCATACCTGTGATTATTGGCCGTAATGAAGCCGATAATTTGAAAACAGTTGAAGCCGTTGGTGCAGGCGGCGGCAGGTGTTTGCAGGTGGTGGCCGAGCTTACACAACCGGAAGCATGCAGAGAAGCGATCCGGGAAATAATGCGCAAAACAGGGCGCATTGACGGGCTGGTAAATAATGCCGGCGTTAATGATGGCGTGGGTTTG
Source organism: Parafilimonas sp. (assembly GCF_047606085.1). Classification (GTDB taxonomy): domain Bacteria; phylum Bacteroidota; class Bacteroidia; order Chitinophagales; family Chitinophagaceae; genus Parafilimonas. The sequence continues at coordinate 40,044 of NZ_JASGEX010000220.1, forward strand.
GAAAACGGCGATTACGATACATTTATGGCATCGCTGCATAAAAGCCTTATTCATTATTATCTGCTTGCGCATTATGCATTGCCCGCCTTAAAAATTTCCAAAGGCGCTATTGTAAATATATCTTCAAAAACGGCTGAAACCGGCCAGGGCGGCACTTCTGCTTATGCCGCATCCAATGGCGGCCGCAATGCATTAACGAGGGAATGGGCCGTAGAACTATTACATTACAGCATTCGCGTAAATGCCGTGGTAGTGGCAGAAAGCTGGACACCCTTGTATGCCAGTTGGATAAACAGCCTGCCCGATCCTGAAAAAAAATTAAAGGAGATTACATCTAAAATACCGTTGGAAAACCGCATGACTACCACAGAGGAGATAGCCAATATGGTAGCCTTCCTGTTATCTGACAGGTCAAGCCATACAACCGGACAGATCATCCATGTGGATGGCGGTTATGTGCATTTGGACAGGGCGCTTGGCTAATGCGCCGGCCAGGTAATAGCATATGCTTTTACTGCACCCTGGTTCAGGGCAAAGATTAAGGTATTATTTATTGCTGTTACACTACGCACATCGCCCCGGATGTTAAACCCTGAAACATTTTGCGGCACATAAGTAAAATTTCCTTTGCCATTATTATGCAGCAATACGCCATAATTGGCATCAAACTTTCCAAACCGGAGCCTTGCATGATTTATATTGCCGCAAAGCAAAATATCTTCATTCCCGTCTTTATCATAATCAAATGCCGTTATTGTAAATACCGGTGAATACTGTGCCTGCAAAGGCAGCTCCCTTTCTCTAAATCTTCCGCCGGCACTGCTTTCAAATAAAACGGTTTTTAAATAATTCACTTTCAAATGGCCTGCATTTTTCAACTCACTCTTTGTAAAAAGGTCATTTATGGTAGCATCCGCATAAGTTTTATAATCCGGGAACTTCTTTTGCATACCGGGCATCTGTGTTATTAATTCATCTCTTGACATGTAAGGATAGCTTTTGCCCTGTATATAGAAGCAAAGCATGGGATCAACGGCGCCATTACCGTCAAAGTCTTTATAGTAAAGCGCAGCAGGCGCTTTATCTGTTGCCTTGCATTGGCTGTTTAATCCCTGGTTTGCAATAATGATATCCGGTTTGCCATCCTTATTAAAATCACCAACAAGCAGTTTATTCCATAAGCCGCTATACTCTTTTTCAAAATAATCTTTTGTTTTGTTTACAAGCTTTCCATTATCATTTATAAATATGGTAACGGGCATCCATTCGCCAATTACAATAAGGTCATTTCTGCTGTCATTATTAAGGTCCGCCCATGCGGCATCGGTTATCATTCCTGCTTTCTGAAGGCCCGGTGCAAGTGAGGCCGTCTCATCTTTAAAATGCCCTTTCCCATCATTTATAAGCAGGTAGCTTTTCGGTGTTTCCGGGTAATTGCCAGGCATAACCCTTCCCCCCACAAAAATGTCCGGATGGCCGTCGCCATTAACGTCCGCAACACGTGCACAGCTTTTGCTTACACGCATTTCAGGCAGGGCATCAGCAGCTTTTATAAAATTGCCCTTGCCATCATTCATATATAACCTGTCCAGCAATAAAATATCATCCGGGGTGAAATCGTTATAGCCGCCGCCTGCCACATACAGGTCTGTAAAACCATCTCCGTTGGCATCAAAAAATACAGCGTCTGCATCTGTGCTTTGTTTATCTGCATCCAAAGCCGGCTGGGATGTTTTATTAAAAGTTCCATTTGGCTGTTGCATAAATATGGCGCCGGCCTGGCCGTTTCCACCGCCTATATACACATCTTCAAGGCCATCATTATTTATATCGGCCTTTGCCATGCAGGGGCCTGCAAAAGATAGCGGGTTTGTAAGTAAAGGCTGCCGTTTAAAATCATTAATGCCTGGCGTTGCATCCGTGTAATCAATTGGTGGTTTTACTTCGGTAAATACAGTTTTTACAGCAGGCGGGGGGTGATACATATCTTTTGCATCTTTCTCGTTTATTGTTATTGCCTGGTTGTATCTGATATTAGTTAGCACCTGCTGCTTACCGCTTTGCCATACTATGCGCAATGAATCAACAGTAGTATCTGCGCCTAACCCAAAATGCAAAACAGGCGACACGCTTGATTGGTAGCCGTATGATGGCTGTTGTTCCATGTATTGTTTTTTTCCCTTGCACCAGGTTGTCAGCTTTGCGCCAATGCCGGCAGTATTTTTACCTGAACCATTAAGTTTTATTGCGAGGTAATGGTTGTTTGGATCATTGTTTTGTGTATTGCTGTAAATAAATGCGGGCTGGTTTATATTATTCACTATAAGGTCAAGATCGCCGTCATTATCAAGATCGGCATACGCTGCGCCATTACTGTTTGATGGGATATTGATGCCCCATGCTTTACTAACATCTGAAAAAATAAGCCCATCGTTTCTAAAAAGATAATTCACTACGCTGGATGAAGGCATTTTACCTATCATATTTAAAAGGTCTTCCCTGCTTAATCTCGTACCGGATTGTTCCACCTGGTTGAGATAAGTGATAAAATCAAGGTCTGTATAATCGCGCAGAAAGCCATTGGTAACGAATAAATCTTTCCAGCCATCGTTATCAAAATCTGCAAACAGCGGCGCCCAGCTCCAGTCAGTATTGGATATGCCTGCAATCTGGCCTGTTTCGCTGAAACTAACCTCACCCCGGCCCTCTCCAAAAGGAGAGGGAGCAATGCCGTTATTCACCTGCAGCATATTGCGCATGTACTGGTAATAAAAACCAGATTGCAGCAACACTTCAAATTTTTCATAATTATCAGGCATAAATAACAGCTTTTGGCGGCGGTTGTCTTCGGGCAGCATATCAAGCGTGAAAATATCAGGCAGGGCATCATTGTTAATATCGGCAACTGCATTGCCCATTGAAAACTGCGAGATATGCCCAAAGCAATTTTGCAGTTCGTTGGTAAACGTTCCATTTTTATTGTTGATATATAAAAAATCGGGCACGCCATAATCGTTGGAAATATACATGTCGGGCCACCCATCGCCATTAATATCGGCAATGCCGGCGCCAAGCCCGTAGCTCAATGCGCTGCTGTTAAGTTTTGCTGCAGCCGTAACATCGGTAAAATGGTTGTTATCATTTTTATACAGCTTCAGCCCTATGGCATCATTCGGCTGGTTGAATAGCACATTCGTTTCATCGGGATTTAATACCGGCAGGTTTTTTGGATTGTGGTGTAATAATAACATGTCAAGGTCTCCATCCCTGTCATAATCAAAAAAGAAAGCCTGCGTGCTGAAACCCGTATCAGCTAACCCATATTTCGCAGCCTGCTCGCTAAAATGCGGGATGCCCGCCGCGTCATTGCCATCATTAATAAAAAGTTCATCTGTTCTTTTTACGCCGGGCAGCATTCCTGAATGGCAGCCATACATATCGAGCCTTCCATCGCCGTTTATATCAGCCATGCATACGCCGGTTTTCCAGGGGCCCGGCCTTCCGGCAACATTGGCGGCTGCCGTTATATCCTGAAACTGCATATTGCCTTTATTTAAATACAGCCGGTTATCAACCACATTGCCTGAAAAATAAATGTCATCCAGCCCATCGCCATTTATATCGCCCACCGCCACACCACCGCCGTTATAGTAGTATTCGTACATAAGCAGGTTCATGTTCAGCGTTTCTTCAATGCGGTTATTAAAGATTATCTGCGTTTTTTCAGCGGGCAACAATTCAAATAATGGTTTTTCTGTTTTTGAACCGGGAGTGTGATCGCCATCCGGTGAACCGGAAGAGCAGCCGGTGAAAAGAATGGCTATCAGTACCGGCAATAATAAGGCAGCAAATAATTGGCTATAAGAATATCGCATGCAAAAGATTAGAAGGGGGAAGATATGTAACTACAATCAATGCCGGCATGTACCGGCATTGATTGTATAAAGATTGGTAACAACCGGGTTTTAGTAGCCCGGGTTTTGAACAAGCTGATCATTCTTATTCATTTCATCCCTCGTTATGGGCCTGAAGTACATTTTATCAACCCATGTGCGGTTTTCAAGCGCATTCACTTCTGTAGGGGTATAAGTATAATCATACCTTGTTTCATCGTGCTGATATGTTGAAAGAGCGGTTTGCCCGCTTTTTAGTTTTCCTACCACATTTATGTAAACAACTTTTCTTCCCAGTGTTGTTGAGGCTATCATCCATCTTCGTGCATCGTGGTACCGTTGTTCTTCATACGCCATCTCTATTCTCCGCTCATTTCTGTACCGCTCTTTTAAAGCATCGCCGGTTTCGGTAATGGCGGGCATGCCGGCGCGGAACCGTATTTTATTCAGCCAGGTTTTGGCTTCATCATCTTCGCCTAATTCAATACAGGCTTCCGCATAATTAAACACGGCTTCCGTATATCTGAAGAATGGCCAGGGTATGTATGCCCGTGTGGTATTATCAACTATGCTGTTGTCGGGGTCAATAAATTTTCTCATGTAATATCCTGTCCAGCTTCCGTTCCAGTCCTCAATAGAGCTTTGCCTTGTGTCTAAGCCGGAAAGATAACCGCTGGCTACCTGGTACTGGCCTGTTTGTATCTGGTTAGCAGGATCTACATTGCCGGATATTAAATCTCTTGGCTTCCAGTCCGCCCCGTCATATAGAATTGTAGCGTAAAAGCGGGGATCGCGGTTATTATAAGGATGCGCCTTTTCTTCGGAATTGCTCCAGCTGAATGCTGAGCCATCCATCATTTCATAATCATCCACCAGTTCCTGTATAGGCGTATTGCCAGCCCAGCAATGGTAGCCGTTCGGCCCATTGTCAAGGCCAATATAAATACCGCCTTCATCCTTTTCAGCCACAAAATATCTTCCGAATAAAATTTCCACTTCTGCGGATGCGTCAACGCCTGAAGCGCTGCTGCCGCCACCCATGGCTATAGACATGTAATTTTGCGTGCCTTCTTCCGCAGTAACAGGTGCAGTATAAGTTAATTTATAGCCGCCTCCACCCTCGTCTAACACGGCTTTGGCAGCTTCCTTTGCCGCCTCCCAGCGGGCTGTGCGGTCGCCGCTCGTATAGCCTAATAATTCAGGATTGGAATAGGAGGAGATAACGGAGGAATTTGCCTTGGCTGTAGGCATATCGTGCAGGTCGCTTGCAGCATACAACAATACCCTTGATTTAAGCGCCAATGCGGCAATTTTTGATGCACGCCCTTTTTCCATATCCCTGCCATCCAGCAATATGGCTGCACTGTCACAATCTGCAAGAATAAAATTCACACAATCTTCATAGCTGCTTCTTGCGATGGCATAATCGTCTTCCAGGGTATATGTATAATCAATAATGGGCACGCCGCCATAATACCGCAGCAACTGCTGGTAAAAATAAGCGCGCAAAAAATAACATTCTCCCCGTAAGCGGTTATTTAGGTCTGCATCATCAAAAGTGGCAATGAACAGGTTTTCCAACCCCAGGTTAGCGGCCCTTATTTTTTTATACATTACGCTCCAGTCGTAAGTACCGGATACCCAGCCTACATTATCGGGGCTTAATAAGCCTTCATTTATAATATTGATGCTACGGCCAGAGTGCGTGAATATAGCTTCGTCGCTTAAGGAAGCAAGCATTTGCTCATCAAAACCACCATTGCCCAGCCCATAGGTATTATTATCGTTATACACCCCGTTTACATAGGCGGTTGCAAGTGCAGCATCTGTCCACACAACGCTGGAAGATATCCTGTCCTGCGGCGTTGTGTTAAGAAAATCTTTGTTACAGGATGCCATTGCTGTTGCAAGAATTATAATCAATAAAAAAGCATTTAATTTTCCTGACATGATAAATAATTTAAAATGTTACTCTTACACCTGTGTTAATTATTCTTGACTGCGGGTAATACTGGCCGCTGCTGCTGGTTGATTCCGGGTCGTAAATTTTCATTTTATCCCATGTAAAAAGGTTAAACCCGTTTACATATACCCTCATCTTGCTGATACCTGCTTTTTGGCCGAAGGAGGAAGGCAGGGTATATCCTAATTCAAGGTTTTTCAGGCGCAGGTAATTGCTGCTTCTTAACCAGTAAGTGTTCACGCCGTAACTGCCGCCGGCATAATAGGTATTGCCCCTGTTTGCCAGGCGGGGGTCCACACTGCTTGGATTATCAATGCTCCAGCGGTGCTCCCAACTGTATTCCAGGTAGTTGCCAATGTCGCCGGACTCTGTACCTATAAACAGCAGGCCGCCCGTTGCACCCTGCAATAAAATAGTAAGGTCAAACCCTTTATAGCCGAGATTGACATTAATACCGCCTGTAAACCTGGGATCCCTGTTCTTGTCAAGCCTTATCTGGTCATAGCCATCTATTTTGCCATCCGGTTTTAAAACAGGGTTCCCGTCTGCATCTACACCACCAATATCTTTGAGCTTCATATCCCCGGGCTTTAACGCATTGGTTACACCGCTGTAGTCAATTGTGTTTTTATCAATATCGGCCTGGTCTTTAAATACACCATCGTACAGATACGACAGGAAATTGGCGCCGCTGGTGCCAAAACCTTTACCAGTAGCATATTGCCAGTAAGGAGCGCCCTGCGATTCATCGTAATAAACAATTTTGTTTTTGGCATATCCGCCGTTTACACTAATTGAATAGGTAAAATCTTTGGAAGAACCTGAATAACCAATTTTAAACTCCCATCCCTGGTTTGAAACTATACCGAAGTTTTCCGGAGGCAATGTAATGCCGGCGCTGGCAGGCGTTGAGCCGCTTCTCTGCCAGAGTATTTCAGTCCTTCTGTTATGAAAATAATCAAATTCAAAGCTTATCCTGCTGTTCAGCATAGAGCCTTCCAGGCCTACATCAAAATTTTTAGCCCTTTCCCAGGTAAAATTCGGATTGGCGAGAACAGATTCGTATAAAGTTTGCTGTACAGCATCGTTCAATACAGTGGTGGAAGCGCCATAGGTTGATAAATACTGATACTCCTGCAATACATCATTATAATATACCTGGTCGTTACCCATCTGGCCATACGATGCTCTTAACTTTAAGTAATTGATGAACTTCACGTTATCCTGGAAAAAGTTTTCCTGCGAAATATTCCAGCCAGCGAGTATGCCCGGGAAGAAGCCAAAGCGGGAATCGGGCGGGAAGATGTATGACCCATCATAGCGCCATAAGAATTCTGCCAGGTATTTCTCTTTATAGTTATAGGCTACGCGGCCAAAATAACTTAACCGCGCCCTTTCATAACCGCCCCCACTGTTATCTTTTAGGTCATCCCCGCCAAAGAAAAGCTGGTCAATTGCAGGTGATATATAATTCCTGCGGAAAGCCCAGAAATTGCTGCTGTTAATAGTTTCCTTTGTTACCGCTGCCAGTAAGTTAATGGTATGATTGCCTATTTTTTTATCATAATTAAGCATGCCGCCCAGCAAAATGCTCAAATCGGTTTCCGTTGACAGGGTGAGCCTTGGGTCAGTATAAGTTGACCTTATTGATTTTGTCAGCAATGGGGTTATTCCGTCATCTTCATAAGAACTGCCATCCCAGAAATATAAATACCAGGGTGTTTGCCATTCCTTTGTGTTATAAAATGTTTTATCAAGCGACGCGGTGCCGCTTAATTTCAAGCCTTCCACCCCGGGGATATTGATTTCAACTTTGCCGTTTGTTTGAAAATAATCGCGTTTATCGCGGTCATATCCTGTTTGATTGGTTGTAATTACAACAGGGTTTTGCCCGTTTTCAATATCAGGGCCCGGCAATCCATTTGGCCATATATCTATTGCAGTGGGTTTTCCTCTCATCAGCATCCTGAAAATAGAACCGGCGCTTTCTGTGGGAAAGAAGCGGTATTCTTCCCTGCCGCTTAAGCCCATCTGAAAATTGATATACCTGTTAACCTTAACATCAAGGTTTACACGCATATCATATTGTTTATAACCGGTGGCTGAATTTCTATAATAACCATCCTGGTTGGTGTAGCCTAATGAGGCAAGATATTTCACCGCATCTGTGCCGCCGCTTATTTGTATGCCATGTTTCGACTGTGGCGACCAGGTTTTTAAAACATCGTGAAACCAGTCTGTATTAGGATGCCCCCACGGATCTGATCCATCGGCATATTTCTGCATATCATCCGGGCTGTAAGATGCCGTTAATTCATCGCCACTGGAGCTTGTATATACACCTGTGGTTTGAAATGCCTCCCAGGCATCAGCCCATTCACCGGCAGATAAGTTGTCGAATATGTTCAATTCGTTAATGACGGTAGCATATTGTGTGGCGTTCATCATTTTCGGGATCACGGTTGGCTGCGCCCATCCCTGGTTAAATTCATAATAAAGTGATGGCTTTCCTGATTTGCCACGCTTGGTTGTAACAAGTATAACGCCATTGGCAGCCCGGGCGCCGTAAATGGCGGCAGATGCATCTTTTAGCACAGAAAAACTTTCAATATCAGCAGGGTTAAGCCTGTCAAAACCGCCCACACGGTCGGGTATGCCATCAATAACAATTAATGCCGAGCTATTGCCTAAAGTATTGGTGCCGCGTATGCGTATGGTTGAGCCGTCATAACCAGGCTCACCGCTTGATTGTATAGCAGTAATACCAGGCAGGCGGCCTGCCAGTGAATTGGAGAGGTTTGCCACACGCGACTTTTCCAGGTCAGCGCCCTTAACCTGCGCTACGGCGCCGGTAACGGTTACCTTTTTTTGCGTGCCATAACCCACCACCACCACTTCGCTCAGTTTGCCCGCTTCAGCCGTTTTCAGGGTAACGTTGATAGTAGCTTGCGCGCCCACTTTTATTTCCTGGGTTTCATACCCGATTGACGAAAAAACCAGTACGGCATTGCTATCGGGCACTTTTATCAAATAATTGCCGTTCTCATCTGTGGTAGTGCCGTTGGTTGAGCCTCTCACCAATATAGAAATATTAGGTATGGCTTCTGATTTTTCATTGATTATACGGCCCCTTACAGAAGAATTTTGCGCATGCAGGTGTGCTGCACAACAAATAAAAATAGTAAAAAAATACAGGACTGTCCTTGTCTTTCGCAGAATTAAATGTTTCATGATGGCGTGTGATTTTTGTTTGGATATATAATTCAATACCAGGATGGATAGCGGTTAGCTATCAAAATGATACAAGCTTATTTTTCTACAATTTTTTTGAAAACAGGTTTCGAAATTTTTCTGGTTAAATCAGCAAATAATTATGGCAATCGCAAATCGGTCAATCGTTCAGAATCATATCAAATATAAAGGAAGTGTTAAAACTAAAAAATTAATTATTAGGTAACATTTGTTTTTTAGAATTTTTTTACGGTAAGTACCCAGGCTTTATTTATAGGATTATTTGAGGCGTTTTGGATCTGTAAATAATTCATTTAATGGTATAAACTCTTTCGATCTAAAAAGAAAGAAAAGAAAAATGCGCTTCTTTTTAAAACTTCCTATTTTTGAAACGATAGTCATTCTGGCGTTTGTTGTCTTTGCTGAAGCCTCCGATAGAAAAATTCTTTAAAAGAACCTGCTGATGATAGCTGATTGTTTTATTGTATTGTTTAGCTTGTTATTGCGCCCTGTGAGCGATACCTCCTTCCTTCCTTATGAACAAGCCATTCCGGGAACGAATGTGTCTTTTAAGATGATGCCGGTGGCAGGCGGCAGTTTTATGATGGGCAGCAATGCCAATGAAAGAAACCGCAGCGCCGATGAAGGGCCTGCAGCAAAAGTTACAGTTGATTCATTCTGGATGGAAGAACATGAAGTTACCTACGATGAATATATTTTGTTTGCCGATGAGCAGGCAGACAGGAACCCTAAACCCGATGCCATTACCCGACCCAGCCCGCCTTATATTGATTTTACGCTGGGCATGGGAAAGGCCGGCGGCTTTCCGGCCAACAGTATGAGCCAGTATGCAGCAATAATGTATTGTAAATGGCTGTATAAAAAAACCGGTGTTTTTTACCGTTTGCCCACAGAGGCCGAATGGGAATATGCTGCCCGTGCCGGCGCTGAAACAAGCTATTTTTTTGGGGATGATGATAAGCGGCTTGGCGATTATGCCTGGTATGCCGCCAACAGTGAAAACAAATACCATAAAGTAATGGACAAAAAACCAAATGCCGTTGGTTTATACGATATGCTGGGCAATGTGGCGGAATGGACATTGGATCAATACAAGGAAAATTATTTTGAAGAGATTAAGACAAATGCCAGTGATCCATGGCTTACACCCACGAGCAGGCATCCCATCACTTTAAAGGGCGGCACATTTAAAGATGAGGCAGGCAAACTGCGCTGTGCAGCACGTTTAAAATCTGATCTGAAATGGAATGCCCGCGACCCGCAAATCCCGCGCAGCAAATGGTGGAATGCCGATGCACCGTTCATCGGGTTTCGCATAGTGCGCCCGGTAAAACAGCCAACGCCAGAGGCGGCAGAACAATTCTTTGCACAACTTCTTTCATTAAAATAAAAAATACAACAATGACTAACGATGTAAACCAGAAACAAACCGGCAGAAGGGATTTTTTAAAAACAACCTCACTTATAGCCGGTGGTTTAATGGCCACCCCACTTATGTCTGGCGCCAATTATTTTTCCGGTGCAGACGATGTTATAAAGATTGCCTTAATTGGTTGCGGCGGCCGCGGCACAGGCGCTGCCACACAGGCTTTAAGCACCAAACAAAATGTGCAACTGGTGGCTATGGCCGATGCTTTTAAAAACAGGCTGGATGACAGCTACAACAATATTCTCGAAGCGTTGGAAGACAAGAAAAGCCGCGTGCAGGTGAAAGAAGAAAATAAGTTTATTGGATTTGATGCTTATAAAAAAGCTATGGCTTTGGCCGATGTAGTAATTCTTGCCACGCCGCCGGGCTTCAGGCCCATACATTTTGAAGAAGCCATTAACCAGAACAAACATGTGTTTATGGAAAAGCCGGTGGCTACGGACCCCGCCGGTATTCAAAGGGTATTGGCTGCTGCCGAAAAGGCTAAGGCGCAAAAAAGAAATGTGGTGGTGGGTTTACAGCGCCGTTATCAAACCTCCTACCGGGAATTAATGAAACGGGTGCAGGACGGCGCCATTGGCGATATAACTTCTGCCCAGGCATGGTGGAACAATGATGGTGTTTGGGTGCACCCGCGCCAGGCCGGGTGGACGGAGATGGAATACCAGATGCGTAACTGGTACTATTTTGTATGGCTTTGTGGCGATCATATTACCGAGCAGCACATTCATAATTTAGATGTAATTAACTGGGCCAAGAACGCTTATCCTGTAAGAGCGCAGGGCATGGGCGGAAGGGAAGTAAGGGTTGGAAAAGATTACGGTGAAATATTTGACCATCATTTTGTTGAATTTCATTATGCTGACGGCACCATCTTAAACAGCCAGTGCCGCCACCAGAAAGGAACCATGAGCAAGGTGGATGAACTGCTGATTGGCACCAAAGGAAAAGTATTTTGCGATGCTGCCAGTATTAAAGACAATAAAGGCGGGTTGATTTACCAGTTTGATAAAAAGAACGAAAACCAGCCTTACCAGAATGAGCATGATGAATTGTTTGATGCCATTGCAAAAGGCGAGTATAAATTCTGGGATGCAGAACGCGGCGCCAAAAGCACGATGACCTCTATCTTAGGCCGCATGGCCACTTATTCAGGCCAGATGATTGAATGGGATAAAGCCATTAATTCAGGCATTAGCATTATGCCTTCCACGTTTTCGTTTGATGCAATGCCACCGGTGCAGCCGGATACGAATGGTATGTATGCAGCGGCAATACCGGGCGTAACAAAATATTTTGCATAACCTCAGTGGAAGGTAAGTTGTAAGTATTTCCGGTTCAAACGTTCACATGTTCGATTATGACTTATTTGCTGGATGGACAGGAAACTTCAAGACTCTTATTCAGGTTGATAAGCCCGGATGATTTTGACGATTGGCTTGAATTTTTTAAAGACCCTGAAACTTCAAGGCACTGGAAATCTGAAAAAGAAGATGCTGCCGTAACATGCAGAAAATGGTACGAAAAACAACTGGAACGATATGCCAGTAATGATGGCGGCATGAATGCCCTGGTTGAAAAAACAAGCGGCATGCTGGTTGGCCATTGTGGTTTATTGAAACAAAAGGTTGATGATATGGCAGAGCTTGAAATAGCGTATTCTTTATTGCCGGCTTTCCGGAACAAGGGTTATGCCACCGAAGCGGCCCTGCAGTGCAGGGATTGGGCATTTAGTAATAACCTTTCGCCATCGCTGATTTCTATTATCAGTTTAACCAACAAACCGTCGGAAAAAGTGGCGCTTAAAGTGGGAATGCTGTTGGATAAGCAAACTGTTTATAAAAATAATGCAGTAAATATTTTCAGGATTTGGAACAAAGGCTGATTGCCTGCAGGCAACGAACTGCAGCATCAACCTCCAGCTGATTGAAAATATGCAGTTGAAGTGTTGCGACGCAAGGAACGATGCCATCTGTTCAATTGCCGGTACCATAATAAAAATCAAAAAAAACAGCTTGCTGTTTTATACTTCATATCAAAAAAATACAAATGCAACGCAGACATTTTATGCAGCAATCGGCACTTGCCGGGGCCGCTTTAATAGCCGGAACTGCCGCTACAGCACAATCGAAAAACAAGATGGCCGGTGCGCCTTTTCATTTAAATTATGGCATACACGATGGCATGTTTAAAAACAGCGCGGGCAATGATTTTATTGACCAGATAAAATATGCTTACAGCCTTGGCTTCAGGTCTATTGAAGATAATGGCTTAACGGGCCGTTCCGTTGATATGCAGCAAAAAATTGGCGATACGCTTGCCAAACTGGGAATGAAGATGGGTGTGTTTGTAGTGGATAAAGGCGGCAATGGCGCCAACACGCTGGCAGCAGGCAAACAGGAGTATATAGATATCTTTCTGAAGGGATGCCGGCAGGCGGTTGAAGTGGCCAAACGGGTGAATGCCACCTGGGTTACGGTAGTGCCGGGCGATTTTGACAGGCACAAATCAGTTGACATGCAAACCGCCAATGTAATTGAGGCTTTGCGTAAAGGCGCAGAAATTTTGGAGCCGGCGGGGTTAATAATGGTGCTGGAGTCTTTAAGTGATACGCCTGATTTGTTTTTGCGCGATATTGAACAAACCTATATGATCTGCAAAAGCGTGAACAGCCCTTCGTGCAAAATATTGTATGACATGTACCATATTCAGCGCAACCGCGGCGACATCATCCGCCAGATGGATGATTGCTGGGAAGAGATCGCGTATTTCCAGGTGGGCGATAACCCCGGCCGCAAAGAGCCCGGTACCGGCGAAATGAATTACAAAAATATTTTCAAGCACATTTACGACAAGGGTTATAAAGGTGTAGTGGGCATGGAACATGGTATTTCAAAACCCGGCAAAGAGGGCGAAGCTGCGCTGGTAAAAGCATATAGGGATGCGGATGATTTTGTGTAAGCAGCCTAACTTAATGCTGTACAATATAGTCCCGGCTTTTTATTAGACAAACTTTAATACCTGCAGCATCAATTGAATTTGGTTATTTGGGTTTAACGCTTATTTTTGCCGTCCTTTTTAAGGAAGTGGTGAGGTGGATGAGTGGCTGAAATCAGTAGTTTGCTAAACTGCCGTACGGGTAACTCTGTACCGAGGGTTCGAATCCCTCCCTCACCGCTGGAAACAGTTTATTTATCTTCAATTAATTAAAGAAAGCTCGTGAAACGTAAGTGGGACGGGCTTTTTTCATTTTTAGCACTTTCTTAGTTTACACGGTTTTACCTCATTTTACGGATATTTTGCGTGAGCAATTCGTGTACCTAACCCAGATTTACAAAACGCTCACGGAATTTAACACAAAGCACTTAAAGTTAACAAGTTATGCAAATCTAACTCTCGATTTGAGTTTGATTAATAACCAATTTTATAACTATAAAAAGTGCGACTCATGGAAAAAAATTTCGGGTGCCTTTTCTTTCTTTAGAAAAAAGGTAAAAATGATGCAAACAGCGAGATAGACATTTATCTGCGCATTACAGTGGATTCCATTTCAGCTGAATTAAGTACGAAAAGAAAAAGTTTTAGGACCAACTGGAATGTAAAGGCTGGCAGAGTTGAAGGCAAAACAGATCATGCGAAAAACGTAAACATGTATCTGGATACACTTCAACAAAAAGTATTTGAAGCAAAAAGAAAGCTGATCGAATTAGATATCGAAGTAACACCTCAAGCCATTAAGGATTTGATGTTAGGCAACAATATCAATAAGCAAAAGCACATGCTCATTGAATTATTCAAGCGTCATAACGAGCAAATAAAAGCGTTGGTTGGCAAGGAATATGCCCAAGGCACTTACCAGATATTTAACCGAACGCTTAACCACACAATTGATTTTCTAAATCATTACCTGAAGGCTTCTGATATTGACATTCATAAACTCGATTATGATTTTATTAAAGAATTTGAGTTTTGGTTTAAGAGTGTAAGAAATGGTGATCACAACACCACGATGAAATACCTGAGTTGTTTCAAGAAGATAATTGTTCATTGTGTTAAAAGCGGCAAACTGCAGCGTGACCCATTCTTAGGTTTTAGCATGGCGCGGCGTGAAGTAGAAAAACAAGCGCTTACAGAATCTTAGTTACAATCTATAGCGAAGGAAAACTTCGGGCCACCGCGTTTGAGGCTTGTACGCGATATATTTTTATTCTGCTGCTTTACCGGTCTTGCTTACGCTGATGTGCAGAAGTTGAAACGGTCAGAAATTATTCAAGGAACAAACGATGAATTGTGGATCATCACAAAAAGGCAAAAAACAGATACAACATCACGCATACCATTATTGCCGCCAGCACTTGAAATTGTTGAGCGCTATAAAGACAATATGGAGTGCCAGATCAAAGGAAAAGTGTTGCCTGTTTTAGGTAATCAAAAAATGAATTCTTACTTAAAAGAAATAGCAGACAGATGCGATATTCACTTCAACCTTACATTCCATATTGCCCGCCACACTTTTGCTACAACAGTAACATTGAGTAATGGCGTACCAATAGAAACTGTGGCGAAGATGTTAGGGCACCGGAATCTTAAAACCACGCAGCACTATGCAAAAATTTTAGATAAAAAGATAAGTGATGACATGAAAAGGCTGGAGGATTATAGATTGTGAGAGGCCACGATTTAACTGCACAGCAAGGATTGATTTTGCGGTGAATAAATACGATAATCACCGCATAGCCAACCGAAACATCCTGATGATATGCGGCGAATAAATGGTACATTCACCGCATATTATGCGGAGAATAGCAACATATATCCATCAGTTAACAAAATGGCCTGACTTTCATTGGGAAGAAAAGGAGGTGGCAAACCTGCTGGCGGTAGTGTTTATTTCTTTGTGTAAATAGCTTATTAGTAGCTGTATAGAGAGTTAACCCGCGGGCAGGTGAAGTGAAGTGAGGCGTAGCGGAGCCGAACGAAGCGAACCTGCCCGGTTTGCGGCCGA
>NZ_JASGEX010000221.1:0-17508 GCF_047606085.1 Parafilimonas sp.
AATGCATTTTCCTGCTTTATACTTAACAAAAGACAAACGTAGATAACTTCTGCCCAATCTCTTTAAACCCGCATTCTTATCCACATTTGGGAATTATTTCCACCTAATTTAGATGCGTTTGCCCTGCCAATTGCTACAAGTTTGTCTTGAATTAATGCCATAAAACATAAATTTCGCTTATGGCATTTTAATTGAACGTATCTACTTTCGCTGATTTTAGCGTTTTAAATGACAAACTGACTTTTTGAAAGGAATATGAATAAATTTATGCTTAGTGACGAAGATGCAGATTTTTTGCCCATCATACCCATTAATGAAAACGACGACCAGGATAAAAACCTGGTAGTTCCGGATACGCTTCCACTTTTACCTTTACGAAATACAGTGCTTTTTCCCGGCGTTGTGCTGCCGATAACCGTTGGCCGCGATAAAAGTATCAAAGCCGTGAACGAAGCTTACAAAGGCGATAAGCTTATTGGCGTGCTGTCTCAGAAAGATGCGAATGTAGAAGAGCCGGGGCCGGCCGATATGTGCGGCATAGGCACGGTTGCCAAAATTGTAAAGCTGATAAAAATGCCCGATGGCGGCACCACCATCATTATACAGGGGAAAAAAAGGTTCAGCGTAACCGGTATCATTCAAACAGAGCCTTATTATACCGCATCCATCCAGGTGCTGGCAGAAAATGAGGCGCCCCCGGAAGAAAGCTTCGAGGCGCACCTGGCATCTATCAAAGACCTGGCTTCGCAGATCATCCAGATCTCGCCCAACCTTCCCGCAGAAGCGGCCATCATCCTTAAAAATATAGAAAACCCTGCTTTCCTTATTAATTTCGTAAGCAGCAACTTAAACAGCGATGTAAGTGAAAAACAAAACCTGCTGGAAATTGACGACCTTGAGCTTCGCGCAGAAAAACTGATTGAGCTTTTGCATAAGGAACTGCAGTTTGCCGAACTGAAAAACAAAGTAACCACGAAAACACGCACGGAGATTGATAAACAGCAACGCGAATATTTTCTGCAGCAGCAATTAAAAAGCATTAAGGATGAACTGGGCGGCGATACCAATGAACGGGAGATTGCCGAAATGAAGAAAAAAGCGGAGCAAAAGAAATGGTCGGAAGCGGCGAAGGAAATGTTCAAAAGCAATATTGCCAAGCTGGAGAGAATGCATCCTACCACACCGGATTACTCTGTTATTTATAATCATCTTGATCTTTTGCTCGACCTGCCCTGGCAGGAATACACGCAGGATAATTACGACCTGAAGCATGCCGCCAGGGTGCTGGATGCCGATCATTACGGCATGAGGAAGATTAAAGAGCGCATTCTTGAATACATTGCCGTTTTAAAGCTGAAAGGCGATATGAAAAGCCCGATACTTTGCTTTACCGGGGCGCCCGGCATTGGCAAAACATCGCTGGGCAAAAGCATTGCACATGCCATTGGCAGGAAATATGTGCGGGTGAGCCTGGGCGGCCTGCATGATGAAAGCGAAATACGCGGCCACCGCAAAACATATATCGGGGCCATGCCGGGCCGTATTATCCAGAATATCAGGAAAGTGAAATCATCCAACCCTTTAATGGTTTTGGATGAAATTGATAAAGTGGGCACTGATTTCAGGGGCGACCCTTCTTCGGCTTTGCTGGAAGTACTGGACCCGGAACAGAACAATACTTTTTACGATAATTATCTTGAACTGGAATACGATTTAAGTAAAGTATTATTCATTGCAACGGCGAATAATATTCAAAATATACAACCTGCCTTACGTGACCGTTTGGAGATAATTGACCTGAGCGGCTATGCCGTTGAAGAAAAGATACAGATAGCGCAGCGCCATCTTGTTCCCAAACAAAAAGAGGCGCATGGCTTGGGTAAGCTTACCCTTAAAATAAGCGATAAGGTTTTGCAAAAAGTGATTGAGAACTATACCCGCGAAAGCGGCGTGCGCGAATTAGACAGGCAACTGGCAGCTATCATGCGCAACAAGGCAAAGGAGTTTTCTTTGCGTGGCAGGGTTTCACCTACGGTTTCTTTAAGCGATATTGAAAAAATACTTGGCACGCAGAAATACAGCAACGAAATTTATAAAACTGCAAACATGCCGGGTGTGGCCGTTGGCCTTGCCTGGACGTATGTTGGCGGTGACATTCTTTTTATTGAAAGTATTTTAAGCGAAGGCAAAGGCGAATTAAAACTTACCGGCAACCTCGGCAATGTAATGAAGGAAAGCGCAGCCACGGCATTAAGTTATTTGCAGGCGAATGCAAAAAAGTATGGCATTGACCCATCCGTTTTCAGTAAGAAAAACATTCATATTCATGTGCCGGAAGGCGCTGTGCCAAAAGACGGGCCGAGCGCCGGTGTTACCATGTTAAGCTCACTGGCGTCTGCATTTACGGGCAGAAAAATTAAACCGTATCTCGCCATGACGGGTGAGATCACTTTACGCGGACAGGTATTGCCGGTGGGCGGCATTAAAGAAAAAGTACTGGCCGCCAAGCGGGCCGGTTTAAAAGACATCCTGATGTGTTATCTCAATGAAAAAGATGTAAAAGAAATTGACAGCAATTTCATTAAAGGCATCACGTTTCATTATGTAAAAAATATGCAGCAGGTGCTTGATATTGCGCTGGTGTGATTACGTGAATCGCGTTCAATCGTAAAATCTGCAAGCTCTAAAGTTCGGAGCAATAAACAATATTCAATTCTTGAAGACTTTACAATTCAACATTGATTACTGTATTGTTGAATATTGAATATGTTGGTCAGTTGTAAGAAGAATGCTTCGCATTTAATTTTTCTGGAGTACGGGCTTTTGTATTTCATGGCATCCGGGTTGCAGCTTGTCCGCCGCGGCGGATCGCATCACTTATACTATGGCTTTTTATGGCAGCTTAAGCTTCCTGTTTTGAATAACGGTCAGACGCCTGGAAAAGCCAGACCAATACCGCCGACATTCTTCAGTTAATTTTATAAAATTGTATTCAGCTAACATTTATTCGTACAAGTTTGATTTTTCAATGGTCTAATGGAACCTCGCTATGTACATTCCCCTGTGTGAGAAAAAATTATCATGCTCGGTTTCATTCGTGCATATTTGTTTTTTCAATGGCCTCATGCCTGTCCCGAACTTGCTTCGGGAGAACCTCGCTATGTACCTGCCTCGCCGGCAGGCAGGCATTCCCCCTCCCGAAGCTGGTTCGGGACAGGTTGTGTGAGAAAAATTATCATGCTCGGTTTCATTTTATTGAAAGTATATTAACAGTTATTATAACAGGATAAAACATTACTTCATGAAAATTCTGCTCCAATATTTAAAACCATATAAATGGCTGGTGGTACTGGCTTTGCTGCTGGCTGCCATCAACCAAAGCTTTTCCATGCTCGACCCGTATTTCTTTGGGAAATTCTTTGATAAATACCTCGTGCATCCTTTCGATACCGGCTATTTTGATGCACACAAAAATTTTATTAAAACAGCCACCCGAACAACCAATCAATTTATCTGGGGCGTAATTGGTTTCCTGGGAATATTTATCGGCGTGGCCATGGTATCAAGAATTGCAAAAGCCTTCCAGGATTATTTTACCAATGTGATTGTGCAAAAATTTGGTGCAAAAATTTTTACGGATGGTTTAAAACATTCCATGCTGCTGCCTTACCAGGATTTTGAAGACCAGCGCAGCGGCGAAACGCTTTCTATCTTAACCAAAGTAAGGGCCGATACAGAAAAATTTATTATTTCGTTTATCAACGTTTTATTCGCCATTATAGTGGGCGTTATTTTCGTAAGCGTTTATGCTTTCAGCCTGCATTGGTCCATCATGCCTATTTATACGCTTGGCATTGCTGCGCTGGCATGGCTTACCAGTTTTTTAAGCAGGAAAATAAAACTCATACAAAAAAATATTGTAAAAGAAACCAATGCGCTGGCAGGTTCCACCACAGAATCGCTGCGCAATATTGAACTGGTAAAAAGCCTTGGCTTAACCAACCAGGAAGTTGACCGGCTGAATAAAAATACCTACAAAATACTTGGCCTTGAATTGCGAAAAGTAAAAAGCATAAGAACGCTGAGTTTTATACAAGGCACTTTTGTAAACTTTTTGCGGCAGGTGATTATGTTTACACTGGCATGGCTTGTTTTCAGGGGGCAGTTAACGGCAGGGCAGGTTATGACGCTCACCTTTTATTCCTTCTTCATATTCGGTCCGCTGCAGGAAATAGGCAATATCATTATGTCTTACCGTGAAGCCGAAGCTTCGCTGATGAATTTTGATAATGTAATGAAAAGGCCGGCCGAAAGAATGCCTGCTTCACCCATACATATCGGCAACCTTGAAAGACTGCGCTTTAAAGGTGTTTCGTTCAGGCATCAAACGGCGCAATACAAAGCGCTTGATGATATAAGCTTTGATGCAGAAAAGGGTGAAACTATTGCATTTGTTGGCCCTTCCGGCGCAGGCAAAAGCACCCTGGTAAAAATGCTGGTGGGATTATATAATCCGCAAACGGGCAATGTGTATTATAACGGAGTTGACAGCAGCGAAATAGCGCTTGAAGACCTGCGAAAACAAATTGGCTTTGTAACGCAGGATACACAATTGTTCGCAGGTACCATAAAAGAAAATCTCTTATTTGTGCATCCCGGCGCCGGTGATGATGACCTGCTGGATGCCTTGCACAAAGCCAGTTGCCAGAGCTTACTGGAAAGAGCCGATAACGGCATCAACACGGTTATAGGCGAAGGCGGCTTAAAATTAAGCGGGGGCGAAAAACAAAGATTAAGCATTGCGCGTTCTTTATTGCGCAAACCGCATTTACTGATATTTGATGAAGCTACTTCCTCGCTGGATTCTATTACGGAAGAGGAGATAACCGCAACCATTAAAGAAATATCGGAGATGAAAGAGCAGGTTACGGTTTTAATTGCGCACAGGCTTAGCACCATCATGCACGCCGACAGGATTTATGTGCTGGAAAAAGGCCGCATAGTTGAAACAGGCACACATTATGAATTGCTGGAAGAAAAAGGTTTGTACTATGCCATGTGGCGCCAGCAAATCGGAGAAAGAAAATTTGCTGTTTCAAAACAACCTGCCTAATTTGTGTTAGCTTTATTGGAAATTGCTGTTTATTACAGTTTCAAAAAAAATTATTAATAAAAACCACCGCGATAGGCATAGATAATTTTTGATTTGCAGCATTTTGCATATATAATTTGTCTATCTTGGTGGGTAATTAACAAATTACCTGCATGACGGAACAATCTATTTTAGCCGGCTGTCTTAAAAACGATCCTGTGGCACAACGGGAGTTGTATAACCGGTACAGCCCCAAAATGCTTTCAGTTTGTTATCGTTTCGCACAAAACCGGGAAGATGCTGAAGACATGCTGCAGGAAGGGTTTATCAGGGTGTTCACACAAATAAATTCTTTTCGCAACTCAGGTTCTTTTGAAGGCTGGATAAGAAGAATAATAGTGCATACTTGTATCAACTTTCTTAAGAAACACAAAAAGTTCAGTGAAAGCCTTGATCTCGCTTATGTAACAGACGTTCAGGTGAAAGAGGAAACTGTTCCGTCTTTAATGATGGTGAGGCAGGTAGTTGAATGCATAAGACTATTGCCGATTGGTTACAGAACAGTTTTAAACCTATATGCAATTGAAGGTTACAGTCATAAAGAAATAGCACAAATGCTGGATATAGAAGAAAGCACGAGCCGCAGCCAATGCACCAGGGCCAAAACAATGCTGGAAACAATTCTTGTTAAAAAGAAAATTATTGAAAAGCCTGCTGGAACATATTCTCTAACCGCAGCTTTTAAGTAGTACTGAATAAACAGAGCAATGCACGACTCCAACCATAGGGATGATTTTGAAGAATACCTTAGGGAGCATGTGGATAGCCACAGGATGTATCCTTCCGAACGCGTTTGGCAAAATATACGGGGCAAAGTGCATACACCTAAAAAATGGCCTGCTCTTTCTATCTTTACTGTATTAATTATTTCGGGCCTTTTAATAGGCACCATTCTAAATAAACCTGTACCAGATGCCATAACGCCAAACTTTGCTTTTTCACAGCAAAGCCCGCACAATGACGAAGTGAGCAATAAAATAAATGAGCCGGTAAAAGATAATGCACCACTTGCCGGCAATAATTATGCTGTAGATCAAATAACTTCCCGCACCATAAATACTGTTGCAGAAAAAATAAGAATTGACAATGCCATTGCCCTGCAGCTGGCCGCTATAGAAGCCCCCGCACGAACAACAACCAACATTACAGATATTACAGTTAGCAATATGCCTTATGTTAACACATTCTCTGCACCTTATGTGCCGGGCAACGCTAAAACAATTGCTGCCGCAAAGAGCAACGTTAATGCAGCCAACGCCAATATGGATGATCATCTTAACCAAACATCCCCTTCGTTTACATTCAGGAATATAGATAATTACTTTTTCAATATCACGTCAAGATTAAGAAGCATCTTAAATTCGGGGCCGGCATATACGCCTGCCGGAAGCGCAGCTTTCTTTCAGCCCGGCAAAAGCAGTTTCAACTACAGCTACCACGATTATTTTGAATTAAAAGCATTGTCAAAACATAAAGACATTTTGCCTTCTTTAAAAAATTTTGGAAGAGGTTTAGATTTATCAGGGCTTGATTTCAGGTTTTACCTAACGCCTTCTGTTAGCTACCGCAGGCTTAAGGAAAATACAGGCTCGGCCAAACAAAGCACAGATGCATCTTCGGAATCGAGCTCCTCTGTAAATCCTTCGGTTGCTATAAACCAAAGCCCCGCACTTGGATATGAAACAGGCCTGGGCCTCGGTTATAAGTTAAATAATAAATTCACGCTCACGGGCGGCGTTCAGTTTAATATAAGCCAGTACAATATAAAAGCCTTTACCTATACACAAGATGCGTCAGCAGCCGTTACATCAGATGAAGATGCGGATGCAGAAAATACGGTTTCCAGCTTAAAAAGCGAATCAGCCACCAAACCGCTTGGCATTAAGAACCGTTATTTCCAGCTATCTGTGCCTGTAGGTATTGAATGGAATATCTTACACTTCGGAAACTTCAGCTGGGGCTTAGGCAGCACAATTCAGCCTACTTATACATTTAATAAACAACCGCTCATTATTTCTTCCAGTTATAAAAACTATACTAACGGATCAACTTACGTGCGCAACTGGAATGTGAATGCAAATCTTGAAACATTCCTGGGTTATACCACAGGCAGCTACCGCTGGCAGATCGGCCCGCAGTTGCGTTACCAGGTGCTGCCTTCGCTTGTTGACAAATATCCTAACAAAGAATACCTGGTTAACTATGGTATTAAGATAGGTGTGGTAAAACAGCTTAAATAATAGCAGCAGCCTTAAAAATTTAAGCCCGATACGTTTTACAGAAACTTAACAATGCCTGATTCCGGAATTGCCAGAACAGGAATACATGCTTTTAATATAACTTCACTTTCTAAATTCCGTTTGCATGCATGCAGTCACGCCATCTTCCATAGTTGAATATATACTGCGAAAAGATGCTTTCAGCCAATGGCTGGGCATAGAACTGCTTGAAATAAAAGAAGGCTACAGCAAAATAAAAATAAGCGTTCGGCAGGAAATGGTAAATGGCCTGAACGTGGTGCATGGCGGCATTGCTTTTTCACTTGCCGACAGGCCTTTGCATTTGCCTGTAACAGCCGCAATAATTTATCACTGGCTTTGGAAACGGCCATATCGTTTTTAAAACCGGTATATATTGGCGATGAATTAATGGCCGAGGCCAAAGAAATGCGTAATGGTAACAATACGGGCGTTTACCTTGTTGAAATTAAAAACCAGCATCATCAATTGATTGCATTGTTTAAAGGCACCTGCTACAGAACAGGAAAACCAGTGGTTTAAGTTTTGCATCAATATTTCATTCGTACAAGTTTGTTTTTTCAATGGTCTCATGCCTGTCCCGAACTTGCTTCGGGAGAACCTCGCTATGCACATTCCCCTCCCGAAGCTGGTTCGGGACAGGCTGTGTGAGAAAAATTATCGTGCTCGGTTTCATTGATTTTTTAAATTCGCACCTTACCAAAAATAACCTGCACGTGAAAAATTATTGTTTAAAATCTTTTGTATGCTGCTGCACAGTTTTTGTATTGGCATCAGGCGCAATTGCACAACCCGTTCCCGAACCTTCGCTATACCAGCAAACCAGCGAAGTGAATGATATTATGGTACAATACAATGCAGACTACCGCAATCTTACACGCTTTTATGTTATTCAGAATTCACCGGAAAGAAGAGAAAGATTATTGTCAACAGTTAATGAATACATAGATAAGCTCGGCCAGCTTGATTTTGATAAGCTCAATGCCGGCACGAAAGCAGATTATATACTTTTTAACCGCGACCTGCATGAAGAACAATATCAGCTTGAAAAAGAAGCAAAGGAATATGATTCTGTAAAACAGTGGTTTCCTTTTGCCGATAGTATCTATGCGTATGAACGGTTGCGCAGGCGCGGCGCTGTACCTGATGCGCAACAGCTTGCTGCCGGCCTGAATAATTGGGGCAAACAAATACAATCGCTGCAAAAACGACTGGCCCTGCAATCATCCATCTCTTTTAACCTGGGCGAACGGGCAGCCGGCGCCATTGAAGGCTTGCAGGATGCATTAAAAAGCATTTATAAGTTTTATAATGGTTACGACCCCATGTTTACCTGGTGGGTGCCCCGGCCGTACAAAATAACAGACAGTTTGCTGAACGTATATGCCGGCGATATTAAAGCAAAAGAAAAAAGTGCACTACCGCCCAAAAAAGACAGCAGCGGCATAAAAGGAAACCCAATAGGCCTGGAAGGCTTAATGCGCGGGCTGAAATATGAAATGATTGACTATACGCCCGATGAACTTATTGCAATCGCCAACAAAGAATATGCATGGTGTATGAAAGAAATGCTCAAAGCCAGTAATGAGATGGGTTTTGGCAATGACTGGAAGGCGGCATTGGAAAAAGTAAAGCAAAGCTATGTGCCGCCGGGCCAGCAGCCTGCGGCTATGTTTAAGCTGTATAATGAATCGGTGAATTTTATTAAACAGCACAACCTGATAACCATTCCGCCACTGGCGGAAGAAACATGGCGCATGAGCATGATGTCGCCGGCAGACCAACGGGTAAACCCTTTCTTTTTAGGCGGCGAGGAGCTTATTATTTCTTATCCCACAAATGATATGAGCGAAGAAGATAAAATGATGAGCATGCGGGGCAACAACCCGCATTTCTCCAGGGCAACCGTGCACCATGAGCTGATTGCAGGACACCGGCTTGAATTTTATATGATGAGCCGTTATAAACCATACCGCCGCCAGTTTAATACATCGTTCTGGATAGAAGGCTGGTCCTTATATTGGGAGATGCTGCTGTGGGACCTTGGCTTTCCGCAATCGCCCGAAGACCGCGTAGGCATGTTGTTCTGGCGCATGCACCGTTGTGCAAGAATCATTTTTTCCATCAACTATCATACAGGCAAATGGAGCCCGCAGGAATGCATTGATTTTCTGGTTGACAGTGTAGGCCATGAGCGCGCCAATGCGGAAGGCGAAGTGCGCCGTTCATTTGAAGGCGGCTATGATCCTTTATACCAAATAGGTTACATGATCGGCGGTTTGCAGATCATGCAGTTAAAAAGAGAACTGGTTGACACAAAGAAGATGCGTTACAAAGATTTTCATGATGCCTTTATTCAGCAAAACACTGTGCCGATAGAAATGGAAAGGGCCATACTGGAAAATTTGCCGCTTACAAAAGATTATAAAGCCAACTGGAAATTTTATCAGTTCTGAGATTAACCAGCCGGCCCTTTTGCGGCCGTTCATACAAACAGGAAATAATTTTACCGGCATAGCGCTCTTTATGTTAATTAAACAAGCGGTTGTTTTAATAATTCTTTGTTTACCTTGCCGCTAACTAATTTACTTGAAGAAGGTTTTTACCATATTACTGCTTTCTATTCATCTTTTTAATGTTTTTGCATACAGGCTGCTTTTCTCAGTGATGGAACAATCTGCCGGCAGAAACATGATTGCAATACTGGATAACAACAATTATGAGGAGAGCGAGCTGGTGTTATTAAAGTTTGCCCTGCACGCGCCTTATATTCAAAATAACGGCGCCTGCCAGCGATGCGACGGGCAGGTGGAAATGAACGGGGTTCAATACAACTATGTAAAGCGGATGGTGCGCAACGATACTTTATACCTGTATTGCATTGCCAACAGGCAAAAAACAGACATTAACAACTGCAGGCTTGTATATGCCAGCCATTATTCGTGCAATTC
The DNA here is from genome assembly GCF_047606085.1 of Parafilimonas sp. Classification (GTDB taxonomy): domain Bacteria; phylum Bacteroidota; class Bacteroidia; order Chitinophagales; family Chitinophagaceae; genus Parafilimonas. The sequence goes on from NZ_JASGEX010000221.1 coordinate 10,362, forward strand.
AAGCGACAAAAAGGCTGAACAGGGTATACTTAAGCAATTTAATGCCGGCAATGAATACCATACTACAATAACAGGATTTAACCTGAATGCGCTCCTTGCCTTAATACATAAAACGGCCGCCCTTAATAACTGTGCTACGCTAAAAGGTTTTATACGGAAAACCATACAGCCGCCCGACTTGTTTGTTTAAGCTTTTAACATTCTTCCGTTAATTGTTACAGACGGGCCTTTAAACAGCGCCCGGCAGATTCCGTAAGTTATATCTCCTTCATCAGCAGGCAAACAATAAGCCGCGTAAACAATCATAACGTCGTTATGAGGCTGTATAAAAGACTGGCTCGGAAGATAGAGCTACAAAAGGCGCAAGGCTTTGATTTTGAATCTTAATTTTTCGTGCCTTAGCACCTTCCTGGCAAGACATTCTTTTTCAAACAACCTCTCAACGCAAACAAATAAAAACTACAACTATGAAATTAAGAACAGAACCGGTTGGCAGTGTGCCACGCCCTAAGTACCTGGTGGAAGCATTAAGCGCTTATGCACAGCAGCAGATAAGTGAAACCGAACTGCAGCAGTTATTTGACAAAGCATTGCAGGACACCATTCAGCGGTTTGAAGAAACAGGTTCGCCCGTAATAACCGACGGCGAACAAACAAAGCCCAGTTTTGCCACATATCCCGTCAGCGGCATAAAAGGCCTCTCGCCCAATGGCGTTGTTATCCCCTTTGCTGACGGCCACACCAGGCAGTTGCCCACAATAACTTCAGGGCCGTTTCATTATTCAATGTATGCAGACCGTTATTTAATAAAAGCAAAACAATTAACAACACTGCCGGTGAAGCAGGCTGTAATTGCCATATCGGCTATCAGCTTATTATATCCGCAGCAAGGCATTGAAGGTTATTCGCAGGAACAGTTTATCAGTGATTTGGTGAATGAAGCCGAAGCCGATATAAGAAAATGCCTGAACAGCGGGGCATACAATGTACAGATAGATTTTACAGAAGGAAGGCTGGCTTTAAAACTCGACCCTTCAAAAAGCTTATTGCGATCATTCATTGATCTTAACAACAAAGTGCTGGCACGTTTTTCTGCGGAAGAAAGAAAACGGATCGGTGTGCATTCCTGCCCCGGCGGCGATCACGATTCCACACACAGCGCAGATATTAACTATGCCGATCTGTTGCCTTTATTGTTTGAATTGAATGCAGGCAATTTTTATCTGGAATATGCAGGTGAAAAAAACAAGCAGGATGTATTGCAATCCATCAAAGAAAATATTCGCCCGGATCAAACGGTCTTTATCGGCGTTACGGATGTATTGAGCCCGCGCGTGGAAACACCGGAAGAAATATGTGATACCGTTATAGAAGCAGCAGAAAAAATACCGCTGCAGCAACTCGGCACAACAGATGATTGCGGCTTCTCTCCTTTTGCCGATGACCTTTCCACATCAAGGGATACAGCGTTTGCAAAAATAAAAGCTCGTATTGAAGGAACAAAGCTCGCTGAACAAAAACTATCAAAATAAATATAACAATCATCTGTTTGGGTGAACAGGTTTTCATTGACGGTAACGGCATAATAAGAAATCAGCTATGTGCGTTGAGCTATAAGCAGAGCATCTTTGTAATCTGTGCCGCTTAACATTTGCAGCTTATAACTACAGCCATCACCAATCCCTCATTCGTGGAAAACTTTCTAAGCGGAAATAATTATATCCCGGCAAATGGCGCGTTATTTGCCAATCGGGTTTTAACAGGATAAACAATAACTATGAATAAAGCAAAACATCGCGCCGGCATTGTAACGTATGCGTTAATTGTACTGGCAATATTTGCAGGTTTCAACGCCTGCAAAAAGGATGATGTGGAGGATTACCTTTTTTCTTTCGCTTCATCACTTGACGGAACGCAGGCCATACCAGCCAATAGCGAAACAGGAACAGGCGCCTGCTACGCAACTTATGATTCCATTAAAAACCAGCTTGCCTATACCATTACCTGGGATGGCTTAACCGGCACGCCTTCATTAATTAACTTCCAGGTACCGGATGGAGATACCGGCTATATCAATATTCCCGTAACAAATTCTTTTTCAAGCAATGGGGTTTCGGGTTATTTAACCATTGACCAGCAATATGAAGCCGCCTTGCTTAATTATACCTGGTATGTAAATGTAAGCACTGCCGCATACAGCGATGGTGAAATAAGAGGTCAGCTTTTAAAACCTCAAAAATAATCAGGCACATAATCAATCGGCCGTGTAAATCAAGCATTCCAGCAAGTACTGTGTGCCTGGTATGCACATTTCCTTTTTGTTAAACTGCAACTTAAATTCGTTAAGATAACTATCAGAAATCTGCAGGCTGTATCTTTGCACGCTTATGCAAAAACGGCGGTCGGTAGCGTTTCACACTTTGGGCTGCAAGCTGAACTTTTCAGAAACATCCACGCTTTCCAGGTTATTGGAAGCGGATGGTTTTGAGAAAAAAGACTTTGATGATAACGCCGATGTATATGTGATAAACACCTGCTCCGTTACTGATAATGCCGATAAGGAATGCCGCCAGCTTGTAAGAAGAATACAGCGCAAAGCGCCGGAAAGCCTCGTGGTAATTACCGGCTGTTATGCCCAGTTAAAACCAAAAGAAATAGCAGCAATACCAGGCGTTGATTTAGTGTTGGGCGCCGCAGAAAAATTCAATATCACCCGGCATTTAAAGGAACTGCATAAAAATGATTCAGCTAAAATATGCAGTTGCGATATTGAAACCGTTACCGGTTTTAATACTTCATTTTCTGTAAACGACAGAACAAGAACTTTCTTAAAAGTGCAGGATGGCTGCGATTACAGTTGTTCTTTCTGCACCATTCCCATGGCGCGTGGCAAAAGCCGCAGCGACAGTATTGATAATGTTATTCGCAATACAAAAGAGCTTGCTGCAAAAGGGGTGAAGGAAATTGTATTAACCGGTGTAAACCTCGGCGATTTTGGGAAAGGCCCGGATGGCGAAAAACATACGCAGAACTTTTATCAGCTTATACAGGAATTAGATAAAGTGGAAGGCATTGAGCGTTACCGCATATCTTCTATCGAACCCAATTTACTAACCAACGATATCATACAGTTTGTGGCCGAAAGCAAACGCTTTATGCCGCATTTTCATATACCGCTGCAAAGCGGCAGCAATAAAATTTTAGGCTTAATGCGCCGCCGTTACCGCAAGGAATTATATGCAGAAAAAGTAGCTGTTGTAAAACAGTTCATGCCGCACTGCGCCATTGGCGTTGATGTGATTGTTGGCTTTCCTTCAGAAGATGCTGCTGCCTTTAATGAAACGTTTGAATTTCTGCATAACCTTGATGTTTCTTACCTGCATGTATTCACTTATTCAGAAAGAGATAATACCAAAGCGCTTGAAATAAATCCTGTCGTGGCTATGCATACAAGGTATGAGCGTAATAAAATTCTGCGCAACCTGTCTTATCAAAAGCTGCAATATTTTACTGCACAGCATGCCGGGCAAACAAGAAAAGTGTTGTTTGAAGACCATAACAAAAACGGCATGATGGAAGGCTATACCGATAATTACATCCACATTACAACTCCTTACCGCCATGAATGGGCAAATGCAATTGTGGAGTGGAAGATGTAGTTTTTGATCGTTTCCCTTTCAATAATCAATTTTCAATACGAAATGCTCAAAGGTTCACCTCCCAATGATTATTGGTCATTGCGTATTCAATGTCGTTTGGTTAAGGAATATTTGTAAAGTCCCTCTCCTTTGGAGAACTTGTCCCGACCATTCGGGAGGGATTTAGGGTGAGGTCAAAACAAGGTTAACTAAACGACATTGATTGTGTATTGATTATTGTATATTTTAAAAATTAAACCTTTAAGCAAACATTGGCTTTTCATATACCCAATAACACGCCGTTCATGAAGTTTTTAAACAAAAAATCATTACTTGTTCCCTGCTCATTTTTTTCTTTTTTACTGTCCTGCAAGAATAATAACAGCACAGCAGAAAGCAGTGCCATCAGTTCTGCACAAGCTGTTCCCCAGATCAGCTATTCAGTAATAAAAGCTTTTCCGCACGATACTTCTTTATTTACAGAAGGATTGGTATTTTATGATGGAAAAATTTATGAAAGCACCGGCTCGCCGGCAGATATCCCGTTTACAAAATCATTGGTTATCGCAAACGATTTATCAACCGGCGGTTTGGAGAAGAAAATTGAACTGGATAAAAAGAAATATTTCGGAGAAGGCATTGTTTTTCCAAATACTTTTCCAGCATCACATTTACAATTTCGTTCCAGCCGGCATTGAAGCTTGTAACAGCAAAAATCAGGACCGTTTACTGCAAAGCTTTCCAAACCTTCATGCATAAGCCTTAAGCGTGTTTTATCGCCTTCTTCAAATAGCTCGAATGTTACAACAGAATAACCGGAATAACCTTTATAAACCCAGCTATACTGTAATTTTTTATACGGAATCACTTCCAGCACCTTGCATACATGCACGTATTCCTCGCCTTCGGCCGGTGAGGACACATGACCGGTAGCGGGTTCTACAGATGGGTGTCCCACCCACCTGCGAAATTTGAAATTAACTCTTTTTCCTGATCAGTTTTGGCGGCATGTATAATTTTATAAAATATAATAACATGCAAAAGCAGCTTTATCTGCCGGATGAATTACTGATTGCATATTGCAGGTTAAGAGGAAGCCTCAAAAATAAATTGAAGGCTTTGAGAATCGCTTAAACGAAACCTTTCTCCATCAGGTATCCGAATAAAAAAGAGGCTGACTCGACTTTTGAGACAGCCTCTGTTCAACTCAACATCCCTTTTGCCGGCTAAACTATTACGAACCATTGATTCGTATATTAATACAAATTTTTAAATAATTCGGTTATTTATACGAAAATTTCTTAAATTCGATTAATTAAACGAATTAAGATGCTACAGGCTGTTATCACTGCCGATATTGTTAATTCCACCAGGATGAATAAAAAACAGGAAACGCAATTGCTGCAAACACTGGAAGGGCTGTTTGCTGACCAACCGCATGAGTTTTTCAGAGGCGACAGTTTCCAGGTATTGGTGTTGCAGCCGGCACTGTCGCTGCAACTGGCATTATTATGCCGCACGGCTGCCATAGCGCTGGAGCCCGAGAGCAGGCCTTTTGATATACGCATGGGTATCGGTATAGGCTATGGCGCCGGCAATACCGGGCATTTGTGGCAGTCAAAAGAAGAAGCTTTTATATTATCCGGCCGGGCATTTGATACTTTGGCAGGAACGAACAGCCGGATGGCCATGGCGGCGGCGGATCCGGTGGCCGCCGAAGCATTGCAGGTAATATCCCTGTACCTTGATGCGATTTGTGCGGGCATCACCGGCAGGCAGGCTGCCACGGTGCATTATTTGCTGCAGGGCCAGTCGCAGCAGGCGGCGGCGCAACAACTGCAAAAATCGCCCAGCACCATACACCAGCATCTTAAGGCTGCGCGGTGGCCGGAAATGCAGGTAATTTTGCAGCATTATCAAAACATCATAACCCTTATGCCAAATGATAACCAATGAAGCGCTCACCTGGCTCGTAAGGCTGGTGCTGGCGCACCTGCTGTCTGACTTTATATTGCAGCCTAAAAGCTGGGTGGCACATCGTGCCCGGTACCATTACCGGTCGGTAAAACTATACCTGCATATAGCCGTAACCACCATAACCGCAGCCTTGCTCACCGGCCTGCAACATGCCAGGGTGCTGCCTGTAATAGCCGTTACCCACTGGGCTATTGATGGCTGGAAATCGTATAAGCCCGCCACCGCAAAATATTTTATCGCAGACCAGTTGCTGCATTTACTGGTGATAGCAGCCTGCTGGTGCAGTTGTTACCCTGGTGTGCTGCTGTCCCTGTGGCAGCATTTGCCTGATATCGGCCTGCATGGCTGGGTATTGATAACAGCCTTTGTATTTGTAACAGCGCCGGCCGGCATACTTATCGGACAGCTTACCCATAGCTGGCGTGAAAAGGTGGAAGACCCGGATCATAATCTTGCCAATGCCGGTAAATGGATAGGCATTGCAGAAAGGGTGATCGTATTGGTGCTGGTATTATACAGTCAGTTTTCTGCCATTGGGTTGCTGGTAGCAGCAAAAGGTATTATCCGTTTCCAGGAAAAAGACAGGCAGGAGGTTAAAACGGAATACCTTGTTATCGGCACTTTACTCAGTATTGCTATCGCCATTATTACAGGCGTACTGGTAAAACTGAGCCTGCATATATAAGTTGGTAGGCCGGCTTCAGGCATTATAGTTAGCCAAAGGGATGACAACCTTTGAAAGGTTGTCATCCCGCGTTGCGTGTTTTCGTTTGCTGAACGAGGCTGTTCCATGAGGCTTCTGTATGAAGGCTTGCCAGGTCGCTATCCTGCATCAATGTTTTTGTGTCTGAGAACCCGGCATTGATGGCTGCTTTAAGATAAACCAATGCCGCCGGGGTATTTCCCGCTAAAGCAAAATAGCAGGCCGTATTATAATCTGATATTTCGTATTTACCTGTTTTAAAACCATCCATCAACTGTTCAGCATTTGCACTTTGGGCAGATGAATGATTCAATGATAAACAGGTGACGGTCAAAATAAAGAGCAATGTTTTCATACAGTTAATTTTTCATTGATGAGTTTCCAACACACGACACAATAATAATTCAATTGCAATATTAATTTGCAGTTTGCGAATCATTAGCTGGTCTATCCTTAAATTTACTCAATCATCTTTGCAATAAATGCTTATCTTGTAACCTATGCATCATTTTCATCAATACAAACAAAGGCTTTCTCAGCAAAAGGAACATTTGCTGAAAACCTACCCTATAAAAACATTGGGATTGTTTGGTTCTGTTGTTAGAAATGATTTTACAACAGATAGCGACATTGATGTGATTGTAGAATTTACCCGGCCTGTAGGTATGGAATTTATTGAACTGGCAGAAGACCTTGAAAAGATTTTATACTAAGTTGCTTTAATAATTCCGAAATTAAATTGTAGTAAAGATATCAGCTCATCCAATTGATATTCGAGATTAGAGAAGAACTGCTCAATTGCCGATTGAAACTCCTCAAAATACTGGTA
>NZ_JASGEX010000222.1:0-9371 GCF_047606085.1 Parafilimonas sp.
CGTTGGAGTGACCGAAAATTGTTTTGCTGATAAAATGGGCTTTTAATTGAGATGAAATCTGAGGTATGAGTTCTTTTTTTATAACATCGGCAAAAACTTCAAATTTCCCTGTTTTGCTATACAGCAAGCTGTCTTCCGAATTGGGTTTTCCGCTATATTTAACATTTGTCGGAGTGAAATATTTCCATCTGCTTTCTGTTGTGCTTGGTAATCCGATTATAACTGTTGGCGGTGTTTTCTCCGCCCATTCAAACAATTGAACAACATCTGATGCCATTTTAAAATATTCATCGCCATCCAATAAAACCAATAACGATACACTATCTTTTACTTTCTCAAAATCTTCAGGAAGCCTTATCCAAATTTCAAAGTTTTCCTTAGCTATTTTTGATTTTAAAAAAGTTTTATTTCCAATATTTAATGGAATAGTGTCCAGTTGAGCTTTTACAGCAAAACTGATAATTGTAAATAAAAAACATAGCAAAAATTCCTTTTTCATCGATTGCTAATTTTCGTTGTCTGTCTTATATGTCTGCTAACAATAATAATTAATAATGACATCTTTTTCTTTTATCGAATAGGTGAAAGCGCCATAACTGTCCTGCCATCCTTCAAAATCCGGAAATAAACCGCTGCTTTTCATCCAGCCATTGCTGGCTACTTTTATATCTTTAATATAATCAGCCCGATGATCTTTCAAATCACCAGGCTTCTATACAAAGTATTTTAAAATTTTAATCTGCCTGTAAAAAAGGATAACGGTAATCCGTTGGCGGGTTAAATGTTTCCTTAATGGTTCTTGCGCTCAGCCATCGGTAAAGGTTAAGCATGCTGCCCGCTTTATCGTTGGTGCCGCTTGCCCTTGCACCGCCAAAAGGCTGCTGGCCCACAACAGCGCCGGTTGGCTTATCATTGATATAAAAATTACCGGCTGCATTTCTCAGTTTTTCTGTTGCCAGCACAATGGCATTCCTGTCCTGTGCTATTATGCTGCCGGTAAGCGCATAAGGCGACGTGGTATTTACAAGCTCAATCGTTTCTTCAAACTTATTCTCATCGTACACATAAATGGTAAGCACCGGCCCGAAAATTTCTTCGCATAAAGAAACATATTCAGGGTTTGAAACTTCAATAACTGTCGGCTCGATAAAATAACCTTTACGCTTATCGTAATTGCCGCCGGCTATAATTTCAGCATCGCTGCTTTGCTTTGCTGCATCAATATATTTTGCAATCCTGTCAAAAGCCTTTTCATCAATAACAGCATTAATAAAATTGGTAAAATCTTCAACGCTGCCCATCTTCATGGTCTTAAGTTCAGCAACCAGCTTATTCTTTATTGCTGCTGCAATATTCGATGGAAGATAGGCCCTTGATGCAGCAGAACATTTCTGGCCCTGGAATTCAAAAGCGCCTCTTGCTAATGCTGTTACAGTTGCATCAACATCGGCTGATGGATGCACGAGCACAAAATCCTTACCACCTGTTTCACCCACAATGCGCGGATAAGCCTTATATTTTCCAACGTTTTCCCCGATCGTCTTCCACATCTGGTTAAACACGCCTGTACTGCCTGTAAAATGCACACCGGCAAAACCGGGATGCGAAAAACATACATCGCCCAGCACAGGACCATCAACATAAATCAAATTAATAACGCCACCGGGCAAGCCGGCTTCTTTTAAAATGCGCATGAACATTTGCGCTGCGAAGACTTGCGTATGCGCCGGTTTCCAAACCACCACATTACCGCATAAAGCGGCGCTGGCAGGTAAATTGCCGGCAATAGCCGTGAAGTTGAAAGGTGTTACAGCCAGTACAAAACCTTCGAGCGGGCGCCATTCCATACGGTTGTGCATGCCGGGCGCTGAGTTGGGCTGCTGTTTATATATTTCACTTAAATAATGCACGTTGAAACGTAAAAAATCTATGAGCTCGCAGGCGCTGTCAATTTCAGCCTGGCAGGCATTCTTGCTTTGCCCCAGCATGGTGGCGCCATTTATATGGTAACGGTATTTACCGGCAATAAGATCGGCCGCTTTTAAAAATATATGCGCCCTGTCTTCCCAGGGCATGGAAGCCCAGTTTTCTTTTGCGGCCAGCGCAGCATCAATTGCCTGCTTAACATGGCTTTCATCGCCTTCATGAAAATAACCCAGCGTATGGGCAGTTTCATGCGGCGGGTGCAGGGCAACTTTATTGCCGGTGCGCACTTCTTCTGCACCGATGTACATTGGAATATCAGCTTCTTCTTTTTTTAATGCTGCCAAAATTTTTTTTAACTGTTTTCTTTCCACTGAACCGGGCGCATATCCGTAAACCGGTTCATTCACCGGCATGGGGTAGGCAAAATATCCAAGACTCATAGTAAAAAATTTATGCAAAGGTAACGCAAGCCGGTTGCTTTATTTAATGCCCTTTGCGGGCCAATTTCTTTTCCCTGCATCCAAATCCAATACCGTGTAATCAATTTCCTCCCGGCCTGACAATTGGCGTATGATACATAGCATTTGTAACAATGGCTTTAAACCAGATAGCGTGGCCTGCAGTATATACCATTACCGCTATAATAAGCTTGAATTTCTTTTCAAATAAAACGTTCAGGCGATTCATCATAACAGGTTCAAGATACTCACTTCATCCACACCGGTTTAAGCTTTGCTATCTTTTTGTAAACCGGGCAATCTTCTGTATGTGCACCCGGCAAATAACCGGAACTCATTAAAAACTCATTTACAATTTCACCGCCGGTAAACCGGAAATGCTTTTTAAAAAGCTTTACCCATTCTTCTTTGGTTAAAGAATGATTTTTATCAAGCCAGCTTTTAAATGAACCGTGTTCCTTTTGTATTTCCAGTATTTTTCTGGCGTTCTCAATGGCTGCATGAATTTTTAAACGGTTGCGTATTATGCCTGCATCATTCAATAAAGCGTCTATTTTCTTTTGATCATACTTTGCAACCTTCCTTATATTGAAATTGTTATATGCCTTAAAGAAATTATCTTTTTTATTCAATATCGTTGTCCAGCTTAAACCGGCCTGGTTAATTTCAAGTACCAGGCGGGCAAATAATTCATCATCACTGGTGAGCGGAAAACCATACTCATTATCGTGATATTGTTTATGCACATTATCATTGCTTAACGTAACAACATAGCTGCAATAACTCATTATGTATAGTTTGTGTGATGGTTGGTTAAAAGACCTGTCAAAAATAATTCCTTGCCGGCGACCGGCATAGTTTTACCGGATATTATTATGAACGAACAAATATACCTGGTTGATATCAGTTGGTTGCAGGCATTATAAAAGGAGCGCTTCATTTAATACGCCTTTGCTTTTATTAATACGGTAAATATTACTCCGTGCTTTTTAAAGCCCAGTAAATTAAAACAGGCTGAAAGAATAATCTTATCAGCCGTTTGGCATCCGTATCAAGCCCGAATGCGTTTTTATGGTTTTTATACTGCGCTATATTGCCCGGAAATACAGCGCTGAAAAAGGCTGCGGCCGTTTTGCCTGTTATATGTTGTTTGCTGCCGCCTGCAATTAATAATGCGCCGAGCGCTATTTCTGCAATGCCTGAATAAACAACCGTATCATCTTTTTTTAAAGGAACCCAGCCGGGAACCTGCGCCCGGAATTCTTTTCGTAAAACGTTAAATGGCCAATGCCTGCCGTTATTAAAAATGCACCCAATGCTATACGGCCTGCAGGCTTCGGTTTTATTTTAAATGTTTTCATATAGGCATGTTTGCATTATTTCAAATCTATTATCATACCATTTCTTAATAAGTATATTATCCATTTGCAATAGCCATGTTTACAATTTCATAATATACATGAACCTCATCAAATCATAGTTTCGCAGCGCTTTAAATATAGCTGCATCATTACAGGCAAACTGACTGATTAAAGAGTTATATACCATACAGTTGCTCAGCTATTATTTATTGCAGACAATACTAAATATGTAAGTATATTGCCTATGGTTTTTGCTTGCATATATGCTTTCTTAAAGGGGCCCATTTCTGTACCATTTTATCACGTATCTGCAACCGCTTAAAAAAGCGGGGCGATACTGTATTATCTAAACTTAAAATGAACCAATAATGATGAAAAATTTATGTGCAGCTTGTGCACTTGTAATTTGCTTATTGGCATTTACAACAACGAATGCACAACAAACCAATGCCACGGTTGCAGGCATTGTTCAAAATGAAAACGGTAAACCGGTTCAGGGTGTTGCCGTTACCGTAAAAAATGCAACCACCGGCTTTTCCACCGGCGTTGTAACAGACAGCCTAGGTCATTATGAATTTAAAAACCTGCCCGCCGGCGGGCCTTATACTTTCAACTTTTCTTATGTGGGTTATACAACCAAAACAGTGAGTAACTATCAGCTTAACGCAGGCCAGTCAGCAACCATTGATGCACAGTTAACTGATCTGTCCTCCTCGCAGTTAAACGATGTGGTGGTGGTGGGTTACGGCACACAAAAAAAGGAGAACCTTACAGGCGCTGTTGCACAGGTTTCAGGCGATGTATTAAATAACCGGTCTTTATCAAACATTACACAGGGCCTGCAGGGCATGATACCTAATCTAAATCTTATACCGTCGGATGGCAAGCCTTATACTTCTGCCACCTATAATATAAGGGGCAACACATCAATAGGCCAGGGCGGCAATGCTTTGGTATTGATTGATGGCGTACAGGGCGACCCCAGCATGCTTAACCCGAATGATATTGCATCGGTGAGCGTATTAAAAGATGCTTCGTCTGCCGCTATTTACGGTGCACGTGCAGCCTATGGCGTGGTATTGATAACCACAAAAACACCGGCAAAAGAAAAGGTAAGCGTTACCTATTCCTCCAACTACTCGCTGAAATCGCCTACAACGGTACCGGATATTGTTTCCAACGGATACCAGTATGCGCTTATGTTTGATTCTGCATGGAGCGCCTGGAACGACTATTCGCAAATACCGCAGAACATTAACAAAACACAGCCTTATTCGCAGGATTATATTGATGAATATGCCATACGCAATGCCAACCCTTCTTTATCCAAAGTGGATACAAGCAGCACCGGCAGCTATATTTATTACGGCAATACAGACTGGTATGATTTATTGTATAAGAAACACACCTTTGCTGTGGATCAGAATATATCCGTATCCGGCAGCAGCGCTAAAACCAGTTTTTATGTTACCGGAAGATATTACAACCAGGACGGCATTTTCCGCTATAATTCTGATGATTATGGCATGTATAATTTTACGGCCAAAGGTTCAATACAAATAACCCCGTGGCTGCAGATAGGCAATACAACTTTATATAACCGGCGTAAATACCACAATCCCCTGAATGTGGGAGAAAGCGGCGGTATATGGCGCAACCTTGCCGATGAAGGCCATCCGTCTTCCATGTTATTTAATCCCGACGGCACGCTTACATTTTCTGCTGCTTATACAGTGGGAGATTTCGTGTATGGAAAAAACGGGATTGATTTTGATGATGTTTTTTTTAAAAACACAACATCCTTCAGTGCCAAAATTGGCGGCGATCATTTACGGTTAAAAGGAGATTTTACTTTCCAGAACAGTAATTCAGATCAAACACGCATAAGGGTTCCGGTTCCTTACAGCAGTGCGCCCGGCGTGGTAGCGTATGTGGGATCATCGTATAACGATATTACCAAGGCCATAAGCAGTTCCAACTACAATGCCGCTAACTTATATGCCGAATACGAGAATACTTTCAATAAGGTGCATTATTTAAAAGTGCTGCTTGGCTATAACTATGAACAAGCTGTAAACGATACAACAACAACACAGCGAAACGGTTTAATTGTTAGTGATGCTGACAACCTTAATCTTGCCCTGGGGGAAAGCATCAGCACCAGTGCGGGTTATGAGAAATGGGCCATACTCGGCGGTTTTTTCCGTGTTAATTATTCGTACAAGGATCGTTATCTCATAGAAGCAAATGGCCGTTATGACGGTTCTTCAAAATTTCCTTCCGATCAGCGATATGCGTTCTTCCCTTCTGTTTCCGCAGGCTGGCGCCTGTCTAAAGAAGCTTTCTGGAATATACCAGGAAGGCTGATTACGGATCTTAAAGTCAGGGCTTCTTATGGTTCATTAGGCAATGGCAATATATCTTCTTATGCTTACCAGGAGCAATTTGTTATTGCCCAGTCAGGCCGTGTTTTAAACGGCACATTGCCTCAATACACAAGCGCACCGGGTGTGCTGCCGGATGGGTTAACATGGGAAACTTCAACTACGGCTGATTTGGGTTTGGATGTAAGCATGCTTTCGGGCCGCCTGAATTTTACAGGTGATATATACAGGCGCAAAACAACCAATATGTTTACCGTTGGCAAAACATTGCCTGCCGTTTTTGGCGCCACAGAGCCTTACGGCAATTATGCTGACATGAAAACCATCGGATGGGAAGCATCCGTAAACTGGCAGGATAATTTAAATATCAGCGGCAAAGCTTTTCACTATAATGTTGGCGTATGGATGTCTGATTATACAGCAACCATTCTGAAATACAACAACGATGCAGGCAGCCTCAGCGATTACTATACAGGCGAAAAATTAGGTGAAATGTGGGGCTACACCAATGATGGTTACTGGACGGCTGCTGATGTGGATAAGGCATCAGCCATGCAGTCTTCCTTCAAAGCATCCACCACAGGCCAGTGGCTGGCAGGCGATATAAAGTTTAAGGATATTAACGGTGACGGCGTTATTGATAACGGAGATAATACCATTTATGATCACGGCGACCTGAAAGTAATTGGTAATTCTACGCCCAGGTATTCTTACGGCATTACAGCCGGTGCAGATTACAGGAATTTCTTCTTCAGCATATTCTTTCAGGGTGTGCTGAAGCAGGATTGGTGGCCAGGCTCGGAAGCCGATATTTTCTGGGGACAGTACAACAGGCCTTATAACTATATTTTTAAATCGCAGGTTAATAAAATATGGTCTGAATCAAATCCCAATGCTTACTTCCCAAGATACAGGGGATATGTAGCCCAGAACAGCGCCGGCGAATTGTATCAGAAACAAACAAAGTATATGCAGAATGTGCGCTACATACGGCTGAAGAATGTACAAATAGGATATTCATTTCCTAAAAGCCTGCTGGCAAAAGCGCACCTTACCGATGCCAGGGTGTATATCTCCGGCGAAAATCTCTGGTCTGCCTCGCCGTTATATAAAATTACCCGGGATATTGATGTGGAGAGCATTGGCAAATCGGATGTTATTCTTACCGGCACATCCAATAATGGTAATGGCAATAACTATCCCATACTTAAAAGTTTTACTGCAGGCTTATCTATCACCTTTTAATTTAATTGTATGAAACGCATTCAAAATATAAAATTATTCGCTGGCTTGCTGATTGTTATCGCTGCATGCTTTTCCTGTACAAAAAACCTGGATCAAACGCCGAAAAGCACCGCAGATAAAGAAGCTGTTTTCAGCAGCGAAGACGGATTAAAGCTATACACGTATTCTTTTTATGATATATTGCCCGGCATAAGCACCCCATTCAGAACAGACTGCAGTATGTCTGATTACGGGGCCACCACTTCAGCACCAGACTACCTGCTGGATGGAGGATACACTTCCCTTGAAAGTACGGGCTGGACATGGACCAGCCTTCGAAACATCAACTATTTCATTGCAAACTGCACCAACACCGCTGTTAGTGAAGATGTAAGAAATAATTATATCGGGATTGCCCGCTTCTTCAGGGCTTATTTCTACTTTGAAATGATGAAACGGTTTGGTGATCTGCCCTGGATTAATACGCCCCTGGCGGTTGATGATTCCGCTTTATATGCAGGGCGCGATTCCAGGACATTGATTACCGATTCCATTATTGCAGACCTTGATTATGCGGCAGAACATATAACTACAACCAGCGAAAGCACACGCAGCCTGATAACAAAATATGTGGTGTATGGTTTAAAATCGCGGGTATGTTTATTTGAAGGCACTTTCCGCAAATACCAAACATCGTACGGCCTGCAATCAACAGCCGATGATTTGCTGCAACAGGCTGCCGACGCTGCCCAAACAGTAATGGATGCCGGCATTTACAGCCTGAATACGGCAAGCGACAGCCTGGCTTACCGCAATTTATTCATCAGCACAGCGCCGGTTTCAAGCGAAATAATGCTCGCAGATGTAACCAGTACCACCCTTTCAAAATACCACGATGCCAACTGGTACTTTACCAGCGCTACGTATGGTACGCGTTTCAGTTTCATCCGCAGTTTTATAAACACGTATTTAATGCGGGACGGCTCAAGGTTTACGGATATTGCGGGCCATGATACCATTACTTTCGCAAACGAGGTAAAAAACCGCGACCTGCGCCTGCAGCAAACCATAAGAATGGGAGACTACACAAGAACCAGCGATGGCGTTACCGTAGCGGCGCCGCCTGTTTTCTCTTATACCTATACAGGTTACCAGCCCATAAAATGGTGCCTGGACGATACCTATTATGATGCAGGTTCTTATAACACCAACTCCGTGTGTTTAATGCGGTATGCAGAAATATTGCTCAATTATGCTGAAGCAAAAGCAGAACTGGGCACTATTACCGATGCAGACTGGGCCGAAACAATTGGCGCCCTGCGTTCAAGAGCAGGCATAACTTCAGGCTTAACGACCTTGCCTGCGAGCCTTGACACCTATATGCAGGAAAATTATTTCAGCGATGTTACCGATCCTGTTATTATGGAAATACGCCGGGAACGCGGCATTGAATTAACGCTGGAAGGATTTCGCTTTTACGACCTCGTAAGATGGAAACATGGCGAACTGCTCACCAACACATGGAATGGCATGTATGTGCCGGCGCTTGATACACCTATGGATTTAAATGGAGACGGCGTTTTGGATGTATGCTTTTATGTAAATACGCCGGCCACAACCATCAGCGGGGTTACGTATGTTAGTGTTGGAGGCACATCGCAAACATTGGCCAATGGAACTTATGGCGAAATTCACTGGCTGGATAATATAACAAGGGTGTGGGATGATTATAAATATCTTTATCCTATTCCTTACGATGAGCTGCTGCTAAACCCCGCCCTGGAACAAAACCCGGGCTGGGAATAATAAATAACGTGAGTTCGGGATAAGCTTAGATTGTTATTTCGACCTCATCCCAACCCTTTTATTTCGTGCATATATATTTTTTAATTGCCGCAATGAATGCTTTGCATTTCCAAAGGAGAAGGGCAGGAAAAAAACATGATTTTTTGCATGTTTTATGAGTTTCAGGGCGTCGGAAGTCCTCTCCTTTGGAGAGGATTTAGGTGAGGTCTATC
>NZ_JASGEX010000223.1:0-23018 GCF_047606085.1 Parafilimonas sp.
ACCATGGCTACTCCTGTGTCATTCAATCTTTCATAATGCTTAGATGTTCTTCTGTTGGTATCTATCCAGGCAAATGTTCTTTCAACAATCCATCTTTTGGGAAGCACTTTAAATTTGTGTGCTTCATCCCGCTTTACTATTTCAAAAATTATTTTAAACTGTTGTTTTATTTTATCGGCCAATGTTCCGCTGTAACCTCCATCTGCAAAGATTTTAATTATTTTCTTCCAGCTTGCTGTCAGCTTCTCCACTACGCTTAAAGCACCGTTCCTGTCTTGAACCGAGGCACTTTGTATTACAACAGAAAGTATCAACCCAATTGTATCAACAATGATATGCCTTTTAATACCTTTAATTTTTTTACCTGCATCAAAGCCTTTATCCTCGCAGCTTACAAGGGTATTCTTTACACTCTGCGCATCTATTATACCCACTGTAGGCTCCTCATTTTTTTCATTTGCTTTCCTTGTTTGTTCTACCAATGATTCGTGTATTAATTCTATAAGGGATGATTTTTTCCAGGTTGAAAAATAATAGTACACAATCTTCCATCCCGGAAAATCCTGTGGCAGCATTCGCCATTGGCAACCGGTTTTTACTAAGTATAAAATAGCATTGACTATTTCGCATAAATCATATTTCCGGCTCCTTTTTACATCTAAATATTTTGAAATAACTTGCCATTGGCTGTCGCTTAAATTTGTTGGATAATTTGTCATTTTAAAATTTTTTGGTGAATCTTTTAAAACGACTTTCCTCCATTAAGCCACAGCCTTTTTTATCCACTTATCCACATAAGGGTATTTTTACATTTCATTTCTAGACAGGCTCTTAAAGCAAAAGTTTAATCAAAATAATTAACTAACATTTGTAAGTTTTTTATAGATACATTTGCCGCTTCTATCTGTTAATTAAATAATTTCTATGGCAGTTGAAACAGCTTTTATACCAACCGCTCAATTAAAAAAAATTGGGCTGTCTGCACCCTGTATCCATTACCAGCTTTCGCCGGATGAACTAACAGAGCAAACCCTTCAGCGCAGGGAAGGCGTGATTAACAATACCGGCGCTTTATGCGTTTTAACCGGCGCTTTTACCGGCAGAAGCCCTAAAGACAGGTTTTTTGTAGCAGATGCTGTTACCAAAAACAGCATTGACTGGAACGATTTTAATATCGCTATTGACGAAAAATACTTTGCACAGTTAAAAGAAAAATTAACCCGGCATCTTAATGCGCAAAAAGAAGTTTGGGTGAGGGATTGCTATGCCTGCGCCGATGAAAGCTACAGCCTTCCCATCCGTATAATTAATGAAAACCCCTGGAGCAATTTATTTGCGCATAATATGTTTATACGGCCAACCGAAGCAGAACTGGAAACCTTCAGGCCCGGCTGGCTTATTTTACAGGCGCCTTCTTTTAAGGCTAATCCAAAAACCGATGGCACACGCCAGGAAAACTTTGCTATTATTTCCTTCACCCATAAAATGGTTTTAATTGGCGGAACGGGTTATACCGGCGAAATAAAGAAAGGCATTTTCTCCATTCTCAATTACCTGCTGCCGCATAATAAGCAGGTACTAAGCATGCATTGCAGTGCCAATGTTGGCAGGCAGGGCGATGTGGCCGTATTTTTTGGTTTAAGCGGAACGGGTAAAACAACGCTGAGCACAGACTCGGAAAGAGAACTCATTGGCGACGATGAACACGGCTGGACAAACACTGGTGTTTTTAATTTTGAAGGCGGCTGTTATGCAAAATGCATTGACCTGAGTGAAGAAAAAGAGCCCGGAATATTTCATGCTGTAAAACCGGGTGCGTTGGTTGAAAACGTAACTTTTTTTGAAGGCACGAATGAAATTGATTTTTCCGATACAAAAATTACAGAAAATACAAGGGTAAGTTATCCGCTCGGTTTTATTTCCAATGCTGTACACTCCGGTATTGGCGGAACGCCAAAAAATATTTTCTTTTTAACCTGCGATGCTTATTGTGTTTTACCGCCAATAAGCCTGCTTACACCAGGCCAGGCAATGTACCAGTTCTTAAGTGGTTACACAGCAAAGGTTGCCGGCACCGAAGAAGGGGTTACAGAACCAAAAGTTACTTTCAGCACCTGTTTTGGCGCCCCGTTTTTACCATTGCATCCTTCAGTATATGCTGAAATGCTGGGCAAAAAATTAAAGGAGCACAATGTAAATGTATGGATGATAAATACCGGCTGGATTGGCGGCCCATATAGCGTTGGAAGCCGTATTAAATTAAGCTACACACGGGCCATGATATGCGCTGCCTTAAATGGCAATCTTAAAAAAGCGGCATTTGAAAAACATCCTGTATTTGGTATGATGGTGCCTTGCACCTGCCCTGGTGTGCCGCAGGAAATATTAAATACCCGGAATACCTGGTCTGATAAAAACGGGTACGATAAGCAGGCGAATATGCTTGCCGGTTTATTTATAAAGAATTTTGAAAAATATGCGCCGAAGGTTTCAAAAGAAATTTTAAATGCGGCGCCCGTAGTTGTCTAAGATCCCTTTTCAATTTTAACTTGTAAGAAAAGCAAAAGGCTGCCACGAAAGCAGCCTCTTTCATTTTAGAGCTATTCAACCCATTCATTCAATACATAAAAAAATTAATTTACAGGAATATCCTGTTGCGGTGTCTCCCTGCCCGGTATTACCGGCAGGCTTATCTGCAACACACCGTCAACATAATTTGCCCGGATGTTGTTTGTATCAATGGAATCATCAATAGTGAACGTGCGTTCAAAAGCGCCGCGGCTGTATTCTTTCTTAAGCCACTCAGGACTTTGCAAGCCTTCCTGTGGCTTGTAAGAAACAACCAGTTCGCTGCCCTGTGTTTTCACATTGAAATTTTCTTTAACCCTGCCCGGTGCAAAAACCATTATTTCAAAACTGTTTTCCGTTTTATAAATATTTACCGGTGCACGACATATTGATTGCATGAACGGATGATGATGCCTTCCGCGGGCAGCACGCATAAATGGTGCAAATGAATGTTTACTGTACATACTTCTCTCCTTTTTTTTACTATAATTAACGTGAGTTCGGGATAAGAAATTGAAATTCTGATTGGATATTATGTTGTTGAGTTTTGTTATGAAGTTGAGTCGTCACCTCGACGACAGGAGAGGTCTCATGATTTTTTTGCTGGCTGCATTTCGAGAGATTTCTCCTATCGTGCCAATGACATGTCAGGTAAGTTGTTGAATTTCAACGACCTTCATTCCATGTTTTAAAGCCAGTTTTTGTAAAAACTTATGTTCTCTTTCCTTTAATTGCTGTTCATATTTCGCAACACCTTGTTCTACATATTGTGTTCCTTTTGTCAACAAGTTGTAGAATGCAATAGCTATTTTTCTTGCTCCCGCTTTGATAGCTATCCGGGCATCTTTTCTGCCTCTTAGCTTTCTGATAAAACAACCAATTGCCACATATTTACTATGGAGTAAGGCTTGTGCTATTTCCCTGAATATCTGCCCTGCATTAGAATGATTTTTCATTTTTGTTTTCCTGCTTTTTGATCCGCTTTGGTTATGACCGGGCGCCAGGCCACACCAGCTTACGAAGTGCTTAAAGGTTGGAAAACGACTCATATCTGTGCCAACTTCCCCCAACAGTTTAAGTAGTGTATAATCAGTAACGCCGGGAACACAGTTGACTTCTGCTCCATAAATGTTTAGTAATTTCTGATGCAGATTTTTTATCTCTGGCTTATGATGACGGATAGGCTTGGCTTTATACCCGCTTTCAACAGGCTCTTTACCGCGCTCTAAATCCAATAGCAGTACCTCTACGCGTTTATCAATAATTAAAAGTTGTTGTTGATGAACCTTGTACAGGTTTAGATTCTGTTCCAGCAGAAATAGCCAGCTTTCATTGTAATGACCTTCCAACGCATTTAGTACCTGCTCCGCTTTTTTCTCACGTATGCTTACATGGCAAAGCGCCAGCAGCTTTTCTTTATCACGTTCTCCGTTGATGATCGCTTCTATCATGCGTATACCACTTACCCCATTGATTTGAGAGATCACCTCTGTGAGTTTGATATTCATTAACTCCAAAGCTTTTTGCATCTTGTTTACATAAGTACTGCCCATGCTTATTATATCTTCCCGTTCACGTACCATCATGCGCAACTCTTTTAGTTTGCCGGCAGGAATATAGCTTTGACGAACCAATCCCGCACTAAACATTTTTTGCATCCAACAGGCATCTGCCACATCTGTCTTCCTGCCTTTGACCTGTTTTACCTCTTTCGGATTTACAAGGCAAACTTCCATACCTGCCTGTTCCAGCATCTGGTGCAGGGCTATCCAGTAAATACCGGTGGCTTCCATACATACCCGCTTTACCTTTTGCTCTGCTAACTCTTCAATACATTGGCGATAACCTGCCGTAAATGTATCCTAGCTTTTTACTGTGATCCCATCGGCTGAAACAAAGATCTTTTTTGCGCCAATATCTATGGCCGCTGCATTGGCATTTTTTTGATCGAACTCAATTACCTTTGACATAACAACTTTTTAAGTATTAACAAAAAAGCAGGTTACAGCTCAAAGCGGTTTAACATAAAAAGGCAATGTGCCAAACGGGAATACTGCAACCAACAGTATCACCAAACATTGATAGACCAGGCTTTGAAGCAATAGTCGAAGGCAGGTACTAAGACTCTAACCGACATTCTGCTACACTGCTGTAACCTGATTCTTTCAAAGTTAACTTGTCATCTCCACATTGATTTTGCAACGCAAATCCTTTAGTCGAAATGACGGGCAACCTGCAACTTATCCTGAACTCACGTTATTTAATAACTGTAACCTGAATCCCTGCCTTGCTTATTTTTATTTTGCAGGTTTTTATCATCGTTGTAACGATGATCGTAATAATGTCCTTCACAACGATGAAACCGTTCATAGCGTTCAAAGCGGTTATGATAATAACCCGGCCTTCCGAATGCCATGTTTAAACTTATAATGGTTATAACGGCTGATATAAGCCCTATAAAAAATAAACCACCTCTTCTCATAATTGAAATTTTTTAAAATGATGCAACTATTCAGGTGCAATGTTTGTTTTAAATAACTCGCTTTCCATTTTCTGAATGAAGGTTTTTCGTTCTTCTTCGCTCATGTTTTGCCAGCGTTGTGTGTAAGACGGGTTCCAGAAATAATGACCGCCAAAATTTCTGCGGCCATACCCTCTTTCCCATCTGCCCCAGGCAAAAAACCTGATGACAAAGAATATAAAAATGAAACCGAAAAAGAAACGGAATGGAAACGGGATAAAAAATATGGCTGCGCCGGCAAATATGCCAATTGCTATTGCTTTTAAGATTTGTGTTGTCTTCATAAAATAAATTTTTAAATGAGTATTTATTAAGAAGACGAACAGAAGGAAGAATTACTTTAAAGCAGTGGAAGTTTTTTATCAGCTTACACGTTTATTATGCAGCAATTTATCAATAGCATCGCTGAAGGAACCGGCGCGAATAACCTCGCCGGCATTTACAAAATATATTTCATCAGCATTTTCAATGGTGTTGAGCCGGTGTGCAATAATGATGCGGGTAGTGCTTTCAGGAAGTTTGTTTAAAATGTTTTCCAGCAGTTGCTCTGTAACTGTATCAATATTAGCAGTAGCTTCATCCAAAATTAATACTTCAGGATTACGCAACACAGCGCGCATAAATGCAATCAGTTGCTTTTGACCGAGGCTGATATTATTGCCGGATGATGTAACTTTTGTTTGCAGCCCATCATCAAAAACATCTATAAGGCTTTGCAGGTTTGCTTTATGAATAAGGCTTTCAACCTGTTCATCCGTATAATTTTTACAGGCTTCGCTGCCATATAAAATATTATCCTTTACAGTTCCCGTGAACAAAAACGGCTCCTGCAAAATAAAACCGATTTTCCCTGTACGTTCTTCCGGAGTATATGTGCGGATATCTTTCCCGTCAAGAAAGATTGTTCCGTTTACAGGATCATATAAACGTGCAATTAAAGAAGCCGTTGTTGTTTTTCCTCCACCGGTTGGCCCCACAAATGCATACGTTTTTCCCTTTGATAATTTGAGTGAAATATCGTGCAGCACTTCTTTGCTGTCATAACCAAAATGTACATTTTTAAATTCGATCAATGCATCAGATTCGATTGAATGGTTGTTATTAATTGTAACAATATCTGTTTGCATGGAAAGTATTTTCGATATCCTGTCCCAGCCGGCCATAGCCACCTGGAAATTTGTCCATAAGGCAGCCAGTTGTCGCAGCGGGTTATAGAAATAGGTAACATAAGTGAGGTAACTTACCAGCAAACCGATTGAAAAACTTCCGTTCGCGATAAGATAAATGCCAAAGGTTAATACAGTTAGCTGTGCAAGGCCTGAAAAGAAACTGTAAACCGGCAAGAACAAATTATTGGCAAGCCCTGCGCCAATGGCTGTTTTATAATTCTGCTGATTGACCTCATCAAAACGCTTCCTGAAATAATCGCGGCGGTTAAAGGCGATGATCACTTTAAAATTGTCAAGGCTCTCCTGTATTTCGCCGCTTAAGCTGCCAACGCTTTTAAGATTGGTTGCATTCTTTTTCTTTACCCACGGCGATACAAGCTTTGTAAAAATAAAAATGAGCAAACCGGGTGCAAGCGCTGCCGCACCCAGCTCAAAATGTATGGATAAAAGAAAAATACCGGCGCCGGCCATGGTCATGATGCTGCCGATAAACTGCATAAGGCTTTGTGAAAAGAAGCTGTTTATTTTATCCGTATCATTATTTACCCTTGATATAAGATCGCCTGCTTTGTTCGCATTAAAAAAAGCAACAGGCAACGACTGCAGCTTATGAAAAATAGTATTGCGCAGGGTAAATAACATGCGCTGGCTGATGCTGCCCATAAGCTTGGTTTGAAAATAACTTGTGAACAAGCCCGTGAGGTAAATTACCAGCAGTATAGATGAAAACACGAATACACCATGATAATCCTTGTGCTGCACAAAATGGTCAATGGTATAACCAATAAGCAACGGCCCGACAAGATTAATGATTGCATTGAGCAATATGATAGCAAATGCCAGCAACAGGTTCTTCTTTTCATGCGCTATTAACTGCAACAGGCTTCTGAGCGCAGGCCAGGTAGATACTTTTTTCTTATTATCAACGGTTTCATTAAGATTGTAATTCATAACTGCTGGTGCTTTTTTGTGAATTCAATAGCTGAACATATTCAGGGCTGGTATGCACCAGTTGTTCGTGTTTGCCGGTGGCGATAATTTCGCCTTCCATCAATAAAATTATCTGGTCGTATTCCTCAATGGTTGCAATTTTTTGCGTTACAGAGATCAATGTAAGACCGGGGTAATTTTTTTGTATGTTGTCAAGAATTTTCTTTTCGGTATTGTTGTCAACACGCGATGTAAAATCATCCAGCAATAAAATTTTTGGGTTCAGCGCCAGCGCCCTTGCCAGCATGATCCGTTGCTTCTGGCCGCCTGAAAGGCTTGAGCCACGTTCCGAAACAATCGTATCTAATTTATTGGGTAAGCTATTAATGAATGTTTTCAGTTCAGCAGTTGAAACAGCTTTCTCCAGCGACTCATCTGTAACCGTATCGCTGAATGCTATGTTTTCCCTTATGCTGATGTTGAAAATAATGCTGTCCTGGAAAACAAAACCCACCTGCCTGTGAAAGGCTTCGCTGTTATAATCTCCAATGTTGCAGCCATCGAATTTTATATTGCCTGAAGCAGGCTTTATTAAACCGGTAAGCAGGTATAACAATTGTGTTTTACCTGCTGCCGTCGGGCCGATGATCGCTATGCGGGAAGAAGGCCTAACATTAAAGCTGATATCTTTTAATACAGGCGTTTGGCCATAAATAACATTTACATTTTCAAGTTCCACTGCGCCTTCAAGCGGTTTTGTTATTGTTCCGGTATCAGGCGGATCCGGCGCTTCAATTACATGGCTGATGCGCTGGTAAGATGCCGATGCCTGCGCAATTACATTGCTCATAAAACCAATAACCAGTACCGGGAAAATAAGCATAGCCAGGTAGCTGTTGAAGGCAGCAAAATCCCCAAGGCTCATACTGCCTGAAATAACAAAATGGCCGCCCAGCGCCAATATAGCTAATGCAGCCATGTTTGATGTGAATGTGATAACCGGAATGAGGCCTGCAAATAATTTCAATATAGATAATCCGAAATCCCTTGCCTTTGTATTGGCTTCAAGAAATTTATTGTATTCTGTTTGCTGCGAATTAACTACGCGGATAATAGCTGCACCTAAAATGCTTTCATTGATTACTTTATTCAGCCGGTCAATTACAGCCCGGCTTTGAATAAATAAAGCCCTTACCTTCTTTAATACCACAAAAAAAGTAATACCAATTATTGGAATGATGGCTATAACACATAAAGCTAATTTCCAGTTAATGGTAAGCAACAAAACACTTGCGCCGATTATAATGAATGCAGACGATGTAATAGATACAATGGCCTGCGAAATAAACATTTTTATGGAATCAACATCGGCAGTAAGGTTGGTTAATAACTTGGATGGATTAGCTTCTTCAATAAAAGCGTAAGACTGTTTGGATATTTTATCAGACAGCTTTGTGCGCAGGTCTCTCGCCACACGTTCGGAAGCATAAGTCTGAATAATACTTTGCAGATACGAGAACACGAATATGCCCATAACTGCTACGAGAAATTGTGTTATAGTTGTGGTATAAGAAAAATGCGCTGCGCTGAAATTATCAATACCGTCAGCTATAAGCTTTGGTATAAATAAATTTATTCCATTGCTTAAAAGCGTGAATAATATTAATAACAATACAATGGGTAAATAGGGTTTCAGCAAACTTAATATGCCTGGTTTCTTCTTCATGTTACGTTGATAGTTTAAGTGTATATCTGAAACAGCTATAATTTATAATGCCTTTAAGCCTGCCTGCCCTCGCAAAAGGCTTGCAAAAATATCTTTGTTTACAATAGCAGGCTTTGATGTTTTAGGTTTAATAACATAAACCGTAGGTAAATAATCATATTAAGCAGGTAAATGAAGGGGTGCATTTCAAATTTTCGCAGGCGGGTGGAATACCCGCCTGTAGAACCCGCTACCGGTCGGTGAGACACCGACCGGAAAGATGTATATTAAGCAGGTAAATAAAACTTTATTCTTCACGGAACCTGCGGCAGCGCTGCCTTAATTCTTCGCGTAATTTTGCCCGTTCTTCATCGCTCATATTCTTCCATTTCTCCCGCAGTTGCCAGCCGCGGTCACGCCACATTCCAGGCCCACGACCTGTAGGCGGCCTTCCACGAAAACCACCAAACAATATTTTGGATAGAATAAAGAGGCCAAGCGCCTGCCAGTAATTGAGCGTGGAGGCATGAATGGCAACCGGCATCACTGCATTCCATAACAGCATCACAATAAGGCCTGCCAATAATATAATTGGCAGGATTAAAAACGGGAACGGGAACATTCTTTTATTGCGTGGCATAAAATATATTTTAATAATTCATGAATTCATTATACAAATCTTCAAGCCGTTTGCGTAAATGATTTACGGCATAACGTTTTCTTGATATGATCGTTTTTAACTTTTCGCCCTGCATGTCAGCAATCTGCTGCAGTGTTTTATCTTCCAGTTCATTTAAAATAAAAACATCACGCTGGCTGGCAGGCAGTTCATCCAATGCATTAAACAAGGCATCCCAAAACAGTTGCTGTAATTCTTTCGTATCAGCATTATCATCATCTTCCGCTATTAAAATGTCAGCAATATTCAGTGCATCTTCATCTTCTTCCATGCCGGCATAGTCATCAAGGCTTTGTTCTTTTTTTCTGCGGTATTTATCGGTTATCTTATTGCGGGCTACGCGATGCAGCCAGCCACTCATGCTCTCAATTTCATCTGCTGCAGGCTGATTACTCAACTGGTACCAAACATCCTGCAAAATGTCTTCTGCATCTTCATTGGTGGGCACACGGCTGCGTATAAAGCCAAACAATTGCTGGCTATACGATTTTATAATTTGTATGATATTATTTTTCTCCGCGGCTATTTCAGCCATGCCCGTAATTTGTAAAGAAGACGATTGAAAAATAAAATTACTTTAATAAAGGTCAGATTATTTTTGCCAGAACCGGGGATCATAAGATTACTGCTTTACTTATTTTCATCTTTAAATTTTTTCATTATTGTCCGGTTAAACTTTTAATACAGGGCTCACTGTTGCCTCTATAGTTTTGATCCCCCCCCGGCATTAATAATATAAGGCCTTTAAACGAAGTTTATAATTTTTAAGAACCTGCTATCTTATTCACATTCAGTTTTGGAGAAATGAAATACAAGAGCACACCGCAGCAAAAGCAAAATACAGAAAGCATCTCGGCCTGCGTGGGATGCAGTCCCCAAAAACTATAACGCACATCCACCCGTATCTTTTCAATAAAAAAACGTTCAATGCCCATCAGCATTAAACAATATGCTGATACCCGGCCGGCCATTTTTTCACGCCGGAGTGCGCATAACAATATGGCAACAATTATCAGCCCAAGCATTAATTCATATAAAGGCGTTGGATATACAGGCACAGCCAGTTTATAACAATAATCGTCCCATGTGCACCCCTGCATATAAATGCCCCGGCGCAAAACATTGTGCGGATAATCAAAGCTCCATAACCAATCAGGCAGCCAGGTAAAAGGATTGGGGTTTGGATTGTTTATGCCCCAGTCCCCATCGCCTGCAACCTGGCAGCCAATTCTGCCCAATGCATAACACAACATAAGCGATGGCGCTAATGCATCGGCCATTCGCATACGCTGTGCATTGAATTTATAATGATAGACCCACATGGCAAAAGTGGCAACAATAAAGCCGCCGAGAAAGGCAAAACCCTCCGAAGAAAATAAGCTGCCGGCCGGGTCTTCCACGAATGCGCTCCAGTTTTCCAATGCGCCAAAGATTTTTGCGCCGATAATACCTGCAACAGCGCTTACTATAACACCTCTCATCACATACGCATGCGGATAAACATGAATGGTTATTGCATGCGGCTGGTCATCTTTGCTTTTATATCCTTCATAGAGTGTGAAGGCCGCCCAGATGAATGCACAAATCAATGCACCGGCATAACTTCCCTGCCATGAAAAAAGATAATTGCCACTTACAGGTGATTGATGAACAACCAAGCCAACCAGCTTAAACCCTGCAATAAATCCAAGTACAAAATGAAGCAGGGTACGGCTGCCGCTCATGCCATGGCCAACCGTAATGGTTTTGGCGATATAAGTAAGCTCTCCTTTTTTTTCTTTATATTTCAGTTCATGCGCCCATAACCATGCGCCGGGAATAAAGCCCAGTGCCATAAAAAAACCAACAGAGCCAACGGCTCTTAAAAAAGAAAGATCAACGCCAAACAGTTCTTTTAATAAATAGTATAAATTGGGATACATACATGCGTTTGCTGTTACAACTGTAAAGATGCGATCATCTTTTGCAAATATTAGTTTTGGAATAAAAGTGCTTTAAGCCTTTTGCAAAGAGATGCCTGCTATTCCGCGCATATTCATTTCCCGGGATTATATCCTCCTAAATTGCCGGAAGAAATTATATAAAGAAAAAAATACCAGGTTTTGAGGCGTATAGTCATAGCTGGCTTGGTATTTGCCACCCGCAGGCCAAAAACCGTAGCTTATGAAAAGAATGTTACTTATAAGCCTTATTTTAATTGCAGGCTGCTCAAAAGAAATAAATACGACCACAGCCGTTTCTGTAAGCGATAATACCGTAAGCGATGCAACTGCGGCGACAAATACGTACCTTCCTTTAACAACCGGAACCAACTGGTATTACACCAATAAAACCGGTTCTGTTACAGAAGAGTCCAAACTTACCGTGCTTAACCTTAAAAAAACTTTTAATGGTAAAGCCTATACAGCCGTAAACACGGTAAAGGATGGTAAAAAAGATACGATCTATTATAATCAAACAGCGCACAACTACTACATATATACCAATGAAGAAACAGGTGAGTCAGATGCCGTAAAGCTGGAAATTTTATTTCTTAACGACAATTTGGATGCCGGTAAAACATGGCGGCAAAGCGCTGGCACTGCAAGCGGGGTTAAATTAAACTGCTATGGAAAAATTGTGCAAAAGAACATGACGCTTACTGTAAACGGTGAAACATACGGCAATGTAATTCACAGCTATGTTGAAATAAGAAAACCATTTTTGTTTACTTATATTGTTGTATATACACAGGATTATTATGTTGCCAAAAACATAGGGATCATAAAAAATATTTCGAGGCAAGTATTGCCATCCGGTTCTGCCACAACTACAGGCATCACCAGTTACAGCATTAAATAAATATCTATTATTATTTGCAGGCGTACTGATCACCAGGTAAAAACCATACATCCTTTGTGTGACAGCAGGCCTGAGCAATAATATTGTCCTGCAGCATGGCGATGATCTTTCGTTAGCTCTTGAGATGCTTTGCGTGAAAAATATTTGTGTCCGGCAAAATGTTATGCGCCCGCATGCCTTAGTTTTCTGTACAAGTTTTATGCATTGCCAGCCCCTCACACTACCTTTACCGCCAAATTTAATCTGACTATGGCCACAACGATAACCTGCCCCTCGTGCGGACATGAATTTGAGCCCAACAATGTAATAAGGGAACAGATAGAAAATGAGCTGAGGGCCAAAATGAAAGACTGGCAGCTAAAAAAAGAAGAAGATTTCAGGAAGAAAGAGTCGGAGTTGCAAAAGCTCTTATCTGCAAAAGATGATGAACTGGATAAACGGCTGGCCGATGAAAGAAAAAAACTGCAGGCAGATATTGAGCAATCGCTCAGGAAATCTTTAACCGCCGATTATGAAAACCAGATGAAGATGCTGCAGCAGTCTGTTGCCGGCAATGAAGAAAAACTGAAAGAAGCGCGGCGCAAAGAGTTTGAATATATGCAGAAAGAGCAGCAATTAAAGCTTAAGGAAGAAGAGCTTGAATTAAATGTTCAGAAAAAACTTATCGAAGAAAGAGAAAGGCTGGCGGTTGAAATAAGAAAGATAGAAGACCAGAAAAAAGAACAGCTTGAAAATGATTATAAACTAAAGCTTGCCGAAAAAGACAAGCAACTGGAAGATCAGAAAAAGCTGGCGGAAGAAATGAAACGCAAGGCTGAGCAGGGCAGCATGCAGTTGCAGGGCGAAGTACAGGAACTATTACTTGAAAACATTTTGCAGAACAGTTTTCCGCACGATAAAATTACGCCTGTGGGCAAGGGCGTTCGTGGCGCAGATTGCATACAGGTGGTTTGCAATCCCTTTGGCAATGAATGCGGCAAAATTATTTACGAAAGCAAACGCACGGCAAGCTTTGGCGCCGACTGGATAGATAAATTAAAGGCCGATATGCGCAGCCAGGGCGCCGATATTGCGGTAATTGTTACCCAAGCACTGCCTAAAGACATGGAACGTTTTGGGGAAAAAGATGGCGTATATGTGTGCACTTTCACCGAGGTAAGAAGCCTTGCCTCTGTTTTGCGCACCAGCATTCTGAAGGTTTTTCAGCTTACCAAAAGCCAGGAAAACAAAGGCGATAAAATGCACATGCTGTATAATTATCTTACCAGCCACGAGTTCAGCGAGCAGTGGAATGCCATCCGGGAAGGTTTTTTAACCATGAAATTAAGCATTCAAAAAGAGCGCGATGCAATGGAAAAGCTATGGAAAACAAGGGAAAAACAACTCGAAAAAGTATTGCTGAATGCAGCGCATATTAAAGGATCGGTTGAAGGCATTGCAGGCAGCGATGCCATTAACCTTAACCTCCTGGAAAATGATGCATCCGATTTGCTTGATTAAATATTACTTTTCTTTAAATATTCAATCCGTGCACAAACACCGGTTGGCATGATATTTCTTAAATAGAGGCAAACACAACAAGTAATAAATTCAAAACAAAAATTATCCGTTATGAAAAAGGTTTTAGCTGTATTAACTATTTTATCGCTGCTTTTCGTTCAAAGAACCAATGCCCAGATCGAAAAAGGAAATGTAATGATAGGAGGCGATCTCGCAGACTTCAGTTTAGGGTTGAATAAAAACAGTCATTTTACCATATCGCTTTCGCCCAAAGCTGCCTGGTTTATTAAAGACAATATTGCAGTTGGCGCTTATGGCAGCCTGGGCTTAGACGTTGTTAAGGGCAGCACCAGCACTACCTATGGCGTAGGCGGTTTAGGGCGCTATTATTTTGGCCCCAGGCAGGTAAACACAGAATCCGTTGTAAAACACACCAGGTTTTTTGGGGAAGCCAATTTGGGCATAGAAGGCCAAAATATTGCAGAGGGCTCTACAACAAATGGATTGGGAATAGGATTCGGGCCGGGACTGGCTTATTTTGTCACCCCTAATATTGGCCTGGAAACACTGTTAAAGTATCATGGCATTGTAGGCTTTGGAAACGATCCCTTGAACAGCAGGCTCAGCTTAAATTTTGGTTTCCAGATTTATTTACCGGGAAAATCAACGTTGAACAAAATAAAATCCGATGTTAATAAATAAAATTTAAACATTTAATACAATTATTTTCTTTTGTGCATTTCCGGCTGGCTTAGTTGTTTACAATCTGAGCCAGCTTTTTTATGGGCGTATTTCAAATTTTCGCAGGTGGGTGGTGACCCACCTGCAGAACCCGCCACCGGTCGGTGAGACACCGACTGCAGTGCCGCGTATGGAGCGAAAATTTGAAATGCGCCCTTTTTTATTGCTACATCCGGCAAAATTTTCAGTTGGCTTATATTTGCCGCCCGGTTGGCCAGCGGCCAACAATAAATTATACATCATAATGAGCACACATTTATCTGAACAGGAAATCATACGAAGAAATAAATTAGAAAAGCTGGAAGCGCTGGGCCTTAACCCCTACCCTGCACCACTCTATCCCGTAACACATTATTCAGCCAATATAAAAAAGGATTTTACAGAAGAAACAAAAGAACAGTTTGCAGATGTATGCGTAGCCGGCAGGATAATGAGCATTAACGATAAGGGCAAAGTATTTTTTATCAAGATACAAGACAGCAAAGGCATAATACAATTGTATGTGCGCAAAGATGATGTTTGTGCCGGCGAAGACAAAACTTTGTTTGATGAAGTGATAAAGCATTTAATTGACTTAGGCGATATCATCGGCGTTACGGGATTTGTGTTTGTAACACGCACCGGCGAAATTTCCATTCATGCAAAAAGCTTTACACTGCTCTCCAAATCGCTGAAGCCCCTGCCTGTTGTAAAACGCGATGAGCAAGGCAATGTGTTTGATGAAGTAACCGATCCTGAATTTCGTTACCGCCAGCGCTATGCAGATCTTATCATTAACCCCGCGGTAAAAGATGTTTTTTCCAAACGTTCCCGGCTTATCAATACCATGCGCACCTTCCTGAACGAACGCGGCGCCCTGGAGGTGGATACACCGGTGCTGCAGCCCATTCCCGGCGGAGCGGCGGCAAAACCTTTTGTAACCCATCATAATGCACTGGATATGCCTTTGTACCTCCGTATTGCCAACGAACTGTATTTAAAAAGATTGATCGTTGGCGGGTTTGACTGGGTATATGAGTTCAGCCGTGACTTTAGAAATGAAGGCATGGACAGAACGCACAATCCTGAATTCACGATTCTCGAATGGTACACGGCTTATAAAGATTATTTCTGGATGATGGAAACAACCGAGCAGCTATTTGAACAAATTGCCCTGGCATTACATGGCACAACAGAAGTAAAAGTGGGTGATAACATCATCAGTTTTAAGGCGCCCTTTAAACGCATCAGCATTTACGATGCCATTCAGGAATACAGTGGCTTTGATGTAAGCGAAATGAATGAAGAACAGTTGTATGAAGTATGCAGTCAATTACATATTGAGGCAGATAAAACAATGGGCAAGGGCAAGCTCATTGACGAAATATTTGGTGCAACAGCGGAGGGCAATTTTATTCAGCCCACATTCATTATTGATTACCCGGTTGAAATGAGCCCGCTCACCAAAAAACACCGCAGCAAGCCCGGCCTGGTAGAAAGGTTTGAGCTGATGATTAATGGAAAGGAACTGGCCAATGCTTACAGTGAATTAAACGATCCTGTTGACCAGCGCGCACGGTTTGAAGAACAAAGCCGTTTAATGGAACGCGGCGATGATGAAGCCATGTATATTGATGAAGATTTTCTACGGGCGCTTGAATATGGCATGCCGCCTACAAGCGGTATTGGCATTGGCATTGACAGGCTTTGTATGCTGATGACCAACCAGCCTTCCATTCAGGATGTACTGCTTTTTCCGCAAATGAGGCCTGAGCGCAGGAATGATGAAGCACAATGAGCGCCCGGACCGGTGATACTTCATCCATCCAATACAATTTATCCGGACATCACCAGCACAGCCGCACCGGCAAATTTACCCTGCTGCAGTTCCTGCAAAGCTTCATTGGCTTCGTGCAACCGGAACAACTTTGCTTCGGTTATGGTATTGACGCCGGCAGCCAGCTTTAAAAATCCTTCACCGTCTTTTCTTGTAAGATTGGCCACAGACTGAATGCGCTTCTCCTCCCATAAAATATCATAAGAAAACGAAGGGATATCACTCATGTGAATACCGCCGCAAACTACAATGCCAGCTTTATTGTACAATTAACAAGCCAGCATGAATGCATCGTCCTCTTTGAGAGACGATGCCGGACAACAGGCCTTTACCTTTCCCCTTGTAACTCCTGTTTTTCAACATCCCCTGCCCATTTATGCAGCGCCCTCATATTAAGAAAGGTAATTAGGCCGTAAAGCATTTACTTTGCACCTCTTTTTTATAGTGCAATATGAAGATGTATAATTTTAATTCAGGCCCGGCGGTGTTGCCGGCTGAAGTGTTGCAGCAGGCGTCTGAAGCCATTATTGACTTTAACAATATTGGCCTGTCTATTTTGGAGATAGGGCATCGCACCGAATGGTTTATCAACGTGCTGGAAGAAGCGCGTTCGCTGGTAAAAGAATTGATGCAACTGGATGATTCGTATGAAGTATTGTATTTGCAGGGCGGCGCCACCATGCAGTTTATGCAGGTGCCAATGAATTTGCTGGATGAAAACGAAACGGCAGCTTATTGCGATAACGGCATCTGGGGTAGCAAAGCCATAAAAGAAGCGAAGCTGTTTGGCCAGGTGCATATAGCCTGCTCGTCGAAAGACCAGGGGCATACGTATATCCCGCGGGAGTTATCGGTGCCGCAGCATGCCAGATACCTGCATTACACTACCAACAATACGGTGGAAGGAACCCAATGGCATTTTATTCCCGAAGCCAATGTGCCGCTGGTGGCAGATATGAGCAGCGATATCTTCAGCCGCGAAATGCCTTTCTCAAAATATGCGCTGATATATGCCGGTGCGCAAAAGAATGCCGGCGCTGCGGGCACAACCATTGTGGTGATAAAGAAGGATATACTGGGTAAAGTAAACAGGACCATCCCTTCTATATTAAATTACAGCAATCATATCGAAGCAAAATCGCTGTTGAATACGCCGCCGGTTTTTGCCGTGTATGTAAGCCTGCTTACGCTGCGCTGGATTAAACAGGAAGGGGGCCTGGCAGAAATGGAACGCAGGGCGCAGGAGCGCGCTGATCTTTTTTACCATACCCTGGACACGCTGGATGCATTTACAGGCAAGGTTGACAAACGCGACCGAAGCCTGATGAATGCCACCTTCACCACGCAAAATCCAGGGCACGAAAAACTGTTTTTGGATATATGCAAAGAGCATGGCATGGTGGGCGTAAAAGGCCACAGGAGTGTGGGCGGACTGCGCGTGTCTATGTATAACTCTTTACCGTTAAGCAGCGTGCAGGCCTTGTGCGATGTAATGAAAGATTTTAATGAAAAGCGTGGATAATGCTTTTATGATTTCAGCTAACCGCTGATAAACATTTATAAAAATAAATTTGAAGCTATAGCTTAAACTAATGGCAACTATTAAACCGTTTAAGGCGCTAAGGCCACAGGCGCAGTTTGCAAAACAGGTGGCAAGCAAGCCGTATGATGTATTAACCAGCGCCGAAGCGAAAGTGGAAGCGCAGGGCAACCCCGCATCGTTCCTGCATATAACAAAAAGTGAGATTGATTTACCTGAATCTGTTGATGTGTACAGCGAACCGGTTTATCAGAAAGCAAAAGAAAACCTGGACGCTTTTCGCAAACGCGATATATTGTTTTCTGAAAACAAGGAATGTTTTTATATCTACCGGTTGATCATGAACGGCAGGAGCCAGGTGGGCCTTGTTGCCTTAAGCAGCATTGATGATTATGAAAACAACATCATTAAAAAGCACGAATTAACCAGGCCCGAGAAGGAAAACGACCGCATCAACCACATAAAAATCACCGGCGCCCAAACAGGCAACGTGTTTCTTGCCTATCCGGCCAATGCCGGACTGGATGCTTTGATTGACAACTGGATAAGCAGGAAAGGCCCGGTGTACGATTTTGTGGCCAATGATGGCATTGCACATACAGTATGGATAGTAAGCGATGATAAGGTCATTGAATCCATAGAGGCGATTTTTAAGAAAGATATTCCCTTCACCTATATTGCCGATGGCCACCACCGCGCCGCTTCGGCCGCCAAAGTGCGCCAGAGCCTGGGTGATAAAAAAACAGCTTCAGCCGATTATTTTCTTACCACGCTGTTTCCTTCCAGTCAACTGGAAATAATGGATTATAACCGGGTGGTAAAAACATTAAACGGTTTAAGCAAAGAAGATTTTCTGGAAAAGCTACAGGCAGATTTTGTGGTGGAAGCAGTTAATTCAGCTTATAAGCCGCAGCAACTGCATGAGTTCGGTTTATTCATTGGCCGCAAATGGTATAAGCTTACTTCGAAAGAAGGCGCTTATGCCGAAGACCCCATTGGCGTGCTGGATGTAACCATACTTCAAAACAATGTGCTGGCAAAACATCTTGGCATAGAAGACCAGCGTACCGATAAGAATATTGATTTTGTAGGCGGCATCCGCGGGCTGGGCGAACTGGAAAACAGGGTGAACAGCGGCGAATGGGCAATGGCCTTCAGCCTGTACCCGGTAACGATTCAGCAATTGTTTGATATTGCCGACAGTGGCAGCATTATGCCGCCCAAAAGCACCTGGTTTGAACCCAAACTGCGGGACGGGCTTGTTACGAACCTTATATATGAATAAATTTAACGGGCGGTTGTTATGAACAGGCATGATATTTACAAAGAAGGCAGCATTTGATATATGATTAAAAGCCGGAACATGAAGAAAATTTTCCTATTAATCGCTTTGTTATATGCTTCGCAGCCGATGTATGCGCAGCAAACAGTTGAATCCATCCGCAAGCAGGCAACGGCGTCTGTACAGCAGCAGGATTTTACCGGCGCCATTCAGATACTGGAACAAGGCCTGCAGCAATATCCCGATAACCTGGAAATCTTAAAAGACGAAGCTTACATTGCCTACATAAGCAGGGATTATGAGCGGGCTGTAAAAATAGGCAAATCCATTACGGAAAGGCAGGATGCAGATGAACAAAGCTTCCAGATACTCGGCCTCGCCTATAAAGCCATAGCTTCTTATAAAGATGCCGACAAAATGTATAAGGCAGCCATAAAGAAGTTCCCGAAAAGCGGCGTTTTGTACAGCGAATATGGCGACATGTTTACGCAATATGGCAATAAGCGGGAAGCCATTAACCAATGGGAAAAAGGTATTTCCGCCGGGCCTGCTTACAGCGGTAACTATTATTACGCCTGTAAATACTATGCTGATAACAACAATATTTTCTGGAGCAATATTTACGGGGAAATATTTGTAAACATTGAAA
Source organism: Parafilimonas sp. (assembly GCF_047606085.1). GTDB lineage: Bacteria > Bacteroidota > Bacteroidia > Chitinophagales > Chitinophagaceae > Parafilimonas. The sequence goes on from NZ_JASGEX010000223.1 coordinate 19,942, forward strand.
CGCTTACCAAGCGCACCACCGAAATAAAAGCCGTATTGCTGAAAAATTATAAAAGCCTGTTTGGCAGCACGGCAAATATTGAAGCGCTGAAGAAGGACGGCAATGATTTTGAAAAGGCGGTTGCTTCCTCCATGCTGGCTGCCATGGAAAGCGAAAGCGGCGATATTTCCCCTGAAATAATCACGGCTTTCCGGGCAAGGTTTTTACTCAACTGGGCACATACCAATGCCGCCAATTATCCTTATAAATTATTCGACCTGCAGTTGCAGTTAATGCGCGATGGCATGTTTGATGCTTATAACCAATGGCTGTTCGGGCAGGCCATCAACAAGAATAAATACGATAACTGGGTTTATACGCACGATGAGGAAATGCAGCGCTTCACACAATACCAGCGCAATGTTTTATTTAAAATGCCGCCGGAACAGTATTATGGCAGGATGTAGTGCATTTGTTGCCACAACAGCGGCAGATCGTTTAATAAATGCGTTATATACCCAGTAATTGCAGGGTCTTTTCATCTGGCTTGCCACCGAAAAATCTATCCAGCACAAGCTGAAAAACCTTATCGGCGCCGGGCACTGCGGCAAAGAGCGTCATGCTTGAACGGAGCTTAACAGCATCGGAGCTGCCAAATATTTCACGGACATTATTGGTATTGAGGGTTAACAGTACGTTGGATATTTCGATTAACCGCCAGCCTAATACCGGGTGGTATAAATAAGCGGTTGCCTCGTCCAGGTCTTTAATACCATAAAACATGGAGGTGCTTGTAAAGCCCAGGCCCAGCACCTGCGGAAATATAAACCACATCCAGTGGGTTTCTTTTTTACCGTTTTTTATTTCATTAAGGGCAATGCTGTATTCTGTTTCCTGCGCTTCAACAAATCTTTCGAGGTTGTATTTGTCATTAGCTGATTGTGCCATAATTTATGATGGGTGTGTAAAACGGCAAAGGTATAAACTAACCTAAACTGTTGGCGGGGTTATGTGTATTTTTTTAAAGACAGGGCCGGGCAGCTAATACGATTTTGCCCTCGGATCGCGGGAATTAATTCAGTATTATTGCCGCTGCCATTTTGGTATAAACATAAATTGGCTTTAAAGTTGATTCTTTCCCTTCATCTTAATACAATTATATGGCAGGTGAAAAAGCAATACTGGAGGGTGGTTGTTTCTGGGGCGTGGAAGAACTTATCCGGCATTTGCCGGGCGTAACACATACGGTTGTTGGTTATACAGGCGGCGATGTAAAAAATGCTACCTACCGCAATCATGGCTCGCATGCAGAGGCTATCGCAATAACTTTTGAAAATGATGTGCTTTCTTACCGCAGGCTGCTGGAATTTTTCTTCCAGTTGCATAACCCTACCACGCGCAACAGGCAGGGGAATGATATAGGCACTTCTTACCGCTCTGCTATTTTTTATTTGAATGATGAACAAAAACAAACAGCGGAGAACTTAATTAAAGAAATGGATGCTTCCGGTATATGGCCGGGAAAAATCGTTACCGAAGTGGCGCCGGTATCTGATTTTTGGGAAGCGGAAGAAGAACACCAGGATTATTTGCAGAAACACCCGCATGGCTATACCTGTCATTATGTGCGGCCTGAGTGGCAACTGAAGGAAACCAGGGTATAAAAAGAATTATAGCGGGCAGAGGATAAATTAGTGAATAATATTTTCCCGTTACGTTTCATCCTGAGCCTCTCTGGATAGCCGCAAGGCATCAGGTCAGGAACTTTAAAAATGCTCCGCATGGGCAATGTGTTTATAGTTAAAAAATGATTTGATAATAAAGAGCTCCGTAGGAGCGTCGTGTAAAACCCTTACGCCTGTACGTACGCATGTGCGGGGCAGGTTCTCCAAAGCAGATGTGAGCTAAAAACAAAATAACACAAAATCAATTAACTCCGCCAAAAGTGCGCATTTCAAATTTTCGCTTTATACGTGGCACTGCGGTCGGTGAGACACCGACCGGCAGCGGGTTCTACAGGTGGGTGTCACCATCCACCTGCGAAAATTATATATAACCCTTATGCAGGTCGTTGATAGTTATGCTGTTGCAAACAGGAGTTCTCCTTCTTGAATATGTAGCTGTCTTATTTTTCTTTGGATATTCTTTAGTTCTCTCTTCTGGATTTTATCAAGATATTCTACAGCCACTACCGGATTGTATGATTGTTTTTTACCAGCATATTCCATATTATTTCAGATAGCTTATTAGCCGTGGCTATAATGGCTGCACTTCTTCCACTTCTTCGATTTATCCTTTAAAAAAAATGGATCAGATAACCGCCTGTCTTCATATTGCCGATGGCATTGGCGGCCTGCATAAAGGCTTTTGCCAGACGGCCTTTGCCTTTGTGCGTGTGGCTGCTTATTACTTTGCCACCTGTTTTTTTATATCAGGCGCCACGCTTAGCCATGATGAAAAATGTTTAGCTGTTGGAAAAGATTTTAAATCTGATCCTGTTTCACTGATGATGCATAAAACCAATCCAGGCCCCACCCCTTCAATGCTGCTAATATCAACACCGCCTGTTAAATCAACAGCCAGTTGCTGTATGTTTAGCCCGGCCTCATTTTACGGGCTTTCTTTTTTTTATTTTTACCCCTTCTGCCTTAGCAAGCTTTTCTTCGCTTTGTTTGCGCTGTATTTCTGCCGTTAACAGTTGCTTTATGACTTCATCGCATTCATCTGTTTTTTTAGGATAGTGTTGATATATTTCATAGCATTGCCTCAGCTCAAAAATATATTCTTCCCGCCAGTCGCCGCTAAGGGCAGCAACTATTTGTTCTTTAGGCGCTTTTACTGTGGGCTGAGCCAGGGAGGACAAAACGGCTGCATCACGCTCTCCTTTCAATATGGCTTCAATAATGTCTTTGCCTGAACGCCCCATTACATCCCGCACAACAGCGTCTAAGCGAATATTGATTAACCGAAGCGCTTTTTGCATCTTGCTGATATAGCTGGCTGCATTTTTCACCAGTGTTTGCCGGTGACGATAATATTGCCTGACTTGTTCGGTAAACAAATCCGGTATAAGGCTGCCCTCCGGCATGCCCATTGTA
>NZ_JASGEX010000224.1:0-18510 GCF_047606085.1 Parafilimonas sp.
GGCCTGTTCCGTCTTTTGTAATAGGTCCTTTAATTCTCTTTGTTCCTTTACTGATAGGGAAATTTTGTAACTCATAGTTTTTCAACAAAGTTACAAAATCGGAATTATTTAGACAATATAGTATAAATTGTTAATGCCATCAGCCACATCTGGGAATAAGCATCAATTTATGCCTGTAAATAGAGGAAAGGTGTTTCTTAAGGTACATCTTACAGGTAATAATAAATCAAAAACAGTTTCATGCGCTCTTTATCTAAAGTTTGTATTGTTATCTGCTTATTATTTTTGCTGCAGAAAATACATGCACAGGATACACTTCATAAACGGCAGGACGATTCTGCCTGGATCAGGTTTCAACAATATATTGAATATATGATCCATAACGATTGGGCTAATCTTTCAAAATATAAAGATGCCAACACAGTGTTAGGCTTACCTGCTCCCGGTGAAAAAAGAATTGTATTTATAGGCAACTCTATAACTGAAGGCTGGTTTGCAACAGATTCAGTTTTCTTCACAAAAAATAAATATATCAATCGTGGCATTGGCGGGCAAACAACGCCGCAAATGCTTGTACGTTTTCGTGCCGATGTTATTAGCCTAAAGCCTGCGGCGGTGGTAATATTGGCGGGCACAAATGATATAGCAGGCAATACCGGCCCTTCCACATTGGAAATGATAGAAAATAATATTGCATCAATGGCTGACCTGGCAAAAGCGCATCATATACGGGTTATTCTTTGCGCTGTTTTACCGGTTTACGATTATCCGTGGAAGCCGGGATTGCAGCCTGCTGAAAAAATAGAAACCCTGAATGCGTGGATAAAACAATATGTTGCCAACAATGATTGCCTATATGCTGATTACTGGACACCGCTGGCAGATGAACGCAAAGGAATGAAAGCGGGTTATGCAAAAGATGGTGTGCATCCTACAATGGCAGGTTATAAAATTATGGAGCCGATAGTGCAGCGGGCTATAAACGAGGCTTTATCTTCACAGAAGCGTTAAGCCTGCCCGATACACGTTTATATTGATTGATATTAAAACTTCAACAAATTGTTGTTATGAAATTAAGGCTTGTTATAAGCTGTTTTTCTTTGATGATTTGTCTGCTTTCACCTGCACAAAAAACGCCTGCGCCTTTTGTAAACGGCGACCGGGTTGTATTTGCAGGCAACAGTATTACAGAAGCCGGTTTTTATGAAACCTATATCTGGCTGTATTATATCACCCATTTTCCTGAAAGAAAAATTACCGTGTTTAATGGCGGTACCGGCGGTGATGTGGTAAGGCAGATTTACCTGCGCATGGACAGTGACCTGCTGGCAAAAAAGCCAACTGTTTTATCTGTAAGCTTTGGCATGAACGACAGCCGTTATTTTGAATACTGGATGCATAAAGATAAAACTGACAGTGTGCGTAAAGATGCTATTGATACTTCGTACAAATGGTTTGAAAAGATGCGTGATAAGGTGAATGCTTATCCCGGTATTAAAAAAATTATGATGGCTTCTTCTCCGTATGATGAAACCGTGAAGAATGGCAAAGACCCTTTTTGGGGAAAATTTAAAACCATGGAGGGCATTGTTGCGTTTCAGAAAGAGGCAGCCATTAAGAACAATTGGCCTTATGTTGATTTGTTTTACCCCATGACGGGTATTAATTTAAAAGGACAGCAAACAGATACTGCATTTACCATTACCGGGCCAGACAGGATACATCCGGGCAATGCCGGTCATTTGGTAATGGCTTATTTATTTTTGAAAGCGCAGGGCCTGGCCAGCAAGCCAATAGCAGATGTTTTAATAGACGCAGGCAACAGGAAAGTTGTACATGCGGATAATGCAACAATAAGTGTGGTAAACAAAATTACAAAAGGCATTTCATTCAAATACCTGGCGAAGTCTCTGCCATTCCCGATTGATTCAATGGCGAGGGTATTCCTAAACCCGCAGAAACAATATGAAGCCTTAAACGTAATTCCTTTTATAAAAGAATTTGACGAAGAATTATTAACTGTAAAAAGCCTTGATGCGAATAAGAATTATAATTTGAAGATGGATGGCGCTGTTATTAAAACCTTTACCGGCGCCGAATTAAACAATGGCGTTAACCTTGCTGTGTTAAGCAACACACCGCAATACCGGCAGGCTAAGCAGATTATGGAACTGCAGTTAAAACGAAAGGATCTGGAAGATAAAATCCGCGCCTATTATTGGATAAACTATGATTACCTGTATAATAAAGGCTGGTTCCTGCAGGATTCACAGGCAATAACCGATTCCATAATGGCGGAAGCAAAAAAGAACCCGTTTATCAATGGCAAGAAAGATGCGTATATGGAAACGCATGAAAAAAGCCAGCGTGCTGCTATTCAGGAACAAATGGATGATATGACTGATGAAATGTATAGGCTGGCAAAACCAGTTGTACATATAATTACTATTGAGAAGATTGATTAAAGAAAAACATAAAATTGAAAGATGATTAATATAAAGAGATGCCACATTGCCTGAATAATAGTAACGTTTTATGAAGTTGGGCATCCCTCTCCTTTGGAGAGGGAACGAGGATGAGGTCAGCAAATGAAATTGAAGAAACAGGTTAATAGTAAGTTCTTTAATGAAATTGAAACCGGCGCCGCCATGAAAAACTGCAGCACAAGTGTTGCGATCCGCCACGGCGGACGAACTGCAAGGAACCCTGCCTGACTGAGCCACGCAGACAGGGATGCCATAGGTTTCTTAGCTGGTTACCAAAAAATAAAAACTTCTAATTATTTTGATGCATGAATTACAGAAACAAACATTTTCATCTTATATTTTTTTTAATAGCATTCACACATGCCAAAGCCGGCGTAAAACTGCCCATATTGTTTCAAAGCAATATGGTGCTGCAACGCGATAAGCCCTGCAATATCTGGGGCGCGGCTGATAATAATGAAGCGATAACTATATCATTCGATAATGCAACCTATAATACAATCGCAGTTAATGGCAAATGGAAAATCACCTTACCGGCACAGGCCGCCGGCGGGCCTTATCAAATTATTATTAAAGGAAAAAACACCATTGAATTGGATAATGTTTTGTTTGGTGATGTATGGATATGCGGCGGACAAAGCAACATGCAGTTTCCGGTTAAAGAAGCTAACCCAAAACCTGATACATCAGCATTCAACAATAATCAGATAAGATTGTTTACAGTCGGCATTGGAACTGATTTCGTTCCGCAGGATACAATAAAAGGCGGTTCATGGAAGGTTGCGAATGTAAAAGATGTGGATGCATTTACGGCTGTTGGATTTTTCTTTGGCAGCTATTTGCAGCAACATTTAAATGTTCCGGTTGGCCTGATAAGCGACAATCTTGGCGCCACCGCGATTGAAGAATGGATGAGCAACGAAGTGATACAGGAATTTCCACAATTCGATAATTTTTATAAAACCTTGCTTGCCCCGCATAAAAGCATGAAACAGATGAATGATGATTTTGAAAAATTAAAATCATCATGGGATAAAAAATATTATTTGAAAGATGATCCCGGCTTAACGCAGCAATGGTATAAACCGGAAACAGATACCAGCGGCTGGAAAACAATGAACCAGCCATCGAATTGGGAAGATAATGAGTTGAAGGCGTATGATGGTTCCGTATGGTTCAGGAAAAGTTATGATTCTTTTCCGAAAGATTTTTTTGGCAATGCCAGTATCAGTTTAGGACAGGTGGATGATTATCATATTTGTTGGGTAAATGGGGTTAAAGTGGGCGAAGCGTATGGCAATATGAATATGACGACATTTAAAATCCCTGACAGCATCATCAGGCCAAAAGATAACATAGTAGTTGTGCGTGTATTTGATGCAGGTGGCAAAGGCGGTATGTATAATATGTTCTGGTCTCCTTACTGGGCAGGTGAATGGAAGTATAAAAAAGGTGTGCAGATTGATGCATCAAAATTTAAAAAACCGTTGGTAGTAAATGCTTATATTTTTGGTACGCCAACTATTTTATATAATGCCAATATCGCTCCGTTAACGCAGTTAAGCATTAAAGGCTTTATATGGTACCAGGGCGAAGCCAATGCCGGCAGGGCTGAAGAATATAAACAATTATTGCCGGCGATGATAACAGACTGGCGCAGGCAATTTAACCAAGGCGATCTGCCGTTTTTAATTGTGCAGTTGCCAAACCTCGGCAAAGAACCTTCACAACCTGAAAGCAGCGACTGGGCTGAACTGCGCGAAGCGCAGGCGTCGGCATTATCATTGCCAAACACCGGCATGGCGGTAACGATTGACGTGGGCGAGGCAGATATTTTACATCCGCATAACAAGCTGGCTGTGGGCAGCCGGCTTGCTATGGCTGCACTGGGCATGGTATATCATGTTGACAGTATGGAAGCAGGCCCGCGTTATAAAAATATGCAGCTTGCCGGCGACAGCATCATTATAATGTTTGATAATAATATTCTTTGCAGAAATAAGTATGGTTATATCCGTGGCTTTGCCATTGCGGGCAGCGACAGTATTTTTCATTGGGCAAGAGCGTATATAAAGAATGATACTGCCGTGGTTGTTTATAACATGCAAATACGGGCTCCGGTTGCAGTGAGATATTTATGGAGCGGGCAGCCTGGTGATATTGATTTGTACAATAAAAATGGCTTGCCTGTGGCGCCATTCAGAACGGACGATTTCAGGCTGATGACGGCGGGGAAAAAGTTTTCGTATAATGACTAATATCCGGTAGAATGAAGACAATTGCCAGATGCCGGAATGCAAACTCCATACATTGTTTCCGAAAACAGGTAAGATAACTATGGTTTAATTTTAAATGTGTTTGCCTCGTTAAATGGAGCAAAACTTTACCGTTTATATAAAAATTTATATATAGCTATCCACTTTTTTTAAATTTATCTCTTTTTGCTTAATTTTTGCTGGTAAATTCTATTAAAAAAATCAATATGAAAAAACTATTGTCGCTTGCCTTATTTTCAGGCATATTATTAATGGGCATGAGCGCAAATGCCCAAAACGATTCCAAGCCGCCGGAAGATAAAACAAAACGGCCTAGCCCTCCGGCTACAGTTGATGTTTCCACTTCGAATGGGGTTGATATTAAGATTGATTACAGCCAGCCATCGGTTAAAGGCCGTGAGATTGGCAAAGAAGTGGAGCCCATGAAAGGCAAGGTTTGGCGTACCGGCGCCAATGAAGCAACTGTTTTTGAAGTAAGCAAAAATGTAACCATCAATGGTAAAAATTTACCTGCCGGCAAATATGGCTTGTTTAGTATTTGGAATGGCGACACATGGACGGTTATTTTCAATAAAACCTGGAACCAGTGGGGCGCTTTTAACTACAAAGATGCCGACGACATTTTACGCATAGATGTGCCCAATGTTGCACAGCAAACACCTTCCGAGAAAATGGCCTTTAACGTTGGTGAAGATGGAAAGGTTTCACTGGCCTGGGGAAATGTGGGCTTTGAATTTACCGTGCAATAATTTGCCTGCAGCAAAATTTTTAAAACTGCCGGCGCTTAAACCTCGGCAGTTTTTTTTATTAATAATCCGAATAAGAAGCGGCGTGCATTAAGGTAACCTCAGCCTTCGATACATTGTTTTTATATTCATCCAGCGTATTCAGTTTTTTCCATTGCGCATTGTCGCCAAAAATTTTCCAGTGCGCATCCCTGTCGGCCATGTTTTCATAACTGGTTAAATACATCAGGTTAGGCATGTGGCTGCCGGAAACCACATCGCCATAAAATATAGCGTTGGCATTTATTGCTTTAAATATATCAACCTCGCCGCCTTCATTAAACATCTTCACTTTGCTTTTATGATAGTTTTCAGTAGGGCTTTCATAGCTTCTCAGCTCATAAATATGTTCTGCTTTCGGCGATGTAAGATTGGGCAACGTTAACTGCGGCGCCATTGGAAACGCTGTAAGCATTATTGTTTCCATTCGTTTATAAGGCGGATTTTTATAATCTGCATTTAAATAAGATGCTGCGGCAGTTTTATAAAGATTATCTGTGATTAATTGGGCGGGCAAACGCAAAAACTCATCAAAGGATTTATAGGGAACAATTACATAAATAATCTTGTCGGCAGCGGTATCATTCGCTATGGGCTTAAACACACCAACGTTTTTTATTTCTTTTCGGTGAAGCGCCGGCAGGTAAGCCGTTTGTAAATAAGTATCCAATGTAATTTCCTGCGATGCATCAGTGAAATGATACACGGTTATGGCATAAATATCATTGGCAAAACTTTGGGCAGAAAATACAACGCAGAAAAATGCTGCAAAAAATGTAATCTTTTTTTTCATGCTGCTAATTTATGCTGCTAAATTAAACTGCATGCAATAAATATAACGTTCACATTATGTTGAACCGGTTAATCTTTTTGAATAACTATTTTTGCAGCTTAAATTTTTTTACATGATAAAAGTTGCTGGCATACAAATGAGCTGTACCGCAGATAAAGAGGCTAACCTCACAAAAATGATTGGAAAGATAAAAGAGGCAGCGGCTAAAGGCGCACAGATTATTTGCTCGCAGGAACTGTTTACCTCACTGTATTTCTGCGACGAAGAGAACTATGATAATTTTAAACTGGCAGAAACTATTCCCGGTGAAACTACTGATATACTTTGTGCAGTGGCGAAAGAATTAAACGTGGTGATTATTGCTTCGCTGTTTGAAAAAAGGGCGCAGGGCATTTATCACAATACGACTGCTGTTATTAATGCGGACGGCACTTATCTGGGCAAATACCGTAAAATGCATATTCCCGACGACCCTGCTTATTACGAAAAATTTTATTTCACACCAGGCGATTTAGGCTATAAAGTCTGGAAAACAAAATATGGCACATTCGGCGTATTAATATGCTGGGACCAGTGGTACCCGGAAGCTGCCCGCATAACATCGTTAATGGGCGCAGAAATTTTGTTTTACCCAACCGCCATTGGCTGGGCCACAGACCAGGATGAGGCTACCAATAATGAACAATATAATGCCTGGCAAACCATTCAGCGCAGCCATGCCGTGGCCAATGGGGTACACGTGGTAAGTGTGAACAGGGTTGGTTTTGAGCAGGATGGAAGAATGAAGTTCTGGGGCGGCTCATTTGTTTCCAATCCTTTTGGTAATCTTATTTATAAAGCTTCGCATGAAGATGAAGAAGTGTTTGTGGTGGATATTGATACAAAGAAAACAGATCAGTACAGAACGCATTGGCCTTTTATGCGCGACAGGCGGATTGATTCGTATAACCCAATTACTAAACGATTTATTGACGAAGAGTAAATTTTGTAACTTTACGAAAACTAAAGATTATGGACACAAGTGTCGCAATAAATAAGCTGGAACTTACCAAATGGATTATTGATTTGGAAGACAAAAATGTTTTGGACGAAATAATGCGGCTGATGAAGCATAAAAAGGAAAGACATTTTTACTCTGAAGAAGAAGCAAGGCGTATTTCCCAAGAAAAAATTGCCAAATGGGCAAACAAATAAATATCTATTATTCCGAAGAATTTATAGAACGTACAGATGAATTATTGTTCATATTATACACACAAAATTATTTCGGATTTAAAGAAGATGCTCAAAATTATGTGGATACAATCTATGATTTCGTCAGAAACAATATTTCAACTTATCCTGCAAAAAACACACCCTATCCACTTTCAGAATATGGCAGCAAATACATACTCTACAAGGCCAATGCAAGAACCACTTGGTATATATTCTTTGATATAGATGAAGAAAAATATTTCGTAAAATTCATCACGAACAATCACACAGAACTGACAGCAAATTTTAATCTCTGAAAAATTTATGACACAATTAATGCTAATGATTTAAGATGAATGTAACCCTGAGAGATTACCAAATAAACGGCATTAATGATATTACCAATGCATGGACTGATTGCAGAAGTATTTTATTTCAAATGCCAACAGGCACAGGAAAAACAACCCTTTTCTGTGAAATAGTAAGAAAATTTACCACTGAGCTTTATCCTGATAAAAAAGTTTTAATAATAACACACAGGAAAGAGCTGGTTGAGCAGGCATTTAACAGGTTAGCCAGCGGGTTTCATTTAACGGCAGGCATAATATCATCAAATTATATAAGCATTCAATCTGCGCCTGTTCAGGTTGCATCCATTCAAACTTTGGTAAGAAGGGACGAACATCAAAAGGATATTTTTTCTTTGGTGGTTATTGATGAAGCGCACCATGCACTGGCTTCTACTTATAAAAAACTTTGGGGCTTTTATCCCGGCGCTAAATTTTTAGGCGTAACGGCAACGCCTATAAGAACAAACGGTGAAGGCTTTGAAGATTTATTTGATAAATTAGTTACTACGCCTTCCGTTAAATGGTTTATTAAAAACAACTATCTGTCTGATGTAAAATATTATGCAAGCCATTTTCCGGATATAAGCAATGTAAAAATAACAGCAGGTGATTACGATGAAACGGAATTGAGCGAAATAATGCAGGATAAAGCTGTAATGGCCGACCTGGTACAGAGCTATAAAGAGTTTGCATTAGATAAGAAAATGATAGTGTTTGCCGTAAACAGGGCGCACAGCCTGAAAATAGTAGAAAAATATAATAGCAGCGGCTTTGTTGCAAAAGTTATTGACACAAGCACACCAACAGATGAACGCAGGAAAATTGTAGATGATTTCAGAAATAACAGGTTCAAGATTTTGTGCAACGTAAATATTTTTACCGAAGGTTTTGACTGCCCTGACGTAGATGCTGTTCAGCTTGCAAGGCCTACCAAATCGTTAGCGCTGTTTCTGCAGCAGGTTGGCCGTTGTATGCGGCCTCATCAAAATAAAGAACATGGGATTATACTGGATAATGCCGGGCTTTGGAAAGAACACGGCCTGCCGAAAATGAACAGGAGCTGGACTTTATATGGAGTTGATAAAAATGCGTTTTCGGCCAAACAAGAAATTATTGGCATAAAAGAAATTGCCGTAAGGGAAAATAATGAACCACAGGAAAGCAAAGGCATAAGGCTTGTAGAATTTGGGGAACTGGAGAATATAAACGAAGTGGATATTATTGATTTTAATGATATTGAAAAAAACCTTACTGATAAAAAAATTACTACTATGAGGGAAAGAATAGAAACGCTTGTAAAGAAAATTCAAAAGTATGAGCAACTTAAAGCCGATGGTTCTGATGATGAGGATATTAGAATTTTTGATGAGCAGATAAAAAAGTTTAAACAGGAATTATCTGAGTTGCAAAGCAGGTTGCAACCGCAAAGGTTTGAACAGGTGCTTGAACTTATTATTGAAAAATGCCAGGATGTAATTAACAGTAATGAAATTTTTGTTGATGGCGATAAAGATGTTTTCTTAAAGCAGTTTGTGGAGCCTTATTTGAAAAATTTATTTGATAATACAGTTACTAATGATAAAACAAGCTACACTGCCAATGTTAAGGCAAGGGTATTTAAGGGATTGGATGAAGGGCTTACACGTGAGCAGGTTGCAAAGAAATATGATTTGACCAGAAAGCAAGTTGCTGATACAGCGTGGGCTTGGGAAAATGAAAAAATGTTTAAGATGTTCAGAGAAGGAAACAATATTGACTCTGTGGCAAAAATATATGGCGAAAAAAGGGCGCACAAAGCTTATGAATTGCTAATAAAGGCACAATAATTAGCATTACCTAACTAAAAATATTAACCACATAAATGATTAGTGACTATAATAACCCCCCTTTAGGGGATGGGGGTAGCACCCCCCGCCAGCTCGGCTTTCACTTTCCCGCAGAGTTTGCGCCGCAGGAAGCTATGTGGCTGAGCTGGCCGCACAAGGAAGCATCGTGGCCGGGAAAAATTCAAACGGTTTATAAACCTTATTCACAATTTATAAAAGCGGTTTCGGCAGGGCAGAAGGTGCGCATTAATGTAGTGGATGAAGCAATGAAAACTTTTGCTGAAGGGGTTTTATTGAAAGGTGATGTAAATATGCAGCAGGTAGAATTTTTCCTTAATCCCACCAACGATGCCTGGTGCCGCGATCACGGGCCGGCATTTGTAATTAATGCTGAAAAAAAAGAAAAAGTCATTGTCGACTGGGATTATAATGCCTGGGGCAATAAATATCCGCCGTACGATTTGGATGATGTAATACCAACTTTAATCGGGCGGCAAATGAATTTGCAGGTTTTTTATCCCGGGCATTATAACGGAAGGCGGTTCGGTGGAATTCAATGGTAGAGGAACATTGCTCACTTCAACAGCATGCCTGTTAAACCCTAACAGGATTCCGCAACTAAACCAGCAGCAGATTGAAAATTATATTCAACAATTATGAAGCAATCGTAATTTTGGGTTCATTAAGTTCTTTACATCTGCTGACAGGATTATCGTTTTAATTAACCAGTTATTTACTGGCAAATTCAAAAAGGCCGCTAAAGCGGCCTTTTTGAAACCATTGATAATCAAGTGCCCGGAACAGGAATCGAACCTGCACATCCGTGAAGATACCAGATTTTGAGTCTGACGCGTCTACCAGTTCCGCCATCCGGGCTTTTGAAAAAGGAGTGCAATGTTACATCCTCCAATCAAATCAACCAAACACTATTGGCAACATTTCTTTTTTGGAAAGAAAAAGTTCCTGAACCAGCGGGCTATTTGTTTTAAAGTTTTCATTCGTGCAAATTTGTTTTTTCAGATGTCTCATGGAACGCCCTGATGTACATTCCCCTGTGTGTTGAATACATTTTACATGGGCGTTTCATTCGTGCATATTTGTTTTTTCAGTTGTCTCATGCCTGTCCCGAACTTGCTTCGGGAGAACCTCGCTATGTACCTGCCTCGCCGGCAGGCAGGCATTCCCCTCCCGAAACTGGTTCGGGACAGGTTGTGGGAGAAAAATTATCATGCTCGGTTTCATTATGCAGCAAAAGTACAATACACTTAACTCAACCTTTGTACAATACACTTCAATTATCGTTAAAAATAATCTTTTGAAGAAAAACTTCTTTATGTGTATTTTTCACACATCTTTGTTGCATAAACGATTGCTATGGCATCAATTGCTTCCTTCGCTCCTGCTTCATCATCAAAACCAAGATTAAGCTTTACCCGGATATTTAATATGAGCTTTGGTTTTTTCGGAATTCAGTTTGGATGGGACCTTCAGCGGGCCAATATGGGGCCTATTTATGAATACCTGAAAGCTTCTCCCGAACAAATACCATTGCTCTTCTTGGCCGCACCGCTTACTGGTTTAATTGTGCAGCCGATCATTGGTTATATGAGCGACAGAACCTGGCATCCGCGCTGGGGCCGCAGAAGGCCCTATTTTTTTGTTGGCGCATTGTTAAGCACGATCTGTTTATTCCTGATGCCGAACAGCGGTTCGTTATGGATGGCTGCCGGCCTGCTATGGATTTTAGATACCTCAGGGAATATTGCCATGGAACCTTTCCGGGCTTTTGTTGCAGATAAATTGCCCGAAAGCCAGCGTACACAAGGCTTTGCCATGCAGAGCTTTTTAATTGGATTGGGCGGCAGTATTGCCTCTGCCTTGCCCTGGCTCATGTCGCATGTTTTTCATGTTTCCAGTATTTCATCAACTAGGGGTATTCCGCCAACGGTTGAATTTGCTTTTTATGTGGGCGCAGCTATATTTTTCATGGCAGTTTTATATACCATCCTTACTTCAAAGGAATACCCGCCGGCAACAATCCCTGCAAAAGAAAAAGTAAAAGAAAGCAGGAAAGGTTTTGGCGGAGGTTTTAAAGAAATAAATCATGCCATTCAAAACATGCCATCTAAAATGAAGCGGCTTGCACTGGTGCAGTTCTTTACATGGCCGGGATTATTTTTAATGTGGTTTTATTATAACACGGCTGTTGCAAGGAATATTTTTCATGCAACAGATACTGCCGATCCGCTTTATACAAAAGGCATAGAATATGGCGGCTTAACTTTATCGTACTATAGTATCGTATCATTCCTTTTTGCTTTATTAATACCGGTTATTGCAAAAAGACTCGGACGCAAAACCACGCACACATTGTGTTTGCTATGCGGTGCAATCGGTTTGATCTCTGTACGTTTTGTAACACAGCCTTATGAATTATATTTCTGCATGACAGGTGTTGGCATTGCATGGAGCAGCATCCTTTCTATGCCTTATGCCATGCTGGCCGGCGTTTTGCCTGAAGATAAGATTGGCGTTTACATGGGCATCTTTAACTTCTTTATTGTGCTGCCCGAAATAATTGCTTCCCTGTTCTTTGGATGGATAATGGAACATTTATTAAATAATGACAGGATGCTTGCCGTACAAATTGGCGGATCTCTTATGATACTTGCAGCCATCTTATGTTATAGCTTAATACATGAAAATAAAAATGAGTTAACTAATGATGCTGCCATGTATGAAACAGCAGATGACAGGCCTGTATAAACAGATTTTTGATTACTTATAATTTTATTCTTGTTATGTATAAATTATTTGCATCTTTTTTTATTTGCATTGTTTATTGCTTACCATTATCAGCACAAACAATTGATGTTTACCCTACACACTGGTGGGCAGGCATGAAAAATCCTGACCTGCAGTTAATGATTCATTCACCTGATATTGCTGATAGAATCCCTGTGATAAAAATATCAGAAGCCGGCATGCAACTGTCAGCCGGCATCACGCTTAAAAAGATTGAAAGGGTTGAAAATTCTAACTATATTTTTTTTGATCTTGTAATTGATAAAGATGCAGAGCCAGGCAAACGTGTTTTTAGTTTTGGGGAAGGGAAAAAAAAGGTCAGCATCAATTATGAATTAAAGGAAAGGCGGCAGGGCAACGGCACTGCTTATGCGCAGGGTGTTACCTCTTCAGATTTTATCTATCTTTTAATGCCCGACCGTTTCAGCAACGGCGATACAACCAACGACCGCATTGCCGGCATGAAAGACCAGTCGCTCAACCGCGATTCTATCTTCCTGAGGCATGGCGGCGATCTGCAGGGCGTTATCAATCATCTTGATTATTTAAAAGATATGGGCATTACTACTTTGTGGATGACGCCGGTTATTGAAAACGATATGCCTGACCGTACTGAACATGGTTATGCCTTTACCAATCATTATAAAATCGAGCCGCGCATTGGCGGCGAAAAAGCTTACCTGCAATTAAGTGATGAATTGCATAAACGCGGCATGAAGCTGATACAGGATGCAGTGTATAATCATGTTGGGCTGTATGATTTTTTTGTGCAGGATATGCCTTCGAAAGACTGGCTGCATCAATGGCCGCAGTTCACACAAACCAGTTACAGGGAGCAACCTTTGTTTGATCCGCATGCTGCGGAATCTGATAAAAAAAGATCAAGTGACGGATGGTTTACACAGCAAATGCCCGATCTGAATCAATCCAATCCTTTAGTAGCAAATTTTTTAATTCAGCATGCTATTTATTCGGTGGAAGAATTTGGGGTGGATGGCTGGCGCATTGATACCTACATTTACAACGATCTTGAGTTTATGAACAGTTGCAATAAAGCCCTCACTGATGAATATCCGCACATAACCATGTTTGGTGAAGCATGGGTGCATGGCGCCGCGAATGAGGCATACTTTGCAGAGAACAATATCAGCACACCTTTTAAAAGCAACCTGCAGGGCATTACAGATTTTCAGTGTTTGTTTTATGGCATTCAGCCTGCTATGAATGAAGCTTTTGGTTGGACGGATGGTGTAAATAAACTCTATACCACTTTAAGCAATGATTTTTTATATAAAGACCCAACACGCAATGTTATCTTTTTAGATAATCATGATCTCGGCCGCTGGTATTCTGTGGTGAATGAAAACCTGCAAAAAGATAAGACGGGTTTTGTATGGCTGCTTACCTGCCGCGGCATTCCGCAAATGTATTATGGCGATGAAGTGCTGATGAAGGGCGTTACCAATCCTGATGGCTGGGTGCGGCTTGATTTTCCCGGCGGCTGGAACGGTGACAGCGCGAATGCATTTACAGGAAAAAACTTAAATGCAGATCAGCTATCTGTTCAATCCTTAATTAAAACACTCGCCAACTTCAGGAAAAATTCCTCTGCTTTAAAAACAGGAAAACTGATGCAATATTTACCTGTTGATGGACTGTATGTTTATTTCAGGTATGATGAAAATCAAACCATCATGATCGTATTAAATACAAGCGATAAACAGCAAACAGTTGATTTTTCAAAATATGCGGAGCGCACTTCAGGCTTTACCAATGCGGTTAATGTTTTTGATAACACAACCAATGTAACATCAGCTCCAATTACGCTTGAGGCCAACACAAGCCTTGTACTGGAATTGAAAAAATAAACGTCTCTCCTGCTGATAATTTCAGTACATAAATAGCGTGAGAGTTTATATGTAAAAAGGTTTCAGAGTGTCAGCAGCCTGGGAAAGAATCGAGGCTGCAAAGAAGAACTTTGCTATAAATAAAAAAAGTCAGATTATGAAAAAGCAAACTTCATCTGCTGCTGAAACCTGCAACAAAGGTAGGCAGTTTATTGATTTTACCGGCAAGACTATTTATGCAGGTATTGATACACATAAAAAAGACTGGCAGGTAGCCAGGGTATATGATGGTATTTGTTTGGGCAATCACCGGATGCCAGCGGGCAGTGAGGGGCTGATTAAACATTTGACTGATTGCTACCCGGGCGCTCATTCTGAGTGTGAGTATGAAAGCGGGGATGGGGCTTCAGGCTTAAGCGGCAACTGAATGCCGCAGGCATGGATTGCATTGTAGCGCATGCTGCTGATGTATCAGGCAATGCTAAGGAAAAGAAAAGAAAAACAGACAAGGCAGATGCATTGAAGTTAGCCCGGAATCACTCCAATCATGAACTTATCGGTATTGATGTGCCTGATGAAATACATCAAGAGCAAAGGAGCCTTGTGCGTTACCGCACCCGGTTGGCGGGAGATATTACCCGCAGCAAGAACCGGTTGAAGAGCCTGCTCAAATACCAGGGCATTGATATACCGCATCAGTTGGACAAACCGGGAAACTGGAGCTGCAATATTGAAAAATCCAAACTATATTATTATACAGTTGTAGCTGTAAACAGTAAAAATAAAACTAAGGATGCCTTTGTACAATCAACTGTAGCAGGGCTTCCTCTTGGCTGGCAACAAAACGATATAGGAAATATCAGGCCGGGCATAGCTTATTGCAATGGCAATATGTTTAGCATGGACGCATCTGGCAACGGCATTGATAAAACATCAGATGAATTTAATTTTCCGTATTTGCCAGTAAAAGACACGGCTACAATAATTATGCGTATTCAGCCGCAGCCATCATCACAGTTTTCAAAAACAGGATTGATGTTGCGCAAAGATGTAGCTGCTGATGCACCATTTGTTTCATTGCTTTTATATCCTGGCAAAACGGAAAATATCGAGCAGCCCGATTGGCACAATTCTATAGAAAGCCGTTCAGCAATAAGCGATGCAGCAAAGCTTATAACAACAGGCGGTGCACTTGCAACAGCGGCTGCCGCTTTTGGCCGTCTCACAGGCTATTACTGGCTGAAGCTGCAGAAAAAGGGAAATGCAGTTACTGCATTCAGTTCTTATGATGGTATAAACTGGCAGAATGCGGGCAGCACAAATTTAGATTTAGGCATGAATAGTTTGTTAGGCATTGCAGTTGCTTCCGGTATGGCAAACCCAACCAATGTGCGGATTGATAATGTGGAATTAAATGATAAAATTTTGAAGGTTAAATGAACAGGCAATTGACACAATATTATGTAATGGAAACGCTGAACAGGTTATTGAAACATTGCCTTTGAAAGATAGTGTTGCCTACCTGCGGGTACATGTATCTTCGCCTGATGCCGTATGCAGTTTCAGTTATAGCGAAGATGGACAACATTATAAAACCAGTGGCAAAGCATTTACTGCAAAACAAGACAATGGGTGGGCGCAAAAATCGGATTGTTTTGTATTGCCAAACCTGGTGAAAGAACAGGCAGTTATGCTGACGTGGATTGGTTCAGGGTTACAGAATGATTTGCAATAGCAATAATATAATTAACGAGGAAAGATTTAAATTTTTTAAGTTGACCTCACCTAAATCCTCTCCAAAGGAGAGACTTTTAACACCCTAACTTTGAAAATATTTTAAAAATTTCGGGACATATTTGCCCTTCTCCTTTGGAGAACTTGTCCGCAATTCGGGAAGGGTTGGGATGAGGTCAGATGAAACAATTAAACTTATCCCGGGAACACGTTAATTATAGTACAAACAGTTTAAATTTTTTATATGAACAGGATGATAATTTTGGCTTTCACATTTTTGCTGGCAGGTTGCGCCGGCAAAAGTTTCCAGTTTACTGTAACTAATCCTTCAAACCACGCCAGGCAAAATGAACTGGTGGTTTTATCAAGGGCTGATATTGAAAAGAAGATGGCAGTTGATAAAGGTTTTTCTGTGATTGATGCCAATAATAATCCTGTTATTACCCAACTGGATGATCTTGATAAAGACGGCAAATGGGATGAGGCTTGTTTTTTATATTCCTTCAAACCCAATGAAACCATAACTTTTACAACAAGCGATAACAACGTTGATTCCGCAGCATCGCTGGCCCATGTGCGGTTAAGAAAAAAAATAACGGATACAACATTTGGTGATGATATTCCAAAAGAAACCATGCCTTTACACAACCCGCCGACAGATTTTTCCAAACAGCCACTTCCTTTGTATTTAACGGAAGGGCCTGCCTGGGAAAATGATAAGGTTGCTTTTCGTTTATACTTTGATACAAGGAATGGCAAAGATATTTTCGGTAAAACAGAACCTGCATTGGTGATGGACACCGTGGGTGCAAATGCCAATAACAGCTACCACGAACTTTCGCATTGGGGCATGGATATTTTACATGCAGGCAATTCTCTGGGTGCCGGCTCACTGGCATTTAAAGTGGATGGAATTGATTCCGTAATAAGGCTGGGCGGCGAAAACGTTTCATCAGAAACCTACGAAAAACTGGCCGATGGGCTGCTGCGTGCTGTGTTTAAAATAACCTATCAGTTTACAATAAAAGATAAACCCGTTACCATAACCGATGAAACAAGTATCTGGGGCGGACAGTATTTTTACCAGTCAAAAATTACAGCATCAGGCATGCCTGGCGGTGTTGCGCTGCAAACCGGCATGGCCGATTTTTATGAGAACACTTCAGGCCATTTTGTAAAAGATAGTGCGGCCGTTTTATACAGTTATGGAAAGCAGTCAGAAAACCATGATAACCTCGGCATGGCTATTATTGTTCCCGCAAAAACATTTACTGCTATTGATACGCTGCCGAAAGAAATTGTAACCGGCAAACTGGCGTATGTTCAAAAAGTTTACGATAGTTATATTACGGGCCAGGCTATTTCGGATGAGCAACCTGCAACGTACCGTTTTTATGCTGCATGGGAGAAATCAAACAATCAATTCTCTAATCCTGAAGGCTTCAAATCGTACATAACCGGACAGGCGGATAATTTTTCAAACCCTGTTGCCATAAGATGGAAATGAAATTATATAGAGCGGAGCTTTTTTATCGGGAAAGACGGGCTGCATGGTTTTATCGTATCATGGCCTTAGCCCTTTGCCTTTCTCTTTGTAAATTATATGATCTTCTATTTTTTCTTTTTCAGGGATGCACGTACCTTTTTTACAAAAGCAACAGAAACTTCTGCAGCGTTTGCAGCCTGTTCGTCATTAAACCCAAACTTATTTATAAGATTACGAACAACTTCATAGCTTTTTTGCTCGGCTCCTTTTTCTATACCCTCATGGCGGGCATAATCAAGCGCTGCCTGGTTATCCCACCTGCGTTTTAAGCTTGTATCGTACATGGTTTTTTCCTCCTTATTTAATTTACTGTATTCCGCAATGTGAAACAGTTTTTCAAATACCGGCTTGCGAAGATATAAGGGAATCTTTTCCAGCCTGCTCATATTCTTCAATACAAAAAGCCAACCCTCCAAATCATTTTCCAACGCTGTTTCTTCTTTTGTAAAGTTAACCAGTTCTATGTAGAAAAATCCTAACTGCTCGTAAAATACTTTGCCGGTATCTCTCTCGCACAGGCAAACATCGTGCAGGTACCGGTTTGTTCGCTCACCGCCCGGCATGGGGAAGCCATCCATAAGCGCAATAACATATACTTCGCTGATATTATACGCCCAGCTTTTGCGGCTTCCCTTGGGCGCCTGGTCGGCAATCAGCTTGCTGCCGTAGTAAAGCATCCTTCGCCTGAAATTAAACTGCGGGCTGCGCTGTATCTCGATAATAAATTTTTCGCCATCGGCTGCTGTACAGGTAAGGTCGAAAATAACGCCGCCCATTTCTTCTGTATCCCCCACATGCTCGTTCTTGTTGTAGTATATATCGCTAATGTTTTTTCGCCCCCGGAACAGCGCATTGAGGAAGGCTATCA
>NZ_JASGEX010000225.1:0-4634 GCF_047606085.1 Parafilimonas sp.
ATGACGCTGACCCTGTAAGCGTCTCGGATCGGGAACCCTACTTAGATATTTCAATAAATTACCGGATCCTTTACGCATACTTCTTTTTACCAAAATTAACCCAATTTTAGAACACAACAGCCCTGCCGCTATGCGGGGCAGGCGGGATTTGGGTGGATAAAGGATAAATGGGATTATATAAAATTGCCGATGGCCAGATAAATTGCCCGGCCAATTAGCAGCGCAGGATGCAAGCTTGTGGCTCGTAAATGCCTGCGCCTTTTTTATCACTTCATCGCCATACATTTTCTGCCCGGTGAATATTACAAAGTCAGATTGCGTTTGCCTTTGCGGCTTTGTGGCAAACATTGCTTTTCAAGACCGCTTCGCGGGCCAGTCCCTATATTACATTAAGCCCAAAGCCGTTTCAAGCTGGCGGTCGCCGTAATAATTAAAATCGTCCAGGCTAAAAGGCACGGAATAATCCGGCGGGAAGCCTTCCCCTTCATATATATTGCCGTCTTTATACCTGAACTGGCTGGATGAAGTATAAGCATACCCAAACCAGGAGAAATAAAACTGGCCGCCATTATAATTTTCATTGGCGGTAAGCGGCCCGTTTGCGCCCCAGGTAGTTTCGCCCACCACAGCGCCCGTGGGCAATGCGTGAATGGCCATGGTTGTAATTTCGGCCATGCTTATGCTCCACATATCAGCAAGCGCCACAACCGGCACGGTAAGCGTTTGTCCTGTGCTTTGCGGTGTTACTATGGCATCCGCCCAGGGCGTATAGTCAAGCCTGCCATTACCGTTTTTATAGCGTGTGGCGCCAATTACCAGCTTTGTGCCGGTAAGCTGTCCCACCAGGAAGTTAAGGTCTGCCACAGCGCCGCCTGTATTGCCGCGCACATCTATTATCACCCCTTTCAGGGTGCTTGCATTGTTTTGCAGGTAATTAATGAAGTAGGTCATTACTTTTTTTACGCCATTGTCATCCGAGGCTTCATACGATGCTGCCAGGTTAAACTGGTTAAAGGCGAGGTACAGCGCCTTGCCTCCGTCGCTGAAAGAAATGGTGCCTGCAATAGCCTCTGTAGAAGAGCCTTCGAGCGTATTAACAGAATCCACGCCATACACATAGTCTTTATCTAAGTAATACGTGGCATCGTACCCATAAAATACATAATGGGTGCGTATGGTGCCTGCGGCCAGCTTCCTGTCATAGGAAGGCCATATAGCAGAATCGGCCAGTGCATCGCTGGCGAAAGAGAGCGTATAATGCGAGTCGGTAAGCCCGTCTGCCATGGCCTTGAAGTATTTATAGGCAGTTAACTGGTCGGCATCGCTATTGATGTCGAGGCTTGCAAACAAAGGTTTGTACGTGGTGTAAACCCTGTCCCAGTCGGTCGTATCTATGCTCCAGAAAACATAGTTGTTGTTCATGCCATTCCAGTAAGCTTCAAAAACATCGCTGAAAGAATCGCCCACATAGTTTGATTCGTTTTCCACGTTAGTAAGGTCTTTGCGGCAGGAAGTTATCAGCAGCAGCAGCATTGCCGAAACAGAAAATATTTTGATGTAGCTTGATTTCATGCTTTATGTATTACAGTTGCTTTGAATTTAATAGTATGATTCACCGGAAAGATCAACAAGCAGCCCTATGTTGATACCGGCCGTTGAGTTATAGCGCGGCACCTGGTTGGTCTCATATTTTTTTTGCTGGTCGGTAAAGCCATATAAATACCGAGCTTCCGCAAACACCTGGTACCGGTCAGTAACCTGGTAGCTGATGCCGGCACCGCCTATCCATCCTGCTTCAAAGCGGTTGTCTTTGGTTTTATCAAAACTATATTTTTCATCATAGTTATATTCGTTGGAATAGCTGAAAATAGAGCCGCTGGTTGTAACGTCATCCACCGGGTCAAGTATATTCGCCAGCCGCCCTTTTATATGGCTGCTCATCCAGTAACCGCCAAACAGGCCGGCATTAAAAAAGCCTTTCAGCTTTTCGCCCCCAAACATAAAATGGCCCATCAACGGAAGTTGCAGGTAGCTGTTGGTATTATCCTGATACACGCCGGCATAAAAATCAGACCGTTCCAGCCGGTAATTTTTTTGAATGAAGGAAGGGTCTGCCGCTATGGAAAACCAGTCAGCTATTTCATATTGCACAGGCACGCCGATGGAAAAGCCATACAAAGGTTTGTAATTCGTGAAAGCGCGGTTGGCATTGTTTGTAACAAGATAGTTTTTATTAAACCCGCCTTCAATGCCTATCCTGAACTGGGCCTTAACGGTGAATGATGTGCATAGGAGCAAAAAACACAACAATTCCTTTCGCCGGAAAAAATGTAGCATTTGTATAAAATTGTATGGATAAATGAGCTTTTATAAGCAGCAGAAAATTTAAATGCATAAACGAACCGGTTGCAAAAATAATATACCGGAGCCAATAGAAATGAGGTGAACTTATCTTTTTTGCAGGTGAATGGCGAAAATCATATTCCGGGTTTTCGTTTCAGCCGGCCGCCTTCTTTCCATATCAGCCGGCGTTTTATACGTGTGCCCAGGCGGGGATTATTGTGTATTGAATATTGAGTTTTCTTAAGTTAATGATATTGCGTGTGCCGGTTAAAATTTTTAATGCAGGGCTAAAGCCCAATGTTATACCGGTTTCATTAACCCCGGCTTTAAGATGAAGGCTTTGCGCCTTTAAGCCTTCGTGGCACCTCAGCTAAACCGAATGACACAAAATCACTTTTTATACCTTGCTGTAAACCGGCCAGGTGTAATGGCGCTACTCCTTCATCATTTTATCCCTTGCCGCCTTAAACTCAGAGCCATCTTTCCATTGCGGAAAGGCAGATTCATTTGCCAGTTTCTCTCCCACTGAAAACAGTAACTGCATATCCTGCAGGCCGCCGTCAAATGTCCAGGAGGCATCGTATTCATCGGCAGGCTGGTGATACCGGTTAGCCGTATAATCGTCTTCCAGCTTCCTGCCATATTCTTTGCCTTTTCCCACCACATCAATGCCGCCGCCGGCACTAAGCGCCGGTACGCCCGCCTTTGCAAAACAGAAATGGTCAGAACGAAAATAATGGCCGGCCTCCGGGTGCGCTTCCGGCGCCAGGTACCGGCCCTGCTGTTTGCCTGCTTCGGCTAAATAATCTTCCAGCTCATTCTGGCCGGCGCCGGCTATTACAATATCTTTTTTCTTATCGTACGCATCCACCACGTCCATGTTCAGGTCGGCCACGGTTTTAGGTAAAGGGTAAATGGGATGTTCCGCATAATATTCCGAGCCCAGTAAACCCTGCTCCTCTGCTGTTACAGCCAAAAAGAGGATGCTGCGTTCCGGCTTTTCTTTCAGGGAGGTAAAAGCCCTGGCTATTTCAATAAGCGCTGCGGCGCCGCTGGCATTATCTATGGCGCCGTTATAAATTGAATCCCCTTTGGCATCGGGCTTGCCAATGCCGAGATGATCCCAGTGCGCTGTATAAATAATGTATTCACCCGGCCTTTTGCTGCCGGTAATTTTGGCAATTACATTGTGCGAGGTATTATACGCCGCCTTCACTTTTACCTGCAGCGATAATTTTTCATGCAGCGGCACCGCTGTAAAGCCCCGCCTGTTTGCGCTGAGCAATAAAGAACTGTCTTTGCCTGCCGCGGCCAGTATTTTTTTCGCTGCCGCTGCAGAAACCCAGCCCTGCAGGGCGCAATGGTATTGTTTATCGCCTCTTTTATCAAGATATAAATTCGAAGTGCCCCAGGAGCTTTGCACCACGCTGAAGGGATAAGAAGCCGCATCGGTATTATGAATAATTAAAACAGCTTTCGCGCCCTGCCGGGCTGCTTCTTCATACTTGTAGGTCCATCGGCCATAATACGTCATGGTCTTGCCTTTAAAGAGGGTTGTGTCCACTCCGAAGCCGGGATCATTCACCATCACCAAAACCACTTTTCCTTTTACATCCATACCCGCATAATCATTCCAGTTATATTCAGGCGCCACCACGCCGTAACCGGCAAAAACCAATTCATCGTTATTTAAAGAAACCATTGAATCTGTATTTTCTGTTGACACCACAAAGTCATCCGTTCTTTTTAAATCAAAGCTGCCTTTGGGCGACTGCACCTTCATTACCGCGCCTGCTTCCGGCGTTATTTCCACCATCGGCACATCCTGCACATAACTGTTGCCATTGCCCGGTTCAAGCCCCAGTTGTTTGAAAGCATTTTCCAGGTAAGCCACCGTTTTTGTTTCGCCGGGGGAAAAAGGTTTGCGGCCTTCAAAAGAATCGGATGACAATATCTGTATAGTGTGCATCAGGCTGTCGCGGCTGAACGAAGCCGCCGTTTCGCCGGAAGAAGATGTTTGGTTTTGGCTGCAGGCCGCAGCAAGCAGGGCAATTGCAGGAAGCAGTAATGGTTTTTGCATACTTATGAATTTAAATACAAGTATAAAAATAAAGCGGCAATAAAATGATGAGCGCAGGGCAGACTCGTTAAAATTCTTATGAAGAGCCATAGGCTCGATGCAATTTTGTAAAGCCGTGCTTTAGCACGGTTATAGATGAATTTTGATAGAGGTGAGTGCCAGCGGCACAGCCTGCCCCGACTATTCGGGGATGCATAATGTAACGAGCCGA
>NZ_JASGEX010000226.1:0-18693 GCF_047606085.1 Parafilimonas sp.
GCCGGCAGAGACGCTTCATTACGGCTGTTTACGCTTTTGCTCTGTGCGAAAAATCGCTAAACCCCTGTAAAGAATTAAATTTTCAAACAGCTTCTTAGGGAGAATGATGTGGTTATCTGTAACGCCTGTAAAATAATTTACAGCATATTGGCTGCTGCTTATTATTATCTATAAAAGCAGCAGGCATTTTATATTTGAGATCATTATTGTCTGGTTAGCCCGGGAGAAAATATTTTAGCCGGACAACAATAATTTGGAATCAATTATACATATCAGCATGAAAAAACTATTCCTATTTGTTTTTGTATTAATATGCTTTATTTCCAGCGCACAAAAAACCGATAACAGGCTGCAGCGGCAAATTACCGAGCTTATTAAAGACTTTCATGGCGATATAGGCATTTATGTGCACGACCTGAAGCATAATACAATTGTGGGCATACATGCTGATACGGTTTTTCCTACAGCCAGCATTGTGAAAATTTCTATTCTCGCGGGTATTATGAATAAAATGCAGCATGGCGAACTGGATTATCACCAGCGATTGTTATATACTGATTCTTTGTATTACAGCGAAGGCGATGATATTCTTTCTGATTTTAAAGACAGCAGCACGATTGAGCTAAGCAAAGTGATGATGCTGATGCTGACTGTAAGCGATAACTGTGCAAGCCTGTGGTTGCAGGGCCTGGCTGGCGGCGGCCTCACTATAAATGCGTTGCTCGATAGTTTGGGATATAAAAATACAAGGGTGAACAGCAGAACGCCGGGCAGGGAAAATTACCGCTCTCAATATGGCTGGGGGCAAACCACGCCCCGCGAAATAGCAACCATTATGCATGATATTATTGATAAGAAGATCATCAGCCCGGAAGCCTGTGATAAAATGCTTCGCCTGCTTGGCAGGCAATATTGGGATGAAGAAGCGCTTAGCCAGGTACCGGCGGGCGTATTTGTGGCTGATAAGAATGGCGCCCTGGATGCAAACCGTAATGAAGTGCTGTATGTGAACGGTAAAACCCCTTACATATTTTCCATCTTCACAAAGAATAATAAAGACACAAACTGGCATGCAGACAATGAAGCCTGGGTGCTTACCAGAAAATTGTCTGCCCTTTTATGGAAGCATTTTAATAAGGGATAAAACAGATAGATTGCCCAGCTTATTGTTATCTTCCGAACTGGCGGGACACAGAGAATGATTAAAAAGAACTGGTTGAAAATTTAAAAAAGGAAAAGCCGTTTCTGTAATTGGTTTATGTTTTATTAAAGTTTAAAAGATGAAAAAGCTTAAACTTACAGTGCTGGAACTTGGCGCAACAGAAGTACTTACAAGGACACAGTTAAAAAACGTTTTGGGGGCGCAGCACCTGCCACTTACTGCGGTTCGACGGAACAAAGTGGATGCTGTGATGCATATTGTGGCAGTGGATCGGGTATCTCATGTTCAGGAACGTGCTCAAGTTGCGAAGACGCTGGCAATGGTTATAATCCAGATGTTAAAGGTGGAGATAAATTATGTTTTTAATATTATAAATAAGGCTGTCTCTATCTTTAAGGACAGCCTTTTATTAAGGAGTTAATAGAAAACAAAAATAGAAACGTAATAAAAGTAAACTCAAAAAAAACATTATGCATGGTTTTTTAATATTCCTAATGATTATTTTTTGTTGCCCCTTTAATACAGCCGCCCAAAGTAAGCAGCCTAAAAATAATTTTTTATTACGGGGCATATTTAAGGGCAGGGATACAGGAATTATAATACTACGGTATCCGAACGTAAACGATAAATGGCAGAGCGACACTGCTATACTAACCAATGGTAAATTTCAATTTTCAGGTTATCTTTCACAGCCAAGTTTTTGCTGGTTGAAAGGCAGTTCTTCCAATGGGAATTCCGTAAGCTTTTTTCTCGAACCGGGTATTGAACATATTTATTTGGAAGAAAATAATTTTGATAATTTCAAAATGCAAGGTTCTTTCACCCAGCTACAGGAAGATTCACTAAAACAACAAATAGATGTTGCCCAGGCTAAGTATAAAAATGGCCTTGAAGAATACACAGAATTAGTTAAAAAAACAAAAGAGATTACAGATTCTACAGCTATTAAACAGATGAAAGCGCGGCTTTTACAATTATCAGACAGTGTTGTTGGTCCAAGTAACGATGAAACAAGAGATATAAAAATGGCATTTATAATTAGCCACCCTGATTCTTACGTATCACCAACCTATTTGTATAGCTTGATATTTAATCGCCAGGTTCAAACAGATTCGGCAGAAAGCTTATACAGCAATTTTACAGGCATGATACAGCAAAGCAACACAGGTAAATTGATAAGGGAAGAATTAAATAAAAGAAGGGTAAATATTGAAGCGCCCGATTTTTTTGCAAAAAACGATGAAGGTAAAAATGTATCTCTTCAAAATTTCAAAGGCAAATATATATTACTTGATTTCTGGGCAAGTTGGTGCCAGCCTTGTTTAAAAAAGTTGCCGGGATTAAAAGATTTATTTAATAAATATAACAAAAACGGGTTTGAAATAATTACCATGTCTTTAGATACAGATATGGATTCATGGAAGAAGGCTATAAGTAGAAACAAAATTGAAAAATTTTGTAACCTGATAAGGAATGAAGATATAGATAATAAATATTCCAACACAAAACAACCAATTCCAAGTGAAATATTGATTAATAAGAAGGGAATAATTGTTTGGAATTCTTTAAATGAACCTTCAGAAACATTAGAACAGGTATTGGCAAAAGAATTTTCTTATTGAAGCGAACCTTATCTGTAAGTTGATTTTAGCACTAACCAGAAACAACAGCTGAAAATATTCTTTATCCGCAATTGGATAAAGTCTTATATTTTAATAATCATCTAAAAAATTAAGAGATGAAAAAGCTTAAACTTACAGCGCTGGAACTCGGTGCAACAGAAGTGCTTACAAGAGCACAGTTAAAAAATGTGCTGGCGGGATATGATGATGCTTGCTGATAACAAGAAATGCACGCAAAGCTCGGATTGTGGCTCGTTAACAAAATGCTGTGGTAAAAATTCAGTCACGGATAGTAGGGGAACATGCACAAACGGAAAATGTTACTGGGGATTTACTTGTGAAGTTGATCTGATAGACCCAACTTGTCAATCTGTGGAATGACATTTTTTACATTAAAATCTATGGTGAGATCAATATTATGTGTGGCAATATTATGCTGGATTACAGGACCTTCCTGCACTGGTGAAAAGGGATTTAAAACTACCAGGATTATTGTGGATACCAGTTTTATTAAAAAGTATGAAGATCCCCTATTGAGTTATATTGACTTGACAGGCCACACAAAATATTTAACAGGCAATTTTTCAAATACGGTAAATTATAAAGTCAGGATAAATAAACCAACCTATCTTTTTATTGATCCTATAGCCTTTTTTGCTTACCCCAGAGAAAAATATATTTTAGCATTGGATAAGAACGGAGATGTCAGCCTTTCTTCCAAATCTAAAATTAACCTTAGCAAAAAAGCAGCGGAAGGGGAAGAAATGGAAAAATATATTTCGGCCCTACGCCCCAAATCATTTTTTGGATATTCAAATAATACTCCCATTGATACCATACTCCAATCGGAACAGAAAGTAATAAACCAAGCAAAATATTATTCTGCCTGTTTGCCTAAGGCTATTGACAGCATTGCTTTTATTATGAATATTTCTTTAAAAAGGAAAGAGAAATTTACAAAATATTATACGGCGAGGGCCTTTGAGCCAATTTATAGTTTTTATTTTGGGAATAAAGTCCAGCTTCAAAATAATAAATTATTCACCGAAAAAATCAATTCTCTCATTCCTTATATTAACCATATAAATGATAAAGAAACTTTTTTTACCAGTGGAAGGGAATCTGTTGTCAGAAGCATTATTAACGCATTGCTTCCAATATCTAAAGAAGAAATAGCCGATGAAGAAGATATAAAAGAAGATATGCGATTTGTTGTAAAAGTTTTGGATGGCCTGGCAGAATCATTTTCCTTAGCTTACATAATGAATATAGCTATTGACAGGGATATTGAATTAAGTAATAAAACATACAGGTGGTTTTATAAGAATTGTAATACAAGGGAGTACAGGGGATATATCAGAAGAGAGAAACTTTTAAAGAAGCAACTTGAAAAAAGCCAGAGCAAAAAGCCGGCAAACCTTCTTATACACATTGATGATAATGTAAAAACCAGCCTGGAAGATTTAATAAAACAAAACAGGGGAAAAGTTATTTTATTACATTATTGGGCAAGTTGGTGTATCCCATGCAGAGACGATATACCTTATTTGCTTAAGTTGGAAAATGAGCTAAAGGATTCTGATTTTATTTCAATTGCTATTTCAATTGATAAAGATTTATTTTCATGGAAAGTAATGAGCGATAAGCTGCTGTTAAACCCAAAGAATTCCTATTGCATTAATCCGGCAGGCGCACAACCATTCATGGATGATTATATTGAGGCAATTCCAAAATACATTTTGATAAATAAAAATGGTGAATTTAAAACTTATGATGCGCCTGAAGCGAAATCTTCAGAATTGAAAAATCTTATTAGTAAGATGCTTAGTGAATGAACTGCATTATCAAAATATGCGCTTATTACAATGGGTTTATTATACTATTTGTAAGCAAGTCAAAAGGTAAAGCAAAGCATTTATGTTGCCTGCGTTTATTTTTAAATATTATGGGTTGTTTATAACTAAAGGGTTGTCTCAAAAATTTTCTTGAAGGCCTCGGGAATTGTGTCTCTGATTTTAATTTTCACCACCTTGCCGAATAAAAAAAGCTGTCTTGTACTTTTTAGACAGCCTTTTAAAATTTGTATTATATTCTTTTAACCCTACCCCAAAGCTACCCTTTTAAATTCTATTACTTTAAGGTCTTTATCTGTTTCTTTCAGGTAATCAGCAACGGATTTGCCGGCATCCTTTACAAAGGCCTGGGCCAGTAAAGTTTGCTCTTTGAAGAAAGCATTCAGCTTACCCTGCGCTATTTTGCCAAGCATGTCATCTGTTTTGCCGGCCATTTTAGGATCCTGTTTCATTTGCTCGATGGCAATGCTTCTTTCGCGTTCGATGGTTTCAGCGGGCACTGAATCTGCATCAACTGCTACAGGGTTCATTGCTGCGATTTGCATGGCAACATCCTTGCCTGCTTCGGCTGCTGCTTTATTCAAACCAACCAAAACGCCCATGCGGTTTGCGCCATGAATATAAGAAGCCACGTAAGGCGCATCAATGCGTTCAAACTTAGTGATACCGATTTTTTCGCCTATTGAAGCCAGTTTATCGTTTACTAAATCTGCAACAGTTGATTCGCCTACTTTAGCTGAGTTCAGCTCATCTAAAGATTTTACGTTGTTATCAATAGCTGCATCAGCAATGCTTTGTGCAAAGGCAACAAAGTCTGCATTCTTGGCAACGAAATCTGTTTCGCAGCTTACGCAAACGATGATGCCGGATTGGTTATCGTCGGTGGTTTTTGCAATTACAACGCCTTCTTTGGCTTCGCGGTCGCTGCGTTTAGCGGCTACTTTCTGACCCTGCTTGCGCAGCCAGTCAATAGCGGCTTCAAAATCACCATTTGTTTCTGCTAAGGCTTTGCGGCAATCCATCATACCGGCGCCGGTTGCCTGGCGTAGCTTATTAATTTCTGCTGCTGATATTGTTACTGTAGTGCTCATTGTGCCCTCCTTCCTCCCTAAAGGGAGGTAATAAAAGTCTCTTATAAATTAGAGACTTGTGTTGAAATATAATTTATGAACAGTAGCGGTTTACCTTACTCCCCTTCAGGGGATGGGGGTTTATCTTCCGCCACCACCTGCGGGCCTGCGGTTGCCGGGCACGCGGCGCTTGGTTGGCCCGCCGCCACCACGGTTCCTGTCTCCACCACCGCCTTCACCGCGCCTGCGGCCACCTTCAGATTCAGCTTCCGCCTGTAAGCGGGCCGCTTTCTTTTCCGCCTCATTATCTACTTCTTCGGTAGTGGATTCTTCATCTTTTGCTGCCTGGCGTTCTGCAAGGCCTTCTGTTATTGCGGCCGTGATATAATTGGTGATGATGGCAATTGATTTGGTAGCATCATCATTTGCAGGGATCGGGAAATCAATTTTGTTGGGATCAGAATTGGTATCAACCATTCCGAAAGTAGTGATGCCAAGGCGTTTGGCTTCTGCCAAAGCAATGTGCTCGTGGCCAATATCAACAATGAACAGCGCTGCCGGCAAACGGCCAAGCTGCGCAATACCGCCCAGCACCTTTTCCATCTTGTCTTTATCGCGGGTTAAAGTAAGGCGTTCTTTTTTGGTAAGGCTTTCCGCACTGCCATCGTTCAGCATCTTCTCAATGCTCTGCATTTTCTTAACGCTTTTACGCACGGTGTTGAAGTTGGTAAGCATACCGCCCAGCCAGCGCTCGGTGGCATACGGCATGTTTACGCGGCGGGCGCATTCGCTCACGATTTCTTTCGCCTGCTTTTTGGTAGCCACGAACATGATCTTTTTACCGCTTTTGGCAATTTGCTTTAGAGCGGCAGAAGCTTCCTGCAGTGTGTCAACGGTTTTATTAAGGTCAATGATGTGAATGCCTTTCTTTTCAGCAAAAATGTAAGGCAACATTTTTGGATTCCACTTCTTACGCAGGTGGCCAAAATGCACGCCTGCCTCAAGTAATTGCTGTTGTAATGAAGTGTTTTGTTCCATTGTTTATTTTAGCTTTTAGCTATTGGCTGTTAGCCATTAGCTGTTTTGTTATGAATTATTTTATAGGTTTAATCAGCCAAAAGCCAAAAGCTAATGGCTAACAGCTTAACGTTTAGAAAACTGGTAGCTGCGCCTTGCTTTCTTGTGACCGAACTTTTTACGTTCAACACCACGCGGATCGCGTTTTAAATAACCGGCTGCTTTTAAAACAGGGCGGTATTCCGGATTAATTTCCAGTAAAACGCGGGCGATGCCCAGTTTGGCTGCTTCTGCCTGGCCTTTTACGCCACCGCCGCTTGCATTGATAACAATATCGAATTTATCAAGCGATTCGATGGTTTTTAAAGGCGCCTCCACCTGGTTCTGCAGGTAAGGCAAAGCAAAATATTCTTTATAATTTTTGTCGTTCACCGTAATGTTACCAGTGCCTTTTGAAATAAAAACGCGGGTAACAGCTTCTTTACGACGGCCTACGGCATTTTTTTGTTTTTCCATTTTTATATAAGCTTTCAGCTT
Organism: Parafilimonas sp.; assembly: GCF_047606085.1. Taxonomy (GTDB): domain Bacteria; phylum Bacteroidota; class Bacteroidia; order Chitinophagales; family Chitinophagaceae; genus Parafilimonas. The sequence continues at coordinate 7,262 of NZ_JASGEX010000226.1, forward strand.
TCAGCCATCAGCCATCAGCTAACGGCCAACAGCTTATTTAGAATTTGAATTCTTTTGGTTGCTGTGCGGTGTGCGGATGTTCTGCACCTGCATACACAAATAATTTTTTATACATCTTTCTGCCAAGCCGGTTTTTAGGCAGCATGCCTTTTACAGCGCGCTCAATAACGGCCTCCGGCCTGCGTTTTAAAAGGTCTTTTGCAATTTCTTCCCTTAAACCGCCAGGGTAACCGCTGAAGTTCTGGTACACTTTATCTTCCAGCTTATTACCGGTAAATTTTACCTTGCCGGCATTGGTTACAATTACAAAATCGCCACAGTCAACGTGTGGGGTGTAGTAGGCTTTGTTCTTGCCACGCAATACGGCTGCGATCTTAGAACACATGCGGCCTACGGTTTGATTGGTGCCGTCAACAACGTACCAGTTACGCTGCACGGTAGCCTCGTTCGCATGCTTTGTTGTGAAATGTAGTTTGCTCATGTATTTGTTTTTATTGGCCCGCCATCCCGGGCTTTAATTTTTGGGAGCGCAAAGATGCAGAAAGTTAGGTGGATAAAAAATTAAAATGTTGTTTATTTTTTACTGATGGCTTGTAATATATTGATTTTCAGTAAAAATTTTGCATTGAATTTAACTTAACGTGAGTTCGGAGATAAGCTTAGATTGTTATTTCTACCTCATCCCAACCCTTCTCCTTTGGAGAAGGGCAGGAAAAAACATGATTTTTTGCATGTTTTATGAGTTTTAGGGCGTCGGAAGTCCTCTCCCTTGGAGAACCTGTCCCGGCCATTCGGGAGGATTTAGGTGAGGTCTGTCTGCAAGCTTTAAACATATCGCTTATCCCGAACTCACGTTAGCTTATCTCTCAAAATTCAAGCTGATCATTCAGTTACGCCCTTTTCTCCACCAGAAAACAAAACACTTCTTTCGGCCCATGAACGCCGGTTACAAGCGTTTTTTCAATATCGGCAGTACGGCTGGGGCCGGAGGCAAACGTTATGAGCGAGGGAATGCCTGTTGCGTATTTTTGTTTGATAAATTCAAGACCGTCTTTTAAATCAAAAACCAACTGATCCATATAGGCAATACAAACATGAACCGGTGCATATACACTCGATGTTCTGCCGGTTTGCGCACTGCTTAGCAGCAGGCTGCCCGTTCTGGCTATTAAGCACTCACAACTGGTAAGGGAAGCGTCGCAATCTGCCAGGCTTGGCGAAAAAGGCAATTTCACATTGTGGCGGGCAAACAATTCTTTGATCCTGTCTTCATTAACAAACAGCTTCGCCCACTGCCTTGTGCCAAACAAAGTTTGCAATTGCTGAACAAGCTCAGCTTCATCTGAACAAAAAGAAAAACGGCCCTGCAGCGCAGCGAAATTTTCGGCAAACAACAGCTCCGGCTCATCATTTTTACCGGAGAAAAAAACCGGGGTTTGTTCTGCCGCTTCAAAAGGCGCAGGCACTGGTTTTGCCAGTGCCTGCTTTATTTTTTTTAAGATGTTTTCCCTTGATGATGTTGTTTTCAAATCACATCAAAATTTGTATGTAAAAGCACTAAGATTCTGAAGTTGCCTGTTTAGGAGCAGGCTGGGTAATGCTGGGATCGTAAGGCGGTACGCCTGCGCTTATGGCGCCCGGGTGATGCGGCTCATTCAATTCTTCCTCTTCGTTTTCTTCTTCCTTATGTTCGCCAAAAGGCCGTTTGCCAATCAGCGTTTCAACATCACTCTGGAATAAAACTTCTTTTACCAGCAACTCTTTTGCAAGGGTTTCCACTTCATGCTTCCTTTCACTAAGCAAAGCTTTTGTTTTTACATAAGCGGTTTCAATCAGTTTTCTAACTTCCTCGTCAATCATTTCCCCGGTCTTTTCACTGTAAGGTTTCGTGAAAGAATTATCCGCTGCAGGATCGTAAAAGCTTATGTTGCCTACTTTTTTGTTCATGCCATACACGGTTATCATGGCATAAGCGGTTTTGGTTATCTGCTGAAGGTCGTTGGATGCGCCGGTAGAAATCTTTCCAAAGAAAATTTCTTCAGAAGCCCTTCCGCCAAGCGTCATGCAAAGCTGGTCCATTAACTGATCGGTATTATACAGGTATTGCTCTTTCGGCGTGTATTGCGCATAGCCTAATGCGGCTGTACCCCGGGGAACGATAGTAACTTTTAATAAGGGATACGCATGTTCCAGAAACCATCCGCAGATGGCATGACCGGCCTCGTGGTAAGCAATAATTTCTTTCTCTTCCGGGGAAATGATCTTGTTTTTCTTTTCCAGGCCGCCAATAACCCTGTCAATTGCATCCTGGAAATCGCTCATGTCCACCATTTCCTTATCCTTCCGGGCAGCGATCAAAGCCGCTTCGTTACAAACATTGGCAATATCGGCGCCGGCAAAGCCCGGTGTTTGTTCGGCCAGTTTGAAGATATTGAGTGATTGTGAAACTTTGATCGGTTTTAGATGTACGCGAAAAATGTCTTCCCGGCCTTTTACATCCGGGCGGTCTATTGAAATCTGGCGGTCGAAACGGCCGGGACGCAATAAAGCGCTATCCAGCACATCAGGCCGGTTTGTGGCCGCAAGAATGATGATGCCGCTTTCACCGCTGAAGCCATCCATTTCCACCAGCAACTGGTTCAATGTATTTTCCCTTTCGTCGTTGCTTACGATGGCATTCCTGCCACGGGCACGGCCAATGGCGTCAATTTCATCTATGAATATAATACAGGGTGCTTTTTCCCTTGCCTGCTTGAACAGGTCACGAACGCGGCTGGCGCCCACGCCCACAAACAGCTCAACAAAATCTGAACCGCTCATACTGAAAAACGGCACCTGCGCTTCACCCGCCATTGCTTTTGCCAGCAGGGTTTTACCGGTTCCCGGAGGGCCGATGAGCAATGCGCCTTTCGGAATTTTACCGCCAAGCGAAGTATATTTTTTAGGGTTTTTGAGGAAATCAACAATTTCCATTACTTCCACTTTGGCTTCGTCCAAACCGGCCACATCGGTAAACGTGATATTTACTTTAGCACCTTTATCAAATAACTGCGCCTTCGATTTTCCAATATTGAAAATACCGCCGGGGCCGCCGGAACCGCCGCCGCCGCCCACTTTGCGCATCAGCAAAACCCATAGTCCCACAAACAATAAAACAGAAATAATGGTATTGGCAAAAGGCCCGAACCATTCCCCTTCATCATATACATTCTCAGAAACTTCGGGTATATTGTTGTCTTTGTAAAATTGGGCAAGGCCACGGTTAAAGCTTTCCCAGTCGCTCACCCTGAACTCGAATAACGGCGTTACGGAAGGATCTTTGGTAAGCGGCTGTTTAAATTGTGCTTTATAGTATTCTTTGCTAAGGCTTTCGGGTTTTATATAAACGCGAACAAGTTCTTTATTCCGCACCTTATCAATTTTTAAAACATCCCCATCTTTCAGCATTTTATCCCTGAAATCCTGCTCGGTAGTAGTAAGTACATCGGGGCTGTTGAACTTAAATACATTTACCGCAATAAGCGTTATTGCCACTATTGCGTATATCCAGTATATGCTGAAACGCGGGCCGCGGCGCGGTGATTTATCTCCATTGCCTTTGTCGAAAATATCCGGTTTATTCTTGTTATTATCCTGTGCCATTTTTTATATATCTCTGTAAGGTTAAATTAGCTGGTTAAATTTTTATAATGAATGTTCTTTCAGAACTGCGTCGCTCCACATTTCCTCAAGCCTGTAAAACTTCCGGGTATCAGGCTGCATGATGTGCACTACGATATTTACATAATCAATCAGCACCCATTGCAATGCATGAAAACCCTCGTGCCTGTAGGGGACTTCGCCCAGTTCTTTTTTAATAGTTTCCTCAACAAAATCAGCAATTGCCCTTACCTGCGTGCTACTGGTAGCTTCACAAATAATAAAATAATCACTTACTGCTTCCGGTATTTTTCGTAAATCCAGGGAAACAATGTTTTCTCCTTTTTTTTCCTGAATGGCTTTAAGAATAAGTTTAAAAATCCTGGAGTTTGAATTAAGCCTGGTGACTGAGCTCTTTTTGCGGGAAGCTAAAACGGTAAGTGGTTCCAAATAAGCAACTATTTTAAGTGAAAAAATTTTAAAGGCATTTTACGTTTCTTCGAAATTAAACTATTTATCAAAAATGTAGTTTCGCCAAAATTAATAATTCTTTGTCAGCAGCCTCAATAAATAATGTAACCGGCAAACGCTTTATAGAATTATTGAGTGTTGACAGCACCAACAACTATGCCATGCAGCAGGTGCAAAACGGCACTGCGCGGCATGGAGATGCCTTCTTTGCTTTTGAACAAACAGCCGGCCGCGGGCAGTTTAACCGCCAGTGGCTCTCGGCCAAAGGTGAAAACATTATGCTTTCTGTATTGCTGGATACAAGCGGGTTTGCCCTGCAGCAACAGTTTTTACTGAATATGGTGAGCGCCTTATCGGTGCTTGAATTATTTAACAAATACACAACTGAAAAAATAAAAATCAAATGGCCGAATGATATTTATTGTCGTGACAGAAAGGCAGCAGGCATATTGATCGAAAATATGATACGCGGTAAAAGCTGGCAATTTGCAGTGGCCGGTTTTGGCATCAACATCAATCAAACTGAATTTTCGCCCGAAGCAAAAAGGCCGGTTTCACTAAAGCAAATAACAGGAGCGGACTACAATACGGTTGAACTGGCTAAGGTATTTTGCAGTTTGTTTGATACAACGCTTAAGACCTTATATGCCGGCCGGAAACAAAAGATACTGAATGCGTATAACGCACATTTATACAAGCTGAATGAAGGCATCAGATTTAAAAAAGAAAATGAAACCTTTTCTGCTATAGTAAAAGCAGTTGATGAACTTGGAAATATTATCCTTATTGAAAACGATGTTGAAAACGCATATCGCTCTGGCGAGATTGAATGGCTGGTTTAGTGCAGGTTGATTTTTTTAAACAACTCCATTTGGCAACATGCCTATCTTTAAGCATTTAATGAAAAAGATGCTTAAAACTGTTTCCCCGCTCATTGTTTTGTTATGCGGCCTTGCGCCAGTTGTACAGGCACAGGATATTTCCTGCATAAGAATAAACCAGCTTGGTTACTCAACAAAAAGCATAAAAGTGGCCGTATTAGGTTCAGGCAAACCAATTGCAGTCACCGCATTTTCTGTTAAAGATGAAAATGGCAAAACAGTTTTCTACAATTCTGCAGGAAAGGATTTTGGCAGCTACGGCCCTTTCAGCCATACTTACCGGCTTGATTTTTCCGCGTTTACAGGCAAAGGGAAATTCATTATTAATATTGATGGCACTGCTTCTCCGGTTTTCTCAATCAATGATTCGGTGTATGATGGCGGCGCAGATTTTTGCCTGCGGTATATGCGGCAGCAACGCAGCGGGTTCAATCCTTTTTTGAAAGATTCCTGCCATGTGCATGATGGCTATACGTTGTATGCGCCGGTTTCTGACAGCACCCATATTGATGTAGTTGGCGGATGGCACGATGCCAGCGATTACCTGCAATATTCAACCACATCGGCCAATGCAACCTACCACCTGCTGGCGGCTTACCGTGATTTTCCTCAAGTGTTTAAAGACAAAAAACAAGCGAATGGTTTGGATGGAAGCAATACCATTCCCGATGTATTGGATGAAGCAAAATGGGGCCTGGACTGGTTATTGAAAATGCACCCAAAAGATAATTGGTTATTTAACCAGACAGGCGACGACCGCGACCATCGCGGCATGCGCATACCCAAAGAAGATACCAATTATTATGGCCGCGGCCTGGAAAGGCCTGTTTACTTCTGCAACGGCGAACCGCAGCAAAGAGGCAGGTTTATGAACTATACAACGGGTGTGGCATCAACGGCGGGAAAATTTGCCAGCGCTTTTGCTTTGGGCAGTGAATTGTTTTTTAATGTTGATAGGAAGTATGCAGATGGCCTCATCAGTAAATCATTGTCCGCATTTGCATTAGGATTAAAGTATCCGGGTGTTGCGCAAACAGCCTCTGTGCTCTCGCCATACATTTATGCAGAAGACAACTGGACGGATGACATGGAGCTGGCAGGCGCTGCATTAAATATGATTGACACAAGCAAACGTCTTATTATTACTGCTTATGATTATGCATTAAAAGAACCTGTCACACCCTGGCTTGGAGCTGATACTGCAAAGCATTACCAATGGTATCCGTTTATTAATATCGGCCATTATGAATTAGCCAAACAATTAACAGGTGCCCGAAGAGATTCCATCATTCAGTTTTATAAAGAAGGTATTGAACGTGTTTGGCAGAAAGCAAAACACAATGCGTTTTACAGAGACATTCCTTTTATCTGGTGCAGCAATAATTTAACGGTAAGCTTTGCCATTCAATGTTACTGGTACAGGCAATTGACCGGAGATAAAACCTACCAGCCTTTGGAGCAGGCCTGTTTCGACTGGATATTTGGCTGCAATCCCTGGGGCACCAGCATGGTGTATGGCTTGCCATCATGGGGCGATACACCAACTGATCCGCATTCTGCTTTTACGCATTTAAAAAATTATCCTATTGATGGCGGTTTGGTTGATGGCCCCGTTTATTCTTCTATCTATAGAAACCTTATCGGCATACAATTGTATAATGAAGATGAATATGCGCCCTATCAAAGTGAGCTGGCTGTATATCACGATGATTATGGCGATTACAGCACGAACGAACCAACGATGGATGGAACGGCTTCCTTAATTTATTTGCTTGCTGCAAAACAGTCCGAAGCAAGGAATGGGATCCCTTTAAAGGATGCCATTCCCAGACTATAAAATTTCAATCTTATATACAATAGTAAATAAGAAGGCCATTTTCCGGGCCGCATGCTGATGATCATCTTGTATAGAATGGCTGGCATAAACGCGACAGCTTATTTAAAAGCTGCTCAGAAGAATAAACAGAATTTGGAAGGCCGAATTTATTCCTTCACCTTCAGGCCCGCTTTTGCGGCAATATCTTTCCACCGGTAATACTGAAAAGTTTTATCCGTGCTCATGGCAACAAATAAACCGCCTTCAAAGCCGGGCAGGCTTATGGAAGTTGCATCGCTGCCATCACTTTGACTGGTGCTTACTGCAACAGAAGTTATGCGTTTATGTTCATTGCCTTCTCTTGGGTAGATATTGAAACGGTTAGCGCTTTGGTCTGATACAAGAATGTAACCTGTGCTGTCCGTTAATTTATAAATGGAAATGCCTTCATTATCTTCTTTGTATTCACCCTGCCCAAACAATGCTAATTCTGCATTCCCTTTTTCGGGATCGGCATAATATTTACGAATACCGGTTTGTTCATCGGAATAATACACAAAGCCTAATTCATTATCCACTGCAACGGATTCGATTTCTTTTTTGCCGGAATAAGCGCCAAAGCTTCTTACCAAATCGCCAACCACTTTGCCGCTGCCGTCATCATGCAATACATATTGCTGCAGGTAACCTTGCGCCGGGCCTGATTTACGGCTTACGATAGCAAATATTTTACCGTCGGCCGGCCTTGTGTATAAAGCAATGCCCATGGGGGCACGTTCTGTTTCATTCTTAAAAACTTCTATGCCGCCGCCATCCAGGGGCTTCATGCCGGGCATACTGAACACACGAATGGAGTTGGCGCCGCGTTCTGTGGCCACGGCTATATCAACCTTGTTATTGCCAAGCGGCAGGCCGTAAGCAATATCCACATTGTTCATGCGCTTAAGGCCGGTTACGGTTAGCTGCCTGTTTATTTTTCCACTCAGACCGAATACATACAAGCCGCCATTGGCATCACTTTTATCTGTGCCTATGATAAGGCTTTGGGAAAGATCGTTTTTGTTGATCCAGATGGCCGGATCGTCGCTGTCTTCAAACACTTTTTCGGTAACAATAACAGGCTTTACAATTGAATCGTTATTGCCGGATGATTGCATGGCTGAAGTATTGCAGGCGGATAAAAACCATGCTGCGATTATGATAAGCTGCAAATATTTTTTCATAGTAATGTATGCTTAATGAGTGCGGCAGGCTGATACCGGTCTGACGCTTTGAAGCGTCTGACCGCGTTTGCAAAATTCAAACAGCTTTTATGTGAGCGCCTGCAGCCATAATAAATTCAGGCTTTATTTATTCAAATCGAATTTTAAACCGAGGTTAAAGCGCGGGCCATAATACTCAAGCTGCGCTGTTCTCTCTTTAACGCCCTGGTAATAACGCAAAGGCTGGTTGGTTAAATTATTGGCCTCGGCAAATATGCGCAGTTGCGGCGTGAAGGCATAGGAAGCATTGGCATCAAGAAAGAATTGCTTGTCGTAATAACGGTCGAAGAAAGCATCTTCATTGTAGCCGCCATCTTCGCTGTCGTCAACATACGCAGAAGTGAAGTTGGCCGAAACACGCACCACCAGCTTTTTATTTTCGTAAGACAAGGATGCATTGAACATGTTCGGCGCAGCGCCGGGCAGTTTTACATTGCTGCGCACCAGCACGCCTTCGTTGTAAATGCCTTTGGCATTGGAATGCGTATAAGTATAATTGAGGTAAACGCCAAAGCCTTTCCAGAAATTGCCGAGAAAATCGAGCTGGCGCTGTATGGCAATTTCGGCGCCCCAGACTGTTGCACCATCGCCGTTGCGTGGTTGTGTAAAATCCCAGTTATCACCTTCTGTAATGGGGTTGTCAACGGTGGGGAAAAGGGCTGCAAATTCATCGTGCGTGAAGTTGTTGTCAATATAATTGTAAAAGAAATTGTTGAGCTTTTTGTAGAAGAGGCCGCCGGAAACCAGGCCAACCGATTTAAAATAATTCTCTGCCATCAAATCAAAATTCATGCTCTTTACCGGTTCCAGTGTTGTATTGCCGCTGCTTAATTCAAGATCGTTCGGATTGATGTTTATGTAAGGCACCAGGTCATAATATTTGGGGCGGGCAATGCCGTTTGTCCATGCGCCTTTCAGTACAAAATTGCTGTTTACCTGGTAGCGCAGGTTTATATCGGGCAATACGGTGGTATAATTGTTTTTGTAAGGCACCTGGCCTTTCAGCGTTTCTTCGTCTTCTACAATATTACCGGTATAATCAATAGCAGTATGTTCAATGCGCAAACCAATATCGGCCATGAACTTGTTTGTAAAGTGCTGCCTTAATTCAATATAACCTGCGGTTATTACTTCTTTTGCTGTAAAGTTTGCGGCAAGGTATTCCGAAGGCTCATCGGTTTGATCGTACAGGTTGCTGTTGGTAAGGTCAACATTGCCGAGATATTTTGGCGTGATGAAAGCGCCTGCCACATATTTGCTGCCGGGATAAAAACTGCTGCTGGTTTCATTTTGCAAAGGCAATAAAGTAATGTTATCATAATTAGCTTCATTATCGTCCGTTGGCTCATAAGAGAAGAAGCTGTTATTGCGTTTTTTGAATTTATGGCGAAGGCGGCCGCCAAATAAAAGAGATCCCTGCTGCCCGCTTATGATGGATAATGGCACAGAAAAACCAAGTTTTGCATTAATGTCTTCTTCATACTGATCCTGGAATTGTTCAGTTAGTTCATCCAGCCTTGTATAATCACTCAAAGCCGTTTCATCTGTTAATAGTGGCCTTGTTTCATCGCTGATATCCTGGTTAACCGTTATATCGCGCAGGCCCATTGAGATATATCTTTCGTTCGGCCTTTTTTCTGAAGCCCTTGCATATTGTATGCCCCAGTCTGCTTTTAGTTTTCCAATTAGATGGTCGCCTGATAACCCAAGTGAGCGAACGCGCTGGTCTTCCAGCCTGCGGTTTTGATTGCGGTTATTGTCTATGCCGCCCTTTGTCTGGCGTATAACTTCACCATTGGTATAACCGGTAATATTTCCCTCAGCGTCGTAAATAAGGTCATCGGCATAATCTTCTTCATCGCCGCGGTAGCGGTGGCGTAAGCGAAAACGGTTTTCGCGGTCATCGCGCCAGTTATACATGCCGGTTACATAAATGGTGTTAACCGGGTTTATTTTATAGTCAAGCGCAAGGCTGGCGCTTCTGCGCACACGCCATTCTTCATATACACGCACGTCATTATCATCTACAAACACTTTATCGTTATCATCTTTTGCCCAGCTTGCTTCAATGTTGTCAGAGCCATATTTGTTGTTGAAATAAGATGTGCTAAGCACAGCGCCCAGCTTATCGCCGAAAAAACGGTTACCGATAATAAGGCTGCCTGTGCCGGTAAATGTTTCTCGGATGGGGTTATAGCCGCCTGCCAGTGTGCCTGAGATGCGCAGGCCGTTGGGCGCAGCGCGGGTTACAAGGTTTACAGAACCGCCGATGGCATCAGCATCCATATTGGCAGTAAGGGTTTTGTTTACTTCGATGGTTTGGATCATATCGGCGGGTATTAAATCCATTTGCACCCGGCGGTTGTCACCTTCGGCAGAAGGCAGGCGCTCACCGTTTAAAGATACAGTGTTAAAATCGGGCCCCATGCCTCTTACAACAATATTTCGGGCTTCACCCTGGTCGTTCTGCATGGTTATGCCCGGCACACGTTTCAGTGCATCGCCAATGTTGGCATCCGGAAAACGGCCTACCTGGTCGGCGCTGATGATATTGGTGATGTTATCGCTGTTCTTTTGCTGGTTTAGCGCTTTGGCCTGCCCTTTCAGGTGGTCACCCAAAATCACCACTTCCTTCAGTTCCTCCACGCCGGATGTAAGCTTTATCTTTAATTCCTCTGATGGTTTGCTTACAGAAAAGCTTGAAGTGTAGTTGCCGTAGCCGATATAAGAAACAGAAATGTTGTGATTGCCTGCTGCAAGAGAAGGGAAACTTGCTGTACCGGTGTTATCTGAAACACCGGTTAGTTTATCATCAATTACAATAGTTGCACCGGGCAGGCTGAGGTTTTGTTCATCGGCGATTTTGACGGCTAATGCAGATAATTGCTGGGCATTTATATAGCCCGCACATAAGCATGTTATTGCAAAGCAAAGAACTGGTTTTGACATCAGCTGTTAATTTTTGCCGCAAAAGTATTTTTATCGTTATGTGCGATCAATAACGGACGATTAAGGAATTATTACTTGTATGTTTCTTTAATATTAACAGGTGTTGGATTGCCGGTTAAGAAGTGGCTGTAAGCTATAACAGGAAGTCTGAAGTATTTCAAAATTTATACCGGCGAAAGCATGGCTGCTGTATAAATAATATCTTTCCGGTATATTATAACCTGTAAAAAATAATGCAATGAGCTTTAAAGAATCATTCAAAGTGCATGGAGAAAACCTTCTTAATAACTGATGTTACGCATTTTTATTCACAGAAATTATGCTGTCAATTTATGATTGGCCAGTTGGTGCATTGTTATCCAGGCTATTTTAGTGGCGTTAACCATCATTTTTGATTTTAAGGCAAAATGATTA